>JACKAM010000004.1:0-300000 GCA_020635075.1 Pseudobdellovibrionaceae bacterium | reverse complement strand
GTCCCTCTTGGGCGTAGTGACCTGCACACAAGCCGTATGACCACCAAAACCGCCAACCTTGTAATCGGGGGTCCGCCTCAAGAATTCGTCAACACCACCAGAGTTGTTTTTGCGGAATTCATCATACTCCTCAAGCAGAGCGCGGAACTTGTCCGTCAGCTGCTCGGGAGAATGGGGTGAGGGCAACGATCCGCGAACACCCCAAAGTTTGACTCTCATATTCATTTTTGAGCTTCTCTAGAAGTAAAAGACGTAACCAATAAAACCTTCGATCCCCGACAAGGTCACACCCAGGTCACGCCCATCGAGCTCCACCTCTTTGCCCTTTTGAGCCTGGCTCAAACTGGCCGGGCTTGGTGGACCGGCAAGGAAGTCACCAGATACGCTGTCGGCGATCAGCCTCTCAACGCCAAGAATGCGCAGATTACCCTCAACAGTAATGCAGTGACTGGAACTCCAAAAGCAGAACTCCGCTCCAATACCGCCCATGTAACCCAAGGCGCTGCCAGAGAATTCCACTGAGTTATTTCCCTCTTTGATATCCCCGCTGACACTTCCCCAGCCCAATCCCAGCTGGGTGTAGAATTTGATCATCGTGTCCTCTAACAGATAAAAGCGAAACATGGGGAAGATGGTGAAACCGAAAAGTCCATATTCGTAATTGTTGCCAGACGTATCAGAACCATCTTCATTTTGGTAAAGAAATCCGATGCGCAGCTGAATCGCTGTCATTCCACCAAAACGGTAACTGATATAACCATTGCCTTCCCAGGCATTGCCCAGCTGACCAGTGGTAATACCACCTGCACGCTGATTCGAGCGAGTCACCAGTGTATCCAAATCTTTTTGGTCGGCCGCGGTAATACCGATGTTGGCCCCAAGTGACCAACCGCCACCACCGCCCCGAGCGGCGAAAGCACTTCCCGCACCAATGAGTGCGGCCATCAGAACAAATGCACGAAAAACCCTGTTCCCCATTTTGTGTTCCCCCCTGGAAGTTGACCATATTATTTTCAGGTAGTTTGCCAGGGAGTTCAACCAGGGCGGGGGACTCTGGACTTTTATCTACAGCCCCCGTGTAACAGTAATCTAGAGAGGGAACTTAGCTATTTGTCGAGAAGGGTTGAGCCCATGATGTCGCGAAAGTCCTTCTCGGCAAACGGGACATCGTTGATGAAGTAGCTATGCCCTACTTTATCACCATTGGAGTTGTACTGGGTCTCAACCCGACCTGTTGCCACAACATCCAGATAGCGGAGAGTTAGACTTAAGATCTGACTGCCGCCGTCGCGCGACACCAGACCACCGTTATCGACAATGATGTGGATCGTACCAAAAGACTGGGACCTAGCTGTGCCCTGAACTCGACCAAAGAATTCAGCGCCACGAATGGTCCCCCTGGCACCAATGGTGCCTTCGACCTTAAAAGCCTCGATGTCATTCATCTCTTTAAAATCAAGTCCCACAACTTCATAGTCCATCGACAAAGCGGTGCTGAACTCAGTGTTTGATTCCACTTCACGACTGCGGGTCTCGTAACGAACGGGGCAGTCCGCTCCATCAACAATTAAAAAGCTTTCCCTATTAACTCCGCCAGGATTGTTTGGGTTTTCCCGGTAACGACAAAATGTCTTGCTGATTTTCTCCGCCATCTTGCGGGCTGAGCCCACTTTGGCTTTTGGCAAGGGCGTATTGAACTCTGCAAAATTACCGGTGGTCTTTGCTCTACCGATGGCCTCTTCCACCTGATCCATGGAGCGGGTCAAAGACTCAACCTGGTCCAGCTGTTCGGATGTCAAAGGCGACAGGGCTTTGGGTTTTTCCTTTCCGCCACAAGCCACAAGGCTGACTGCCATCAGAGTCATCACGATCATCCCGATGATTTTTCCAGCCATAAAACTCTCCTTGTTAAGGCCTTTCTCCGGTCTTAAGTCTGTTCAAAATTCTGATTCCTGTCCACCCGTATTCGGCGGCAATTGACCCTCTCCGTTGGCAAACCCTACAATCGAATCATGAGCTCCGCATCATTCAACGAATTCCTGCAGAATCGGGCTGACGACTTCTTCTCCCTTTGGCCCCAAAAAAAGCCGTCGTTGGAGCAGCTCATGCATTGCCGTCCCGTTGCTCATCGCGGACAACACGACAATTTTAACGTCATCGAAAACACTCTTCCGGCATTTGAAACCTGTGCGCGCAATAAGATTTGGGGCATCGAGTTTGATTTGCGCTGGACTGAAGACCTGGAGCCGGTTGTCCTTCATGACCCCGATTGTGGTCGGGTTTTTGGGCGGCCCAACATCTCGCCGGCTCGCTACACTCTAAAGATGCTCCGGCAACATGCACCCCACATTCCCACTCTCGCCGAGGTCGTCGATCACTTTGGTTTGCAATTGCATTTGATGATTGAGCTCAAAGAAAGTCTGTCTGACCCAGACAATGTCAAAATCAAGAGGTTGCAGGAGATCCTGAGTCGGTTGCGTCCGGCTGAAGATTATCACTTTATGTCTTTTTCGACAGAGATCCTTAAGCGCGTGGACTTTGTGACACCAAAAGCCTGCTTGGGGATTGCCGAATTCAATGTAAAGGAAATGAGTCAAGAGTGTCTGAAGCGATCATTTGGCGGATTGACCGGCCACTACCTTTTACTCAAGCAAAAGTTGATCGACGAGCACCATCAGGCCGAGCAAAAGGTTGGCGTTGGCTTTGTTGCCTCCCGCAATAGCCTTCGCCGAGAGCTCAGTAGGGGCATCGATTGGGTCTTTACCAATCACCCATTGAAGGTTAAGCAATGGTTGGACTCCGAGTTGCGCGCAGCGCAAATCCGCTCTCAGGAGAAACCCGTCAAAAAATAACGGAGCCAATCTGCACCCCCGTTCTGGTGTCAAAAGCTCTCCGCACACCAAGTCATGCACCAGGTGCAATTCTGTCACCACCTCGTAAAATCTTCCTCGACATGGCACCCACATTGCTGAATATGGAACCGATTACGACAAAAGTCTGAATCGGGGGGAAATACATGAAAAGACGTTCTAGCTCGTCCATGTGGACGACGCTGTGTTCTATGCTGGTGGCACTCAGCTTTGCGACATCCGCATGTGCCGAATCTCGCGACAACGATTTTCATCCAACAGATGACAATCGCTATACTAATGAGTCGACCGACGAGGGTGGACAGCTGCTCTATGACGAGCAAGAACTAGTAGGTAGAATTGGTGATTACCAGGAATTGGAAATCGCACTCGACGACGCCCCTGCACGACCCGTGCACTGGGAGGTTCTTTACAACACTCTTCCTGCGGGATTGAGTTTAGCTGAGATCGATAGCAATCGTTCTCTAATCTATGGAACGCCTGAATTCACCGGAACCTGGTGTTTTGTTTTGGGCGCCCGCCTTGACGACAAGCTGATGGCGACCAGCAACATCTGTATGCATGCCGAAGACAATGATCGTCTTGAGTACCCGCGTTTTAAAACCTCACGTCTCCTACCAGCAGCAAAAGTGGGTAAGGACTATGAAGAGGACATTGATGTTGAACTGTCCTCTTCTTGGGGATCTTGGGATGCCGAACTCTTTGAATCTGAACTGCCACCTGGTATGGACTGGCGCAAGAGATGGTCAAAAAATGCGATCAAGATTAAGGATGAACCTCGCGATGCCGGCCTCTTCCACTTTGCCTTTCAGGTCACCGATAGTGATGGCCGCAAAAACACCCGTCAGTTTGAATTGAATATCCTTGAGGAAGACGAAGATCGCTACTCCTGTCCTCCCGGATACTATTACGATGACGTTGTCGGCTACTGTGTACAAATTCGTCTCGACACTTGTCCGGATGGCTCTTACTACAATCCCGATGAGAATGCCTGTATCCAATACCCGGCGCCTCCTCCGACTATTCGTTGTCAGCCCGGCTATTACTACGATCACTACATTGACCGCTGTGTACGCAGTGGCGTGCCCCGCTGTCCCATCAATTACCGCTGGGATTCCTACTATGGTCGTTGTACCCGTCTGCCTTACACTTGCAGTGTAGGCGAACGCTATGACTGGGATCTGGGAATGTGTGTGCGCCGCCACCACCATCGTGTGTGCCCGATTGATTCCTATTGGGATTCCTACTACGGCCGTTGCGTGTCCCGTTCTCGCACTTGTCCGATTGGCTCCCACTGGGACTCTTATCGTGGCGTTTGTGTGCGTGAAGTGCGCAACTGTTATCCTGGAGAAATGTGGGATCCTGCTCGTAACCGCTGCGTAGATCGTGTTCGTTACTGCGGCCCCGGAAGAGTGTGGGACTCCGTGCTGGGACGTTGCGTGCGCCCGGGTGGACCCATCCGCAGATGTGAAGGTGATCGTCGTTGGGATCCTGTATTAGGTCGTTGTGTGATTTACCGCCGACCCGTTCCTAATCCACGCCCGGTTCCACCACCCGTGAGACCAGGCCCTCGTCCTCCAAGACCAACACCGCCACCAGTAAGACCGAATCCGCGTCCGAACCCTAGGCCTAATCCGCCGCCAGTAAGACCCAATCCGCGTCCGAACCCTAGGCCTAATCCGCCGCCGGTAAGACCCAATCCGCGTCCGAACCCTAGGCCTGAACCGCCGCCGGTAAGACCCAATCCGCGTCCGAACCCTAGGCCTGAACCGCCGCCGGTAAGACCCAATCCGCGTCCGAACCCTAGGCCTGAACCGCCGCCGGTAAGACCCAATCCGCGTCCGAACCCTAGGCCTGAACCGCCGCCGGTAAGACCCAATCCGCGTCCGAACCCTAGGCCTAATCCGCCGCCGGTAAGACCCAATCCGCGTCCGAACCCTAGGCCTGAACCGCCGCCGGTAAGACCCAATCCGCGTCCGAACCCTAGGCCTAATCCGCCGCCGGTAAGACCCAATCCGCGTCCGAACCCTAGGCCTAATCCGCCAGTAAGACCTGAGCCACCTCGGCGCCCTCCTCCTGGAGGAAGACCTGGAAATCCAGGACGACCACCTCGCCGCTAACTAGGTGAGAAATGAAAAGAGGACCTTCGGGTCCTCTTTTTTTTGGTCTCTTTAATGTTCCCGGTTAAAACTTGTAATGCGACACACACAGGTTACTTATGGTTATCAGAGCGTATCGCATTACAAGTTTTAACCGGGAACCATGTTGTGCACATTGCCCCCACAGTTATCCACATTAAAAGCCCGCCGTGAGCATTTTGTATTCTTCTAAACCGCTTCGGAGGAATTCGTGTGCCTTTGAGGCTGGAGACATTTTCTTCAAAGTGTCCTGAAACAGCTCTACATTTCCAGAGTTGATAATGGGCAAAAGCCCTTTCGCAACCTCAACGCTCGCAAAGTGTCCACCATTGACCAGCTTGTGGGCGAGAAACTGAGACATGACATCGTTGTAGGCCGGGTCCTGGCTGTAATCCCTCAAAGTGCGCAATCCAAGCGAGTAGAGAGGCGCACTAACAGAATCGTCCAATGCAGCCAAGCTGGCCCGCAAAGTCTGTTCAGAATGAGGCAAAAAGGGAACCAATCTTAAGGCGGCATCACGCACATGATCTTCGGGGAAAGAAAGTAGCTCATGGACAAACTGAATAACCTCTTGATCAACCGCCAATTCACCCTGCTCCAATAACGGCAACAGCTCACTTGCCGCCGATGCTACCTCCTTTGAAACTGCAAAGTGGTAACCGAGTTTTCCATCATCCTGCTGAAAAAACTGGAAGCAGTCCCGGTTTTCCAAACACATCTTAAGTTCACCAACGTCTTGTCGGATGGCCTGAAAACCACTGAGCCCCACCTGAGAGGAGGGGTTTTTTGGCGCAGCTCGCTTTGCGTCTGACCCTGCTCTTGAGACGAACCTTCGCCCCATTTGAGATCGAGCTGCCGACCCAATTTTCTCCCCATTGTCTCCAGATGGCTTCCATGACTGGATCAGGTGCATACTGCCCTGCCCACCGATAAACAGTGTTGTAACACCAACGACAAACAGAATAGACGTCCACCAGTTTTTCATTGTGAAACTCCTTTTTCACTCACAGATTCAACATACCTATTAATTGTGTAGTTGGGTGAAGTCTGACCAGAGTAAAGATATCCAACCTCTCCACTTGGCCCACGAATTTTCAAATACATCTTGTTCGCTGTCTCGTCTCCACGCAGCTCCAGATTCAAGACCTCAAACTCATCTCCTGAATCAAGCATACTGATTGCCTGGGGGTGAGGATCCGAACTCAGAATGTCCGCCAAGACCGGTTGTTTGGTTTCCGTCACGACCCGCATCCACTCCCCCACCACCGGCAATGGTCGCACCAGGTCCTCGGAGCTTAGCGCTTCTTTTACGGTCATAGGCGTCGCCCATCTGTCCCAGTCTCCATACTGAGGCTTCTTGCTGGCCTTAACTGAGCCAGCATAGATGTACCCAAAATCCAGGCCCTGTTTGGTCATGACCGGGACCACATAATAGCGATCCAGTTCTCGACCAGGGCGAACAAAAAAGTCTATGACTTGGAAAACCCTATTTTCGGTTGAGCCAATGGCATCAGAGTCTCGTGACGGTCCACGGCGAATGGCAATGGCCTTGTGGGTTTTAATGAAGCCACCAACCGGAACCAAACCATCGACAGCATTTTGACAAACGAAGTGTCGATTCTGGTAGGTGATCCGAGTGAAGTCCAAATCCGGTTGATTGAGACGATAAACTCGGTTGTACTGCTTGATTTCAGCGTAGCGATTAAGACAGGCGACATCGTGGTCTCCATAGATGCAGTGGAGGTCACCATCTTCACCAATCACACAATACTCATTTTTTGTCGACTCCTCGGGATTGTAGAAGGTCAGAATGTGACCAGACAAATACTCAACTCTTTGCTCTTCACTGATGGCACACAGATCATTACCTCGCATGAGACAATCTACATCTAGAGCCAATTCTGTATCAGGCTTCAAGTCAATGTGTCTCATCCATGGCGACTTACTTAACTTCTTTGCATAGTGCAGATCATGGAGGAGGAATTTTAAATTCGAATCCTTACTGCACTTATCCTCATAGTCCGTTTGACTGCCAAAGGTGCAACCAGGATTCGCTTGGTGCCAAAGAGCACTTGCCGTTGACCATCTGCAAATGGCAATTCTTCCTCCATTATACGATGAATAAGCCGCTTTGGCCTGATCCTGCCGACTCTTGACCGGCAAACACTTCTCACTTGCCTTTTCTGCCCTCTCCCAACTGAGGTAAAATTGATCCATCCCAAAGAGAATGTTTTTGGTTAAATCGAAATAATGATCAGGGGTTCTTACCGCGTGCGCCTGCAGGTAAATCTGCATGAGCCCAATCGACTGATTATGATCACCCATGACAATTTTTAGAGGGAGGCTTGGGTCCACCTTGCGGAAGTGACTGAAATTGCTTTCCTGCGCCACCACGGCAAGAATGGCTTGAATCCAGGCATCCACTTCGTCTGCCGGAGCCTGTGGCCGTCGTTGGGCATAGTACTTTGCCGCAAGGGACCTCACCAAAAGATACATTTGAGTCATGTAGTCTTTCAGGTGTGATGCCCGATCCAGAACCGCCAATTCATATTCGCTCCCGCTGCCCCTACCCATACCCAGATGTAATCGATCCAAATTCAAGGTGAATGGTGCGTAAACGATTTCGGCCCGGTAGGATTCACCGTAATTATCTGCATCACAACCCCATGGGGCTGTTCCCGGATAGGACCACGAGCCAAAATTCCTGTTTTCACATTTTCCGCTATAGGCCGGCTTATCCGCCAGATCGTTCTGAACCCAGCCGGTCTGCCAATTGGCTGCCTCGGTCAGAACCGACACAAAAAACAGCCCGCATGCCATTGCCCAAAGCCCTCTTGGCCCAGGGCAAACTTTCAAAAGTCTTGCCCAAGTACTCACGTTAATTCCCCTAGTTTTCAGCTAACCCGATAGTGGAGAAGCAAAGCATAAGGGGTGCCAGAAAGGCCTAATTGTGAGCTAATATTGTGGTGTTATTTCGGGGTTCTAGACCCTATAGGTTTTACTGTCCACAGAGTAGGCAATTCCCTCTGTTCTAATTTCAAAAGCGGAGCCGATTTTGGGCCCCCTACAAACAGGAGCAAATTGTGATCAGGATGTGCCTCTACATGTTGATTCTTCTCCCCCTCCCTTCCTTCGCTGAGGTCGACTGGTCCGAAGTGACTCCAAAGCTGGAAAAGAGTGTTCCGGTCATCTTTTCTGGTGGAGGTCTGTGTTCAGGATCTCTGGTTGCACCAGACAAAGTCCTCACCGCCTGGCACTGTGTGAACCGTATGCTCCCCATCGAAGTGGCTTGGCAGGATGACATTGAAAATGGAACATCGGCCACTATTATTCGGGCCCATAAAAAACTTGACCTGGCCCTTTTAAAACTCTCTCGCCCGACCGATCGACCCTTGGTGGTTCTGGCTGAGCCAGGCAAACTTAAGATTGGTGAACCCGTCTCCACGATGGGGCATCCAATGGCCATGAAACCCTTTGCCAAAGGCTCAGTGAATGAGGAGTTGGTGGGTCTGTTTTCGACTGGGGTCGTTTCCAAAATAAACAAAAAGCAGAAGGAATTTGTCACTGATATGTCTCTCAGCCCGGGGAATTCTGGTGGCCCGGTCGTTAACCGTCGAGGGGAACAAGTTGGCGTTGTCTCACGCAAACACATGGGGTTTGGGGTCGGGCAAATTGGCCTCACTCCTGGTCCCGATGGAATCGCCACTCTCATGGCTAAGGAGCCAGAGAAAGAGGTCATTCAGCCGAGGCTTCGGGACGGAAGATCCAGAGCGGGGCTGTATTTGACCGGCTCTCAGCACAGCCGCATGGACGATGTTCCCGGTCTGGATTCGTGGCTCACTGGCTATTACTTTCACATCGATTTCTTTGATCGGCTGAGATTGTACTTTGAGAATAGCTTTGATGATGAACCGGAATATGACCTTCTCGGTGCAGGATGGGCGGTGCATATTCCCTTCTCCCGTTCGATTATAATGACGGTCGTACCTGCCTGGGAGCAATGGACCTACAACTTCGCGGGCCAGAAAAGGGACTTTAGTGGCTGGTCTATGACAGTGGAGTTCACCGGCTTGCCCCTCCAATTCCGCTGGTCCTTTATTGAAGGAGAGAATCGGCGCGAAGATATCTTTATAGTTGGCATAAGTCCCGGTATTTTGGGCGCTTTTTAGGTTGTAAAAATTACCCAAAACCAACTGAGAAAGAACATCACGGGCTGGAAATAGCTTCAAGTGAACCAATTTCATAGGTGGCTTGAGACCCCATTGATAGGCTTAGCAAAACAAACACCAAGCGGGGGGCGCTGGTGATCAAGGGGGTCTAAAATGGGGAGAGTTGCCAAAACCATGGCTGGTGTGGCCATTGTCGGGTCGCTTGTTTTAACCGTGTTTGCGGCTAAGGCCGAATCACCTGTCTCCGAGCTAGAAAAGAATTTCTACACTATTTCGGATGTGACGTTAAGCAAAGTCGCTGAAGACAAATCTGAAGATCTGTCCTGGTTGTCGTCTCTAGAAGATGACTGTGGCACCAGCGAAGCCTGGTCACAACAAAAGCCACAAAGCGCCACTGTAGTGGTGGATCAAATCATCAACATTGGTAAAAAAATCTGGGAAATCGTTAAGGCCAACAAACCTGTGGTTGAGGTCAAAACCAAAACCGCAAATGCTCTGCCCAAAGGAATCCAGTGCTGGGATCAACTTGAGAGTTGGAATTTCCCAAAGGCGGAAACCTACAAAGTCGTCTACAAAAACCTCATGGGAATTGAAGTTGTGCGCTTTTCATTCCGGGTAATTTTCACCTACGGTGGCCAGTACCGAGGGAAAGGCCGCTATATCACCAACGCCACAATTGTGCCCGCCGACGTCAATGTTGTCTGGGGATATACGTTTGGTGCAAACGTCAACATTAGCCAAGTCGTGAATCTGGGCTCTAGGCAAAATCCGAAGGCTGGAATGGAAATGAATCTCGACTGGATGGTCAAAACACCCCTTGTTGAGAATCGCAAGACCAGCACCTTCTTCCTATCTGGAGAGGGTGAACTGGTTCAGTACTAGTAAAATTCCCGATCCAAAACTTGTAATACAGCGTGGCCGGATAAATTCTCTTATCCGGCCGTGCCGCATTACAAGTTTTTACCGGGAACATGACTACTTTAGCCGGGCCAAACTTTCTTTCAGTACCGACACCTTTGATTGGTGGCTCTCCAACTGATGCTTGGCCTGAGCGACAACATCGTCCGGAGCATTGGCGACAAAATTATCATTAGACAGACGCCCACTAAGTCCGGAGATTTCCTTTTCAATCTTTTCGATGGCCTTTTCCAGGCGCTTGATCTCCTCGTCAAAATCCACCAGACCTTCAAGGGGAACAATCACATCCACTTTGTCGTCACCGATAACGAAAGGACTCAAGGCACACTTCTGCAGAGCTCCAGCCTCACCAATGAGGCACTCTGACAGTTTTGCCAATCGACAAATGGCCACTTTGTTAGACTGAAGAATCTTTTGCAGTTTATCGTCACTCGGGGCCAAGCGAGCCGTAATCTCCAAGCCCGGTTTGATCCGGTTCTCACCGCGGATGTTTCGAAGGGCCGTGATCACTCCCTTTACAACATCAAGTTCATAAGCTTTTTCTTCAGAACCCGCTTTTAACCACTCTTTGTCGTTAATGGTGCTGGGATACTCATCAACAATGCAGGCTTCAGCCTTGATCGGGAGCTTTTGATAAAGCTCTTCGGAAATAAAGGGGACAAATGGATGCAGAAGCCTCATCAAGCGGTTCAATGTCTGTGCTAAAATCGTCTGGGTGGCCGCTTTCTCCGCGCCATCTTCACCATACATCGTCGGTTTAATAAACTCTAGATACCAGTCACAGAACTCATGCCAGGCAAAAGAGTACACAGCATTGGCAGCATCGGAAAATCGGTGAGCTGTCAGGGCCGCATCAACTTCTTTCATGCAAACGCCCATCTTATAAATGATCCATTGATCGGCGTGAGAAAGGTCCTTGGCCGGAGGAGGCGTCTTTACATCTACACCCTTCAGATTCACACTTTCGAGTGCATTTAGGGCAAAGCGCGTGGCATTCCAGATCTTATTCATGAAATTCCGGTAGCCTTCAAGCCTAGCCTCCGAGAATTTCAAGTCTTTTCCGGTTGAGATTTGAGATAAGAGCGTAAAGCGCAGAGCATCTGCTCCGGTTTTCTCAATCAATTCGACCGGGTCCACCGAATTACCCAAGGACTTGGACATCTTCCGACCTTGCGAATCCCGCACCAAACCGTGAATGTACACGGTTCTGAAAGGTACATCTTTTTTAAACTCCAGGCCTGACATGATCATTCGGGCGACCCAGAAAAAGATAATGTCATGGCCTGTGACCAAAACATTAGTGGGGTAAAAGGTCTTTTGCGTCTCATTTTCCTCAGGCCAACCCATGGTGCTAAATGGCCATAAAGCAGAGGAAAACCATGTATCCAACACGTCCTCTTCCTGGCGAATATTATGACTGCTACACTTATCACAGCAATCTGGATCATCCTCGGCGACGGTGACGTGGTTGCAATCACCGCAGTACCAGGCCGGGATGCGATGCCCCCACCAAAGCTGTCGGGAAATACACCAGTCCTGAATGATGTTCATCCAGTGCAAGTAGGTCTTTGTCCAATTTTCCGGTTCAAATTGAATGGTTCCACTTTCCACAACCCGCTTGGCTGGAGTGGCTAAATCAGCAGTTTTGACGAACCACTGTTCAGATAACAGCGGCTCGACCACTGCTCCTGAGCGAGAACAGTGACCAACCGAGTGCAAATGGGGCTCAATCTGTACTAGGAAGCCCTGCTCCTCCAAATGCTGAACCACCAATTCACGAGCCTTCTTAACAGGCTGACCGCGAAAGGCCTCCGGCACGGTGTCGTTAAGAGTGCCGTCCTTATTGAGGATGTTGAGAAACTCTAGGTTGTGTCTCTTACCCATTTCATAGTCGTTAAAATCGTGAGCCGGGGTGATCTTAACTGCGCCCGAACCAAACTCCTTGTCGACATAGTCGTCAGCGATAATGGTGATCTTACGGCCGGTCAGCGGCTGCAGGATTTTTTTACCAAGCATCTCCTTGTAGCGGTCATCGCTCGGATGCACGGCCACTGCCGTATCGCCAAGCATGGTCTCCGGACGGGTGGTGGCCACGATGATCTCGCCGCTTCCATCTTCAAGGGGATAACGAATGTGCCAAAGATTTCCTTTTACTTCCTTGTACTCCACTTCGAGATCAGACAGGGCCGACTCAAGCTTGGGACTCCAGTTTATGAGACGGGTGCCTCGGTAAATCCATTCCTTTTGATAAAGGTGTACAAAGACTTTTCGAACCGCCTGAGAAACACCCTCGTCCAGTGTGAAGCAGGTTCTTTCCCAATCACAGGAATCACCCAGTCTCTTCATCTGCTCGACAATGCGATTTCCATATTGGTGCTTCCACTCCCATACCTTTTCAACAAACTTGTCACGACCCAGCTGCTGCCTGGTTACTCCCTCTTTGGCTAAGTTTTTTTCTACCACTGACTGGGTGGCAATACCCGCGTGGTCGGTTCCTGGGAGCCAAAGAGTGTTAAAGCCACTCATGCGCTTCCAACGAACCAAGGCGTCCTGGATGGTGTGGTTAAGTGCGTGGCCCATGTGCAATGAACCTGTCACATTTGGAGGAGGGAGAATAATACAGTATGGCGGCTTAGTAGATACATCTTCGGCTTTGAAGTAGCCTTGATTGACCCACCACTGGTAAATGCGTCCTTCAACTTCTTCCGGATTATAACGATCCGACAACTCCATAAGGTCTCCCGTCACCTGCTCACCAAGACCCTTGATCCCGGCCTTAATTTCAGTAATTGTCAGACATTATCACTATTTAGGCCTTCAAGACAAGATGGGAGGGAAGAAGCTTGGGCCTTTGTCGAAATTACTCAGGGGCCTTGAAGTACTCGGCCAAGGCTTGCTTGCCTCCTGCCACAACGTAGACATTGAGGTATTTGGATTTTGTCAGTCTCAGAGCGACCTTACGCGATCGTTTTCCATCTTCGCAAATGAGAACTACCGGCTGCTCCAGGCTAGCCCCCTTTCTCTTTAGCTCCTCCAAAACCCCTTCAGGCCGGATTTTTACACAGGGGGAAAGAACTTCCCCCATCATCTCGAGGACCCCTTCCCCCAATGGGCTTTTGGACAAATCAAAAAACCAAAAAACAGGAATGTTGGTAAGGATATTCTCCAGCTGAAACGGGCCAATTTCCCAGACTTCTGACCGACCAAACAACTTCATTATCGGCCCTCTTGAGCTCGCACGGGTAACCGGGTAAACACAGAAAGACCGATCAAGAGGGAAACAACGACAATCATGGCTCCAGCCCAAAATGGCGTCTGATGTGTGATGTCTCTATAGAACCACCCACCAAGAACCGGCCCCACAATTCGCCCCAAGGCGGACAGGCTCTGGTTGACCCCCATCACGCCCCCCTGCTGGTCCTCAGGAGTCAGCAAACTAATGGACCCAGACAAGGCGGGATTAATAAAGCCTGTCCCCAATCCAAGCAAGGTCACCGCAACCGCCAGTCCCCAAATCTGCCCCGAGAGGGCAATTCCAGACAGCCCTGCGGCCTTCATGACGAGTCCCGACATCAGCATTCGCTTTTCCCCGATCTTGGGCAAAAGTTTGCGAATGAGATAGCCCTGGGTAATCACCATGATCACTCCAACGTAGGCAAAGCCAAGACCTGCCTTTGTCAATGACCACTGAAAATCATCCTGTACAAACAGAAACAATGACGCTTCCATGTGCGCCATCGCAAACGAAGCCAAAAAATACATCACTTGGAGCTGGCCAACTACCGGTCTCTTCAGGTGAATCATGATCATTTCGAACCGAGGTTTCCGCTCGCGCATTCCTCTCTTGCCCATAGGGAGAGACTCTTTAAGAACTCTCCAGGCTACTGCAGCATTAGCTAAACAAATGGCCGACGCCACCACTGCTGCAAAACTTTTTCCAAAAGGAGGTGCCGTACCAAGGAGTTCACCCACCCAACCAAAGAGAGCTCCAAGTGCGGGCCCCAAAACAAATCCCAAACCAAAAGCAGCACCGACCAATCCCATGTTTTTGGACCGATCCTTCTCTTCAGTAATGTCTGCAATATAGGCCATAGCTGTTGAAATGTTAGCGCCAAATACTCCTGCAAAAAGGCGAGCCGCAAAGAGCAGCCAATAAGTCTGGGCCATGGCAAAGATAAGGTGAGCCACTCCCGCCCCGACCAGACTCATAAGAATAATTGGACGTCTGCCAAACTTATCGCTCAGTTGCCCCCATAGTGGGGAGAACAAGAATTGGGCACCTGAATAGACCGTCATCAGCAGCCCAACCTGAAGGGCATCTGCTCCGAACTCAGAAGCCAAATAAGGGCTCAAAGGGATGATGATCCCAAAACCGATGAGATCAATAAAAACAGTAAAGAAAATGACGATAAGGGGTTTCTTTTTTGTGCTCAATGGCCAACCTGTTATAATATATACGTTATGTTGACGACGACTCTTCGAAATGCCCGAATCTTAGTGCAGTTTGGGCTCGCATTCCAGCTTTGTGCGCTTTTCGCAGCGGCGCTTCCGAATTTCTCTTGGGCAGAGCCCATTTTTTTTCGTCCGGACACCCACCGGGTATCCATTTCCACCTCCTACTTTGATTCTGCTGCTAATTTTGATCCCGAAGACGGTACATTTGTGCGCCTTGGAGATGAAAAATATTATAAAGCTCTTAGCATTGGTGTCTTATGGGATCAGGTTGTTTCCAAGCGAGCTGCGTGGCGGTTTGGATTCAATGCCGCACAATCCGAGAGCTTTGATGGTTCTTTTGTGCGCAAAAACTCAGCCCTCACCGACATTATGCTTGGTTACCAATTTTTTTGGATCGCCAGGCCTTTTAAGTTGAAGCCCGAGCTGTTTATCTCCTACCCAGTGAAATCAGTGGAAGTTACAACTGATGAATCCATTGCCAGTGAAGGGGTGCCTACGGCCAAGCTCGGCCTGTGGATGCAAAAAAAATGGCTGACCCTGGATAATTACGCTTACGTCGGAGCAACCTATCGTGCGGAGGGAAGATCGGCATTGGCTGAGTATGCCGTCGGCACCAAGAAAGATTTAGAAGGCTTGGAGTTTGGCGCAGAAGTCAGAGGGTTTGAAAGTGTCACCGATGATGAATTCACTGATACACCGACTAAGCGTACAGTTGTTACAGACAAAGTCAATGGCGGCAGCCTCAAGTATTATGGAATTAATCCATCGCTCTTATCTGCCAATTTTACTGTCGGCCTGCAGATGAGTGACGCCTTTTCCCTGCAAGGAGGTTATGGTTTTGATATTCAGGGAAAGAGCATGGCCAAGGGTACGACAATTTTTTTCAATCTTATCTGGGATTTGAATGCCACTCATGAGGAGTTCACCAAGAGTCGACGCAAAAGCCGACGCAATCAAGACGTGGAAAAGTTCAATGTGGAAGCAACCGAATACGACGAAAGCCTTTTCCGTGAAGAAAAGCCCAAACCAGTGCGTAAGAAAGGCAAGAAGCCCAAAAAATCCGTCGACCAGATCCTCAACGAAGCTGAAGAGTATTTGGATCAATAGAGCTGCAACTTGCCGGCAATGCCCTCCAGACCATCGCCACCAATGACCACCAGTTTTTTTCGACTTGCAGATCCTTTGTCAATCGTGATTCGACTTTTGGGAATACCCAAATACTTGGCCAAAAATCTGATAATTTCCTCATTGGCCTTGCCTTCGACAGGAGGCGCGTGGACCTTGAGCTTCAGGGCTCCGTCAAATTCTCCGGCAAAGGATGTTTTTGAGGCGTTAGGTTGAACATAAAGGGAGAGCCTTAGCTCTCCCTTTACAAAATTCAAATAGGATTTCTTCAAAGACAACTATAGATCCAAAGGTTTTGCGGCCTTGGCAACAACCTCGCTCACCTTCGCCTTGATGATATCTTCCTCATTCATCGGCGCCTGAAGTGGGGCTGCTTCAACAGCCGGGCTCGGCATGATTTTTTGACCTTGCTCAAGCATAGTGAGATGGGACTGAACGAGCGCACGCAAATTGTTTTCAAACTGCATACGCACACGTTTAAGATCAGTGATTTCGCCATAAATCTTTTTTAAGGAATCCCGAGCATCGCGAACAATCATTTCCGATTTTTGATTGGCATCTCCAATGATCAGCTTGGATTCCCGCTCGGCATCCTCACGAATCTTCTCAGCCATACGAGTTGCCGTGGTAATAGTGGTTTTTAGCAACTCATCCCGCTCTTTGAATTCAGCTATGGCCAGTTCCTTTTCTCTGACCGCCTCACGCAAGCTATTACGATCACGCACGAGAGATTCCATCTCGTCGGCTACAATCCGCAAGAAGTCCATCACCTCATCCGGATCAAGGCCCATCATCTTTCGGCCAAACGTCTTATGGGCTATATCAATCGGCGCAATCTTCATTTTTCCCCCTGGGTTCTAATACTCTCTCAGCTTAAGGAAGACCCCATCTCCAATCAAGAACCTGTTCGCTCGATGAGCTCCCTGTTGACAACTTGCAATATAGAGTGAGGATAATCCCCCTTCTGAGTGATGACAAAGACTGGAAAAGGCACGGTTGGTTTTAAGCAAAAACTAGACCGAGGTCTGGCCTAGCTCTCGGTCGCGCAGCACGGCTTTTTCAAAGCTGTAGCGGATTGCCCGCTCCACTTCCAATTCGCCCATGGAATCAAGGCCTGCTGCTGTCACCCCTTTTTTGGATACCACCCTGTTCTGAAGATCCTGCAGGCTGGTGCCCTCCGCTTGATCTGCCAGCAAAGATGCGCCCAGAAAGGTTTTGACGGTCATGGCCCTCGCCGTTTCCGCATCAAATCCATGTTCCTCTAACCACTCCTGCCAATAGATCATCAGTTCAAAAACAAAGCCAATTCCACTGGAACAGGACACAGTGAGAGCCTCAAATTCTTCTCCTTCTTCCACCTGTACCACAAAACCCAAGGGGCTGAGGAGGTCCTCGGCAAGGCCATCCATGCCTTTAGCTGACTCCGCCAAACAGTATCCAACAACTGATTTGTTTATCGTGGCGGCCGTATTCGGCATGGCGCGAATAAGGATTTTCACATTTCTCATTACTTTCTGTAGGGATTTGATCGACACACCAGCCAGGAGACTAACAACTATGTGCTGAGGGCCAAAGGATGATGCAATCGGCTCAATGGCCGCATAAAAATCCTGAGGCTTAATTCCCAATATCACAATGTCGCTTCGATCGAGCAATTCCTCAATGCTATTGACCGGATTAACTCCCAGTTGATCGACCAATTTTTGTAGCTTTCCCGGTGTGCGATTGGTGGCAAAAATGTTGGAGGCCGGCACCTTGCCCGAGTTGATCAAAGCCCGGATGATCGCCTGCCCCATGTTACCGGTGCCGACAAATCCAACTTTTTTTGATTTCAGATATTGCTCAGTCATGAACTCTCCTCCCCTACTGGCGGGGACCAAACAGCAGGGTACCCAAACGAACGAGTGTGGCACCCTCTCGAATAGCATAACCAAAATCGTGTGTGGTTCCCATAGATAATTCATTCAGATGATGACCCACATCTCCGCTGGATAACTCCGACCGCCATCGATCCCGCAACTCACGCAGACGGGCAAAACTGCGGCTGGACTCCTCGGGAGACTGCTCAAGACTCGGCATTCCCATGAGCCCACAAAGCCTGATTCCCGGAATTTGTTGAATTGATCCGATTAAGGCTGGACCGTCGGCTTCATTGATCCCATTCTTCGTCAGCTCGCTGTCAACATTTACCTCGATAAGAATATCCTGCACACTGCCCCTTCCGGCTGCCAACTCCCCAATTTTTCTTACTAGGGACACGCGATCCACAGAGTGAATCAAATCCACAGAACCGACAATGTGCCTGGCCTTGTTTGACTGTAGATGCCCGACGAAGTGCCACGTGATTGGCAAATGCTCTAAAGACTCTCTCTTGCGCAAGAACTCCTGTGCATAGTTTTCACCAACAATCCGTAAACCCGCTTGGACAGCGGCTTCTACGGAGTCAACCGGCTGTTTTTTTGCGACCCCAACCACACGAACCTCAGTGGGGTTTCTTCCCGCCGCCTGAGCCGCTTCGTGGATCTGTTCTTGGATTTTTTGCCAATTATTGGCGATCGAAGTTCCAGCCATTGTCTTTGACCAACTTTTTGAATAGCTCAATGGGAAGTCCCACGATATTGGAATAGGACCCCTCTGTCTTCATTACAAACTTTCCGCCCTCGCCCTGAATAGCATAAGCACCTGCTTTGTCCATTGGTTCGCCGCTTTGTACGTAAGCAAGAATTTCGTCCTCGGTGAGAGGCCGAAAGGTGACCAAGGTCTCGTCCGACTCGACAATAGATCGACAGTTGTCCACATCATAGACACAGACTCCCGTGATAACGCTGTGCGTTTTTGCAGAAAGTTGGCGCAAAAAGAGCTGGGCTTCGGGCGAATTTTTGGGCTTTCCCATGATCGCGCCGTCGAGAACCACAATGGTGTCTGCGGAGAGAATTAAAAAACCATTATTTTTCAGCGGTTTAGCCTCTTTGACGTAGGCCTCGGCTTTGGCCCGGGCCAGGGATTCCGCGACGGCTCGTGGATTCAGGTTTTTATCAATTATTTCCGATAGTTTAACTGAATCCACGCGGAAAGAAAAACCTGCATCTGTTAGCAGATCACGGCGACGCGGAGATTGGGAAGCAAGGATGAGTTTGTGCATGAGCTCTATAGATCACAAAAAGGTTGTGAATGTTAAGCTTTGATTTCTTAATCCTATTAAGCGGATTGGGGTTAGCAGCCTTGGCTGTTTACCTTTTCACCACAGCTGTGTTCACAAACAATTCAGACGCCGATGCGCTCGCCTGGGCTTCTGGCGATGAACCACGCAAATCCAAGTCGCCCCTGGTGAACTTCTCCCGCCCTCTTGTTCACAACTTCACTCTGCAACATGCACTGCGGTTTAAGAATGAACGCTACCGTAAAAAAGTTGAAAAGCTCATTTTGACTTCAGGTCTCTCCCAGGAAATCAACGTCAACGAGTTCATTGGACTGCAGATTCTTTGGGGCATCATGGTCCCAATCGTTTTGGTGATACTCAACTTTGCCCTGCAACTCGGATACCCCTATTGGTTCTGCCTTGTCTTTGGCTTAGTTGGCTTTCAGTTCCCGCATTTGTACGCCAATAACGAAAAGAAAAGGCGCTACGTCAGCGTGGTTTGCGACCTTCCCTTCTTCATCGACCTATTGGCCCTGTCAACAGAGGCGGGACTGGATTTCATTAACTCCATCCAGCGGATCGTGGAAAAGGCCGAGAATAGTGTGTTGGCGGATGAGTTTTCCATTATGCTCAAGGACATCAAGCTCGGAAGCTCAAGGGCTGACTCGATGAAAGCTCTTGCCCAAAGGCTCGACATACCCGAGATCACGAGCTTCGTTGCCGTGGTCACCGATGCGGATTACACTGGCGCCCCAATTTCCGTGGTTTTGAAAGACCAATCTGCACAAATGCGCCTAGAGCGATTTGTGCGCGCCGAAAAGGCCGGATCAAAGGCCTCTCAGGCCATGTTGATTCCGATGATGGTGTTTATTCTTCCTGCAGTCTTCATTATGGTATTTGCCCCAGTCATCCTTCAGTTTTTCTATGGGGGCAAGTGATGGCACAACTTAAGAACCTCACCAAAAACCAAATCATTACGGCCAAGGTCATTGAGGCCAGAACTTTTTGGGAGAGAAGCAAGGGGCTTCTCGGCCGCGACGGCATTGATCGGGACACCTCGATGTGGATACATCAGTGTCCGAGTATACACACATTCTTCATGCGCTTCACAATTGATGCCGTGTTTGTTGACCACCAGCTCAAGGTAACGAGCATCAAAGACAAAATCCCTCCAGGGCGAATCACCGTTCCGACATTTGGTTCGAGCTCAGTTTTTGAAATGGCCGCAGGCCTGGCGAGGGAAATGAATATTCAGGTAGGAGATCAACTGCATGTGGGTGATTAGAGTTCTCTCAGGCCCACAAGCGGGGCAAACATACAAACTCTCTGAGGGCACCAATGTCATCGGTCGCGAGCCGGGCTGTGACATCATCCTGGCTAGTGGTGGAGTCTCCAAACAGCATTGTAAGATTGACGTTTTCGATGGCAAACTGATTATCACCGACCTGGGCTCCCGTAATGGAACCTTTGTAAACGGCGTTAAGGTCCAGAGCATTCGCCTTCAAGGTGCTGAAAAAATCGCCCTTCACGATGTCATCGTTGACATCAACAAGGCAACCGTCGCGGCCCCAGCATTCGGTGGCGGAGCCGGATATCAGCAGGGAATTCCCGGAGGTGGGCCGCATTACCAAGGTAACGTCGCCTACCAATACAATCCGGGGTACGCCCAACAGCCGGGCCCACAAGCCGGGCCGCAGGCCGTTCATCATGGGGCACCGGGTGCATCGGCTCAGGCTCAAGGCAAGCCCACTCTTTTTAAGTTGGCCCAGAAGTACATCGACGACGTTGCCCTTCCAGGTGTTTACAAATTGCCAGAGATCATGGAATTCAAGTGGGTGCTGGCACTGTTCATGGGCGCCTTTATTTTCTTTGTAACATCACTCTCGGCTGTACCCTTAATGCGAATTCTCAAGGCAAGCATTGAAAAAGAAAGTCAGCGCCGAGCCCTGACCATCGCCCGTACGCTGGCCAAAGTGAATCGGGCACCCTTGAGTCAGGGGATGGAGTCTGCCATCAATGTGGATATTGCGTCTCGGGAACCCGGAGTTGAACAGGCTCTGATCATTGACAGCGTTGATGGCAACATTAAAGCCCCCGCATCAAGAGCCGGACAGGTTCCTGATTTGCCATTCATTCACGAAGCCCGCCGCGAAGGCAAAGAAGTTGTCACTCAAATTGATGACGGTACGATTGGGGCCCTGGTTCCTATTGAGTTTTACAATCCCGAAACCGGCTCGCAAGCTGTGACCGCCTATGCCGCCGTGATCTACAACATGGGCTCATTGGCCGTTGACGACTCGAGGACTTTGAGTCTTTTTATTCAGACCTTCTTCATCGCCCTGATTGTTGGGTCCATCTTGTTTTTCTTCCTCTATAAGGCCATAGAATTCCCAATTCGCAGTCTAAACGTCCAACTGGATCGAGCACTCAAGGAAAATCGTGACGACCTCAAAACCAGCTATCTTTTTCCACCTTTGCAAAAGCTGGTTTCAAACATCAATAGCGCCCTCAGCCGTATGGGCGGCGATGACATGGGGGGCGGACGGGCCATGGAATATGATCGCAGTTCCGAGCTGAGTAACCTCGTCCAGCTTGTTGGCTTCGGCTGCATGGGCATCACCGCCCATGACAATACCATTCAAGCCGTAAATCCCGAGTTTGAGTCCAGAACGGGAATGCATTCCCAGGATCTGGTGTTCCAAACTGTCGACAAGATCAACGACCAGGCTCTACGATTGAATATTGCTGACTTAATTGAGCGATGTACTCAAACTCCTTATCAAATTGCTACAAACAGTTTGGAGATTTCGGGAGAAACCTATGAAATCGCGGCCCAGGCGGTTCACGGGAGTGAAAATGTCTCTTACTTTTTGATCACCCTATTACCTGGGCCATCGGGGGGTGAAATCGTATGATGAAGGGTGGTGCGGCACCCGCACTTGCACCAGGATTTGAATTCTCGCTTGTCGTCCTCAAAGGCGAGGACCAGGGAGCTGTGTATCGTCTGACGGGACAACAGATCACCATTGGCCGCGGACAGGATAACGCTATTCAATTCCCGAACGACATGAAGTGCAGTCGTCATCACGCAGTGATTGAGTTTAATGAGAACGGTATTGAAATTGAGAATGTTTCTGATTCAAACCATGTAATTGTCGACAACAAGGAAATTCACAGGGCACGCATCAAACATGGTTCGGAAATCATAATTGGGGAAACCAAATTGCGGCTCAACGTTAAGACCCCCACTCCAGCAGCACTGGGGCCTGCTGGAGTAAGTGGCGGATTGGCTACCCGCCCGGACGGATCCCCATTGCCCCCTCCCGAGTTTGGCAATCAGGCGACGGAAAACACCTTTTCGCCCTCAAAGCAAAAAAGGGGCGGAGGTCTATTTAAGCTCTTGGTCGTTGGCCTTGGCCTACTGTTTGTCTACATCATGACCTCGACGCCAACTAATAAGAAAGAGGCCACTGAAATTCGAACTGATGAGGCCGTTGAGGCTGAAATCGAGAAGGCAAACAAACTGAGGGAAGCTGCCCTTGCCAAGAAAAACAAGGCTGGAGAAAACAGTCAGCAATTTGAAAGTGCTCAGGCGGCCTATGTACGCGGATTTCGTGACTACAAACAAGGTAATTTTGGTCGCGCGTCTGAGGCTTTTCAAGCTTGTCTGTCGCTGTTTCCCAATCATGTCCTGTGCAACCGCTACCTTGGTCTGGCAAGAAGAAGATTCAACGAACTTGTCCAATACCACATGATTTTGGGTAGAAAGTATCGAGAACAAGCTCAGTACTCAGCCTGCCGCGCTTCATTTCGAAACGTAATGGTCATGGTGCTGGACACAAACAGCGCCATATATAAGGAGGCGAAGGCCAACTATGACGCCTGTGACACGATGCTAGAGGATCGATTTTAATGGCTAGGATTAGACTGAAATTACATGGCAAAGATGTTTCGGTGATCGACTTAGTCGATGGCCAAGAATACATTTCTGGCCGCAGCCAGGATTGCCATATTCCTTTAGCAAATCAAAAAGGGATTTCACGTCACCATCTCAAGATCTATCAAGATGGAGATGCATGGATTGCCCAACTCATCTCCCGTTATGGATGCTTGATTTACGAAGGTACAGAGGCTGAAGCCATTCAGCTTATGGATGGGACCGCTTTCCAGGTTCCCCCCTATGAATTTGTATTTGTCGATACTGAGACCCCCTCGGCCGAGCTTGCCCCGATTCAGACCGAGGACCAACCGGCAAGCCCTGGAAAAACCAATCTAACATCGGCGTCAACATCGACGGCGCCCACAAGTGCCATGCCGACTCCCTACGGAAACGGCCCTGGAATTCCACCAGCAAAACAGCCTCCTGGAAATGGGCTGGTGCCCTCTGGAGGAGGTATACCAGGCATCGGCGGTGAGCACCTACCCGAAGGCAATCTTGAAGCAACCTCTCCAGGTTTAACGGATCTAACTCCCTATTTGCGGATTCGCTATCCTGGCCACGACCGTGATGATGTTCTCGAATTGGAAGGAAACCTGTGGGTTGCTGGACGGGATGCCAACTGTGAGATTCCAATTGATGATGGGCACGTTAGCCGCCGCCACTTTGAGCTGACCCAAACAAATGAAGGTATTTACATTACTGACCTGGGTAGCGCCAATGGTACCGAGGTAAACGGACAGCCAATTACTCCGCATGAGCCATTCCGACTCAATAGCGGAGATCGCATCGCCATCATGGATCTCACCGTCGTTATGGAGCTTCGAGATACCAACTTTAAAAACAAGATGATGGTTGTTGGTGATCTACCTCCACCACAAGTTCCTGCAACGGTTGATTTTAACGCGCCGATGCCTTTCAATCCAAATCTGTATTTCGACCCAGAAGGCCCTTCGGCCGTGAAGCTTGGTGCTCCCGAGCCCACGGGAGCGAAAGCATTTTTCATTGGTCTTAAAAAGAACAAAGTGAGAATGGCTTTGGTTGTGTTAGTGCCTTTGGTGCTCATTGGACTGATGATGCCAGACAAACCCAAAAACGGCCAGACCGAGAATTCCTCGCAGGAAAATGGTCTACTATTTGAAAACCTCACACCTGAGCAGAAGTCAGCGGTTAAAGACATATTTAATCTCGCCCGAAATCATTACACGCAGGGCCGATACGAGCTGTGCCTGGCTGAACTCAACAAGCTACATGAAATCATACCATTTTATGAAGATTCCAAGTCACTACAAACCCACTGCGTTTCGGGTTCGGAGATGACAAGAGAAAACCAAGAGCTTGAACGCAAGGAGCGGATGCGCCTGGAAGCTCAACAAAGAATTCAGTATATCGTCACCGAATGCCGTACCAAACTTGGCAATGATGCCAGCATGGATGCCGCCAAGGAGTGTTTGGGTCCGGCTATTGAATTGGACCCCACAGATGCCGGTATCATGGAAATCCTCACTGCAATTGAAGCCCGTGAGGAACAAGAACGCCAGCAAATGATGCAAAAGAATGCCCTTCAGTCACGAGCCCGTGCCGGTGAGTCTCAGTATAATAAGGCGAAAAACCTCTTTCAGAAAGGACGCCTCCGCGACTCGATCAAGGAATATGAAAGGTATTTAAGTGGTGGATTCCCAGACTTGAAGGGACTTAACCCAACAGCAAAACGTGAGTTGGCCAGCGTACGCAAGCAGCTGGATGTGAAGGTTCAGGATAAGCTCTCCTTGTGTAAGTCCCATTACGAGAAGAAGAATTACAAACCGGCCATTGAAGCCTGTAACGCTGCCCTTGGCGAGGACCCGACTCACAAGGAAGCAAATAGCACCAAGGCCTCAGTTCTCTCCGACTTAAGAAGGGAAATGAAGGCCATATATGAAGACAGCGTCCTCGAGGAAAGTCTTGGCGAAATCGAAGGCGCCAAAGAGAAGTGGAAGAAGATCATCCAAAATGACATTGAATCGGACGACTATTATCAAAAAGCAAAACGAAAGCTTCGCAAGTACGGCATTGGAATGTAAGAAATGAACCTACAGGAACGCTCCTACAATGGCCAATTCACGCGACCTCGTCCAGAAGTGCACGTTGAGGAGCACGCCTCGCTGGTTATTATTGCCACGCCCTGGGGAAATCGGTCCGGAGCCCGGAGGGCCATTCAATCCATTACTGAATTCTTTCTTGCAGCCAAGGACGACGTGGAAGTGACGTCACCATTTCAAAAGCTCACTTGCCTGTCTCCTATGGCAAATAATCTGCGCGTTGCTGTCATGCTTGCCAATGACATTGTCTATCAGGAAGAAAATCGGAGTGAATACCTTTCTGGCCTGGAGCTGTTTGTTGGTGCCAAAGATGGCAATGAATTCTCATTTATTCAGGTCGGCCATCCGCAAATCTTCCTCGATCGCCCAGGGGCTGATTTGATAACCACGGGATGCCTAACTGACCTGGCCTTAGACTTTAGTCCCAAACGCAAAAAATTTGCTCCATTGCCCAACACACTGTTAGGAGTTCACAGCACAACAGCACCAACAATTCGCACCTTGCGAATTGGCGAAGGTGACCGTGTCGTACTACTGAGTCACAGCTGGGTGCCCACACCTTTTTTTTCCTTGGAGCGTGGAAAGAGAAATTTGGATTCCTTATCTTCTGTATTGGCAAATCAGGCTCCGGATGAGCCCTATTGGCTTGGATATCTTGAACCCTGATACCTAGAGCTCCACTTCCTCTACCATGACCTCTTCGTTTTCCTCGAATTTTTCAATTCGGTAGGAGTCATCTTCTGACTTCGGTTTGGTCTTCTTCTTGGATCGGGGCTTTTTCTTGCGCTTTTTCACCTTGCGCTTCTTCTTGGCCTTGGGCTTGGGCTTTTCTTTAGATAACTCAGTGTCTTCAAAGTCCGCCTCACCGGAAAGAAATTTCTGAGTATTGTCGTCTATTCCGCTTTCCCCACTATAGTCTTTGACCGCTCCCTTACCTGTTTTTGGGTCAAAGTAATAGACGGCGGCAATTCCGCCTTCAAGTCCACCGGCTGTACGACCACTCAAAAACAAGACCGGCGCCACTTCCAGACGAACCGACCAGGAGGATTTGGGAATGAGATACTCAAAGGCTCCGCCAATTCGCAAACCCAATTGAGAGTCCTCCTCCTCCTTGTCGCCCAAGTAAGCGGAGGCCATCACTCCGCCAAAAACATTAAAAAGAGCCGTGCCCACCCGCCGATCCATCTTCCAACGATCATCTTCACTAATCAGATAAATGGCATAGTTGGCATGGGTCACAAGAAACTCGTCAATTGTGAATCCTACGTCGGCAAACCACGCTCGTTTCCAATCAATCCAACGTTGATAACGGGCTGCAAAAGGCTGCCCAACGACACCGCCCCAGCCGTACTGCCCACTCTTGAATCCGGGAAACTTTGAGCCACGTCCGGCAATCTCGTCCTCACCGACAGCAGTGACCGTGAAAAGGACCAAACCGAGAAACAAGATGACTCTTCGACAGCAGTTAGGCATAGGCCTATTCTAGTGACCTTTATCTACCAGCGCAAGGTATGGAAGGTATTGAATTTCGCCAAAAAATAGGACTTAATCAGATTATGGGAATCCCCGTTAAAACACCTGAATATGAACACCTAGACGAGCTCATAAACCCGACTTCTGTCTTTTATGGACCTATTGGAAGTCGGCGGATGGGGATGACTGTTGGCGTGAACCTACTCGGGGATGAGAAAATCTGTTCTTTTGACTGCCCCTATTGTGAGTTAGGCCGAACCAATGTCCGCATGAATCAAATAAAGAAGGACATTCAATTTCTTTCACCCGAGGAGATTGAAACGAAGGTTCGTGAAGGTTTGCGAGATCAGGTGGATTCCGGTGTTGAGAGTATCGTGGTCGCGGGAAATGGGGAGCCAACTCTATATCCCCAGTTTTTTGAAGCTATGGAGCTTCTCACCACAGCCAGGGATGAGCTAATGCCAGATATTCCTATTGTTGTCATGACCAATGGTGCCCATTTGGACGCCCGCAAGACCATTATGGGTCTGGAGATGGCAAATGAAGTCATGATCAAGGTGGATGCCGGAAATGAGGACGTTTTTAAATCCGTCAATAGCCCACTCGTTCGATCAAATATCACAAAAATAATTGCCGGAACCAGGAAGTTGAAAAGATTCTCTGCCCAAGCCTTTTTTGTTCAGGGCTCCATCGACAACACCACCAATGTCGCTGTAGAGGAGTGGATGGAAGTCATCGGCATGATGGCTCCTCAAAAGGTTTATATCTACGGCCTCAAAAGAATACCGCCAATATCTGGACTAAAGGCTGCCGACGAGGACACCCTTTATACTATCGCATCAAAGCTAAAGCGAAGAACCAGTATTGAGGCTTTAGTTTTCCCGTAACAGACGATTCTCGACAATTGCTGCGTACTTGCGGTTGCGAGGCAGAGAAAGGAATAGGTCAGCCAGAAGCGGCCCTCCGGGGATCTCCACATTGACGTCCCAATTTAATGCATTGATGAAATTCCACTTCCCGATTCGCTGCTCAATTTTCGCCTGCACGTATTGACGCAAAAAATGATCTTGGAGAGAAATCCGTTTCGAGTTCTTTCCCGAGTCGACCCACTTCAATAAATCCATCAACAATTCGTCTTCACATTCCTGTGGGCCCGGTCGACGAAAACGTTTGCTGCCAAACAGAAAGACCGCCTCACATCCTCTATCGGATAAATTGGTCTTTTTCCCCAAATTAACGTCGGCCACGAATTCCCACAAGTCCTCGCCCGAGTCCTCAGCCAATTGCTTGAGATCTTCCCATTGACCGGCACTCAGGGCAAGTTCCGCCTGCCAGCCGCTCAGTTGACGGTCCCAGGATCTTTGCTTCGCGATCAGACCAATCCGTTGTCGGGCCTCCTGGGAATCCTTCTTTTGCCGCCAAAGATTTTTTGCGATTTCAAGCTTTGCCACAAGCATTCCCGGAAGGGGTGACCAGGGCAAAAATCCTTTGTCCTGAAGATAAGTCAATATATCGAGCTCAAGCGATCGGTAGAGAGGGTCCTTGTTTGACAGGGGGGATATTTCCTGTCGATCAATAAGCGTGTTAAAAATCTTAGGCCGACGATCATAAAGGACGAAGTAATGACCTTTGCGCAGTGAAAACCGACTCCCACCGACTCCCCTCCACTGGGGCCAACCTGACTCGACCATGAGAATTCGATCCTGATTCCAGGAAACCTCGGGCTTTTCCAAAACGCCTGTTAGCGATGCAATTTCCAGTCGTTTTTCGGCCGAGGATGGAATTGGTGAGCCGAGCAAATCAAAGAGGGTGGCTCCCACATCCACAAGGGAAACATTTTTATCGATCTTCCATTCTAGCGCCAGATCCCTCTTTTTTCGTGCCGGCTTTATGTACAAGGCCACCTGCGCGGATTCAGAGTAGAGGCTGTAAGACTCAAGCTCTCCTGGTCGCCCGACCTTTGGCCGGCCATTGAGTCCCATCAAAAATACGGTCGTGTTGTCCCATCGACGCGCATCTTTAAGGTGGCGAACGAGAGAACCTAAGCTCTCCCCAACCTCTTTCAACTGTCCCGCCGACGATCTCTCTCTGGCTTCACCAAGATCATTAAATGTCGTGACGTCAGGAAACTGAAGATCAGGTACATAGATCACCGAGAAAAAGGGCTGATCATTGGCTTCGCGCCTCCACCACTGCAGAAACTCCCGAATATTTTCCATGATTGGTCGATAAGGAAGCTTGAGCCCCGGCTTGACGTTATCCTCAAAAACCTCAAAACCCTGGCTGAGACCAGACTTTCGCCATACAGGGGGGCCGCCGGAAAAAAATGAAGTCCGATATCCTTTTTCAATGGCTATTTCCGCAACAGTTTTGAAGTGGGAACTCAAATACTGTGAACCGTTGTGCCAGACCCCATGTTCAAACGGATAGCGGGCCGTCATAACTGATGAAAGCGAGGCCTGACTCATGACAGATGGGGTAAATGCGTGAGTGAAACGCACCGATTCGTCACAAAAGACGGCAAAGCCTCCCAATCCTCGCCCATCCCGATCTTCATTTGATCCACAGGAAAAGGAATCAAAGCCCAAGTACTCGACGGCTATTATCAAAATTGAAGGAGTCTGCTTCCCCCCCCAATTGCAGCCCGACAGGACCAACGTCACTATGAATGCGCAAATGCAAATTACAATCGTCTTACTCACTTCCACAGTCTTCATGATGGTGATTCAAAAGTGAAATGATGAGTCCTGTTAACGCTAATCATCATGCTCCACCCGACCTTGACCACCCATTTTTACCCCGGGGATAATAGAGATCTACTCTGCGAGAAGGAGTTTTCTTCATGTTAACTGACAAGTTTTTCCTCATTGCCGAAGCCGGACACGAAGCAACTCTTTGGCTTCTCATCCTACTGAGTATTTTAAGCATCGCCTTTATTTTGGAGCGCTTGATTTCCATTCGCCGGGTCAAGGCGTCTTCAAACAAGATCTCACACCGGCTGCGCGAAACTCTCCAAAGCAACAATCTGGCCGACCTGGAAGACCTCAGCCGTGACCGAGAGACTCTCGAGGGCCGGGCTCTGGCCTATGGCCTTCGCCACGTGAAAGAAAACGGCGCCGTAGGACTTGAGGAAATCTTTAACACCTACGCTCAAACTGAGAGACCAAAGCTGGAAAAGTACCTTAACTTTTTGGCCACAGTTGGTTCCAATGCTCCTTTTATCGGACTACTGGGAACGGTATTTGGAATCATGGATGCCTTTCGCGGCCTGGCCACCAGCCAAGGGGACGCTGCCGCCGTGATGATTGGAATCTCCAAGGCCCTGGTCGCCACAGCAATCGGTCTACTCGTGGCCATTCCCGCCGTAATTGCCTACAACCACTTCAACAAACAAGTGCGGGGTATTTTTCAGAATCTCGAGGGTGTTCGGGATTTGTGCATTGCCTACGCCAAATCTCTTAAAGGGAAGGCCTGATGGGGGCAAAAATCTCAGGAGATAACGACGGTACGATTGCCGAAATCAACATTGTCCCCTTTGTTGATATTATTCTTGTGGTGTTGATTATTTTTATGGTCACCACTCCCTTCATCATGAAGCCAAGTATCAACGTAAACTTGCCGAAAGCCGCAAGTGGCGATGAGTCCACACCTTCCCAGCTTGCGATTACCGTTGCTGCCGATGGCAGAACCCTGCTGAACGGTCGCGCAGCTGTTGATGAAGAGATCAGTATTTTCGCGAATAATTTGTCGAAGACTCACCCAGAAGTTCAGGCCATTATCACCGCCGACCGAGATGTAACTCACGGCCGCGTCGTCACTCTCATTGATATTGTCAAAGCTGCCGGCGTGAAAAAGTTCGCCATCACTATCGATAAAAAATAGCTCCCCTTATTTTGCGAATGGCTACTTAAGGAAGTCGATTTTTGGCATGGTGAGAGCGTTTAGGAAAAGTAGTGATTGAAAGAGTCGATGAGGAGGCTTTGGAGTTCGGAGCGATCCACTTTTTGACCAAGCAAATATTCAAGGGAAATCATGGTCGCCTGAGAAAAACCGCAGGGACTGATCCCCTTAAAAGCATCAGGATCATGATCCACATTGAGGGCCACACCATGATAGGTGACCCAGCCGCGAACGGCGACACCAATGGAGGCCACCTTGCGGTCTCCCACCCAAACTCCGGTCATTTTTAGCGAGTCGTCCTCTGCTGCTGTAGATGAGCTAACACTTGCCTTTAAACCATACGACTGAAGAGTGCGGACTAAGGCTGATTCCAGACAGCGCAAATAACTGTGCACGTCCTTCTGGTGAAGAAACTCACGGCTGTCGGCACTCAAAGAAATGATTGGATAGATCACTAACTGATTGGGACCATGATAAGTGGCCCTTCCGCCACGCGAAACCTCGTGAACTTCACCCTGCCAGCCATCCAAATCCTGTTCTTGCGACGAGCGGCCTAGAGTGACGACGGGAGGATGGCTGCAAAAGACCAAAGTGTCTTTACTCTGGCCAGATCTCACCGCTTCAACCAATTCCACCTGCTTGGCCAGGGCCTCGCCATAGCCAACAAGGCCCCAGTCCTCCACGTGGAAGGGCAATTGAGATAAGGGACCCCTTAATGGGGTCTCTTCACGGGTTGGCTCTCGCATTACTGCCGTTTCCCCGATTCAAGGGACGTTGAATCACATGAATCGCGTGTCCAAGAGCTGCCTCAGCTGCCTCCATCATGGTTTCCCCAAGAGTGGGATGAGGATGAATAGATAGAGCCAAGTCTTCGAGTGTGGCACCCATTTCAACCGCCAGCACGGCCTCACTGACCAGGTTGCTCGCCTCGGGACCAACAATGTGAACACCGAGAACAAGGTGAGTTTTAGCGTCGGCAATGATTTTAACAAAACCATCGGTTTCCATCATCGAAACTGCACGACCGTTGGCTGCGAAAGGGAATTTGCCAACTTTGAGCTCCTTGTGACCGTGGGCCTTGCACTCTTCCTCCGTCCATCCCGCCGAAGCGATCTCAGGATCAGTGAAGATGACAGCGGGGACAGTCTTGGCATCGTAGGCCCGATTTTGCCCACCAATAACTTCAGCGACCAGTACGCCCTCATGACTGGCTTTGTGGGCCAACATAGGTTGTCCGGCTATATCACCAATGGCAAACACATGGGGCAGATTTGTTCGCCTCTGGGCGTTGACCTTGATAAAGCCCTTGTCGTCAATGTTCAGACCTATCCCTTTGAGATTCATTTGGTCAGAATTTGGCCTGCGACCAACAGTGACCAACACCTTGTCCACCTTGATGGCCTCTTCCTTGCCATTCACTTCAAGGCGGACTTCCATGGTCTTACCGTTTTGCTTATAGGATTTAGCCTTGGCTCCAGTATGAATTTTCACGCCGTTTTTCTTCAGGCGACGCTGCACCACCTGTACACACTCTGGATCAGCGGCACCACTCAAAACTCCACTAGCGGCTTCGATGACTTCCACTTCGGCACCAAGTTTAGCCAAATAAGAGCTGATCTCCAGTCCAATATAGCCACCACCAATTACGGCAATGCGTTTGGGAACTGAGTCCAAAGCCAGTGCCCCAGTCGAGGACAACACATTCTTCTCATCAAAGGCAAATCCGGGAATCTCAATGGGGCGCGAACCTGTGGCAATAATAAAGCTCTTGGCCATAACGGACTGAGTTCCCGAGGAAGACTTCACTGTCAATTCCTGCGCGGTTTTGAAAGTGGCGTCGCCATTGATGATGGTCACTTTATTCCCTTTTAGGAGCATGGACACGCCACCAGACATCTTGTCGCAGACTGATTGCTTCCAGGCGACCAGCTTTTTCATATTCACTTTGATCTCACCGGGGATTTCAAAACCCATTTCCGGAGCATCATGCTGGGCGCGGTGAAGAAAGTGGGCCGCAGTGATCATGGCTTTACTGGGAATACATCCAACGTTTAGGCAAACACCGCCCAGGGCCTCTCTCTCTATCACGCAAGTGTTCAATCCCAACTGTGCCGAACGAATCGCCGCCACATATCCACCAGGACCTGCACCGATCACACAAACATCAAAAGTCTGACTCACAAAAATCTCCTTTAAAGCCAAGGTCCGCCATGTAGGTGGCCTCGGTGGCCATTACATCATGTCGAGCATCAAGGTTGAAGGATTCTCAATTCGCGTGGCAAAGGCCTTCATAAAGTTGGCAGCGACGGCTCCGTCAATCAAACGATGATCACAGGTAATAGTGAAATTCATAAACTGAGCTGGCCACCACTCGCCATCGACCCAAATCGGACGCTCGGTGATCTTGTACATACCGAGAATTGCGACCTCTGGATGATTGATGATCGGAGTGGCATAAACCCCACCCACACTGCCAATGTTGGTGATGGTGATCGTCGCGCCCTTCATCTCATCCAGTGCCAACTTCCCATCCCGAGCCTTAAGTGCCAGGTCTTTGATGTCGCGGCTCATTTCAATGATCGTCTTTTGATCTGCATTTTTCACCACCGGTACCAAAAGTCCGTTGGGGGTGTCGGCCGCAAAGCCCAGATTGAAGTATTTTTTGTAGACGATTTCGCCAGCCGCATCGTCAATTGAGGCGTTGAACATCGGGAATTCACGAATAGTAGCAATCAAAGCCTTCATGACAAATGGCAGATAAGTCACCTTGACCCCTGCCTTTTCGCCCGCCTCTTTTGCCTGATTTCGGAAGTGGACCAACTCGGTCACATTGACTTCTTCCATCAAAGTAAAGTGAGGCACGATCTGCTTGGCCATTTGCAGGTTCTCGGCGATCTTCTTGCGAATCCCGCGCAGAGGAACTCTCTCTTCCATTTCCCCACCAGCACCTTGATAGGCCACCTTTGGCGGCATCTGCATGGTTGGTCGACCCGCAACCGTGGCACCCAGTCCACTGCTCAAGTCTTTAGCGCGAATCACATCCTCGCGAGTCACTCGCCCCAAGGGTCCGGTGCCTGGCAAGTTGTTGATGTCCACTCCAAATTCACGGGCCAAACGACGTGTCCCGGGAGTGGCCAAAATCTTACTACTTGCCGCCGGCGGATAAACTTCCATGCCTCCCGAAGTGGGCGTGGGTCTGGCAACCACAGCTGCGGTCGGCGCTGGGCCAGAGGCCGCGGCCATGGCGGGCGCGGGCTTAGGCTCTTCATGTTTTGGCGCAGGAGCCGTCTTGGCAGCACCATCGGTCTCTAAAACCAACATCGCCGTTTCGATGGGAATGATGTCCCCTTCCTGACGAAGGAGCTCTTTCACCACCCCAGCAACAGGTGTGGGCACCTCGACAGTCGCTTTATCTGTCATGACTTCGGCTACCGGCTGATCCGGCTCTACCTTATCACCGGGCTTTACCAGCCACTTCACCAATTCCCCTTCTGTGACTCCTTCACCAATATCAGGAAGATTCACTTCTTGAGTAGCCATGTTCACTCCATTGTTGATTGATTACGTTTTATCATTCCCTTCATAAAAAACTCACCGGCACGGTAAGAGCTTCTCACAAGGGGGCCGCTGGCAACATACAAAAATCCCATATCCTCAGCCGTTTTTTGCCAAAACTGAAATTCCTCAGGACGATAGAACTTGATGACTTTTAAATGCTTGGATGTGGGCTGCAGGTATTGTCCAAAGGTCACCACATCGCAACCCACCTGGCGTAAATCCGCCAAGGTTTCTTTTATCTCGTCATCAGTTTCGCCGAGACCGAGCATAATCGAGGTCTTGGTAAATCGCGACGGGTCCACTTCCTTGATTTGGCGGAGAACGCCCAAAGACAAGTCATATCCCGCCCGAGGGTCGCGCACCGGTCGCTGCAAACGGCGAACAGTTTCCACATTGTGGGCAAAAACGTCGGGCTTGGCCCTGACCACTCGTTCGATCAACTCGGGACGGCCATGAAAGTCAGGAGTCAAAACCTCAACGATCATCTCAGGCGCATTGGCTTTGATCACTTCAACTGTACGAGCAAAGTGATCGGCCCCTTCGTCCGCCAGGTCATCCCGGTCGACGGAAGTCAGCACCACATAGTCGAGCTTCATCTGGCTAATGGCGTATCCCACCTTGTCCGGCTCATCCGGGCTGACCTGACCCCTGGGGTTTCCAGTCTTGACCGCGCAAAAGCGGCAGCCTCGGGTGCAAACCTCACCCAAAAGCATAAAGGTGGCCGTGCCCCCGCCCCAACACTCACCCATGTTGGGACAGCGAGCCTCCTGACAAACTGTTGCCAGTTTCAACTCACCGAGAAGTTCTTTGATGGCCAGATAGCTTTGCCCGCCCGGAGCCCTCACCTTGATCCAATCCGGTTTCGGCTGACGGGGTTCCGGCGCTTTGCCACCACGAGGGGCAGTTTTCAGCATCCAATTTCTCCGCAGGACACAATAATATTGGTATACTTAGCCGCCACTGGCCAAAAAGTCCACCGCAGAGCCCTGCTGGAGCATGGTGACACGTCGCTCATTGGGCTCTGCCGGAGTGCTCCTTCGGCGGCTCCCGCAAAACTGGCCTTATAACCCCTCTTGCGACCCACTCCCCAATTAATGAGGGGGGTCGTAAGAACACTGCTCCATGAACTTCTTATCAGGATGATCCGCTGGCATTCCACTTGCGATTTGCTGGACTGTGCGAACTCGATTCAGTTTACCTGTTTCTTTATCAAACTTACAGAGCTCGAAGCAGCCGCTTTTGTACGTGAAAGCGCAGTTGTAACTCGGGGGTTGGACGGCCGGAAGGAGGACTGCTTTGTAGCTCGGAATATGAACAGGATCCGGATGATTTGGATCGTCTCCATAGTAATCAGCCTTTTCCGTCACCACACAGATATTGCAATGCCAGAGATCCGCTTTAAACAGATCCGCCGGATCTCCCAGTTCAGGCTCTTTGGCCTTCGATGGCGTCACTTGTTGTGAGGGCACGGATAAACAAGCCTTGAGGGCCTGGCCTGTTTGGACAGGACCAACATGGTCACCCTTCAAGCTCTGCCACAAATCAAGTGACTCCGGATACTCACCACCGGTTGACCAAATTGTTGCCATCGTCTGAGGTGATTGGGCTCTGTCTCCCGTAATTGGAATAGGGATCGTCTTGTTGATGTCCACCAAGGTCTTGTCACCGACCGGCCAGGGCAGTCCAACCTCCAACTTAAACCTAAATCCAGCGTCAATTCTAAACGATGCTTCGGCTGTAGCATTCATGGCCAGGCCCGCGTTTGCCGCCCGATAGGGCGTAATCCGAAACTCCTGATGTTCTCTAAGATCACTGCCCTCGGATCCAAACATCAGCAGTTCACCACCCATCCCTGCTTCCACCAATGGAGTCAGGGAAACTTGAATAATGGGTGGTCGCAGGAAGGGAATATTGGCGACCCAGGATGGCAAGATATCCCAAGGATTGGTTGGGAAAGTGACTTTGGCCTCAGCCCGGGCATAGAGAGAAGGGGTTCCCTCCTCAGAAGAACGAGGTCTGGTTAGGTCCAAATCGGGCCGATCCAGAAGGGGACCACTTCCCGGCTGCCACACCTCTCCTCCTACCAAACGTCCACGGGAACCAATTCCAATCTGAGAATTCCAACCATTTCTCAACGATACATGATTAGCCGGAGTCACCTTTTTTGCTGAGCGGATTACTCCCTCATCCACTCCCCACATATCGAATAACCGAACCGTGTTTCCACCCAAGAACTGAGGAATATCCACAGCACCACCGTTAAAGGGGCCATCACTCACAATCGAGTTGTTCATGAATACAAACTTCGGCTGCGCACTAAAGGTGCCGATCGGGGTGTGTACTGGTATCGCCGGTGGAATGATTTCTAAATGCTTGTTCTTTTCCTGAGAGGATACATCTAAGGCGTAGGCGGAGTAAATGGGGCGATTCCCCGCCGACTGGGGAAGACCAGCGAGTCCATATGTTCTCTTTTCCACCACAATATTTTGGGTAATTGCCTCTAGGCTCCCTAGAACTGGCATCTCGAAGTACACTCGTCTTTGTCCCTCAAATCTCTGAGTCTGATGATCAAAGCTCTTGAACTCGAAGGAGTGTCTCACCTTTACCGTGCCTAAACCAATATTGACATCAACATCTTTGTGAATAGTGCCTGCTCCCATTGGGTGGGTCTGCCGTAGGGTGCAAAGCAGAGCATCTGCCATTATTTCGCCAGAACCGCCCATCCCATTCCAATCATTTGGGTTATTGTTGGGAGAGGGGCCAATTTTGGTTCCTGTGAACAGTTGACGCTTGTAACTCCGACAGTCACGACGAGTGAAACTACAAAAATTTCCTGGAAAAAGGGCGCAAAAGGCAGCAACACTGTCCTCAACAAAGTTTCCGGAGCAGCTCTGCTGAACGGGACCCATAACAGGATTCCCTTTTCTCAATACCGACTCGCTCGCCCCTGCGGTTCCAGCCAATCCCATACAGGCTGCCAACCCAATCCAAACAAATTTTTTCATAAGCGCCTCCACATAGACAAACAAGATGAGTTGCAATAACCCCGACAACCCCCCTTGTCAAAATAAGAACCCTTACAAAACTCTTGATAAAATATTACAAACTCCTGACTCATCGGGCCTGGTTGCATCACGGCGCACCGCAGGCCCGCAAAATGATTCAAACCCTGGAAGATTGCATATGCCCGGGTTTACCCCTAGGACATGACAAGGGAGGTGGGGATTATGAAATTTTCAGAGCCGGTCCTGGAGGGCCAATTCCTGAAGCGCTATAAGCGGTTTTTCGCTGATGTTCAGCTTGGGGGAGACGATCCCGAAGTGGTGGCCCATGTGCCTAATACCGGAAGCCTTAAAGGCTGCTTGGCGGAAAATGCGCCCTGCCGGGTCACCCACAACGACAACCCGGCCCGCAAGCTCAAGTACACTCTGCAGATGATCAAAACCCCCACCAGTTGGGTGGGAGTCAACACAGGCCTCAGCAATGATCTGGTGTGGGAAGCCTTTACCTCGGGCAAAGTGAAGCGGTGGGAACACTGGGACAACGGCCAAAGGGAAGTTAAAATTTCAGATAAGTCCCGCATTGATTTGGTGTTGTGGGAGAACCGTGACGGTGCACCCAGCCCCACCAAACGCCTTTCAATGGCGGATTTTATGACCAGTAAATTCCACTTCGTTGAAATCAAAAATGTGTCTTTAGCTGAAGGGGGCAGAGCCCTGTTTCCGGATGCGGTCACCACCCGTGGCCAGAAGCACTTGGAGGAACTGATGGAGCTGATCATACAAGGCCATTCAGCTGAGATCGTCTTTACTATTCAGCGTGAGGACTGCCTAGTGTTTTCGCCCGCCGACGACATTGACCCTGAGTATGGCAAGCTTCTACGACAGGCTGTCAAACAGGGCCTGGTTGTCAGTGCCTACCCTTGCCGCCTCGAAAAATCCGGCATTCAACTCGACACCGGACAACCTTTGAAACTGGAATTGTAATCGACGGGACAATAAAAAAAGCCCCCAACATCTGGGGGCTTTGAACTCTCATAATCCAAGAAACCTTATCGGTCCTTACTTACTCTCACCCAGGTGACGGTCGATGATTTTCTTGAATTCATCAAGGGGATAGGCTCCCTTAAGAGAAACGCCATTCACCAAAAAGCCGGGAGTACCAGAAAATTCAAACTTGCGAGCTTCCGCCATATCAGCAGCAATTATTCCCTTTACGGCCTCGCTCTCCAAATCCTTTTTCAGCTTACCCATATCTGCGCCCACCTTCTTGGCCATTTTATCCAGGAAGTCCCCCTTTTCAGCACCCAAAGACTGCTGGTCCTCAAACACAGCATCATGAAACTTTTCAGCCTTAGACGGGCTCTGAAGTCCAATTGCTTCAAAATACCTGGCCGCCGGCTCCGCCATGGGGTGAAAGTCCAAAGGCAGGTGTTTATAGATCACTCGGACTTTACCCTCATAGGCCTTCAATACCTCTTTCATCGTGTTATAACCGCGCTGACAGTAGGGACACTGAAAGTCTGAGTATTCAACAATTGTCACCGGAGCATCCTTGGCGCCGAATATCACCCGACTGTCGCCAATTTCTGGCTTCTTTGGGTTTTTGAATTCGGCTTCCATACGGTCGCGCTCTTCCTGCATTTCCTTTTCGCGGCCCTTCATTTGGGCTTCACGAGCAGCCTTGTTCACCACCTCAATAAACTTCTGCGGGTCCTTTTCAATGGCGGCAAAAACGATATCGGGGTTTTCTTCAACCGCCTTTTTCAATTGTGATGGGGATGGCGTACAGCTGAAGGCCAATACGGTAATAACGAATCCAGAAAGGACGAGGGCAAGGTTTCTCAAGGGTCTTCTCCTGGTTAAGATAGAGTCTTTAAGCTCATCAATTGTGTCACAGATGACCACACAGTGGCAGAGGAAAAATTTATCCACCATCTGACTGGCTGCTGTATGTCAAAGACTAAAGTCGATCTTGATGGGGTGAGCACTTCCACTTAACTTTTTAATAGCACTACATGGAGGGGCACCAATGCTTCGCTCAATCAACTGGCTGTTTCCGTTTGCAATTAGCTTTCTGTTATCCTTGGGGGTCTCGGCCGAAAATTTCAAGTACAGCGAGCTGCAAATCCGCGACTACGACGAAATGCTCACCGAGGTGAAAGCCCGGGTGATGAGCGCCAAAAAAGTCTCCATGGAAAAGCAAGCTGAAGGGGCCGACGAAGAAGGCGACCGGGAAGCCATTGAGATCCTGCGCACCACTTTGAAGCTGATTCTTTCTCGTCCTAATGAAGACAACATGGTGTCCAAACTCCTACCCATTGTACGTTCCGAGCTGAACAACTTCAGCGCCTTTGAAGACACGCTTTCCAGCGTCTCCGATGAGTCGATCCGCACCATTGCCAACGATAAATTGCCCGTGGTGTATCGAGGGACAGCTTTGTTTATATTGGAAAACCTGATGAGCGAAATCCGTCCGGAGCTGGAACACAAAGAAGAGTTCAAAACCCTCATCACCAAAATCCGCGACGCCAACATCAAGATTCCGGAAAAGGTGGCTAACGAAAGAAAACTTCGCAGTATGTATAACACAAAAAGCCCATCCACCACGGCCGGTGCTATCCTAAAAGACGAAGAAGCCCGAGCCAAGAAGAGAGCCGAACGGGCTGCCGCCAAGGCCAAGGCTGAAGCCGAGTCTGAGGCCAAAAGCAAAAAAGAAGGCGCGGACGAAAAGTAAACCTGCAAGACTAGCCCCTTAATTGTTGAACCTTGGCTGCCCTCGGTCCTAAGGCCTGTCTCAATCCGACACAACTAAAGGCTTGCTTGCGAGACTCCGATGAGTTTCGCGATGGCTCACAAAACCTTTCAAGTGCACTTTCTAGGCGTCACATTCACTCTTGTTGGAGTGTTGGGGCTTATCACTTGGGCCACCCTCCGCCCACCACAATTGGCAGACAATCAGGCTCCCGGCGACAAAAGCCGAGCCCCCGCCAGCTCGATTAATATTAGTGAGTCCTCGGCGGATAACAAGATCAATGGCCAGACCGAAACACTGGAGCTGAAATGCATCACCCATGGGCAATTGCTGGAACACCAAACCCAGGCCCGGCAATTGCGTCTTGTGGGAAGACTTTGTCCGGCCAAGTCTCCCAAAGATGGCAAGTTCGGAGTGCCCGATATTATCAATGAAACCAATGGGTTTTTGGCCACGGTTTTTGTTCCCGAATCCAACCTTTTCACTTCAGACTATATTTACCTCGCCAAGGGGAAAAACCAAGTTCGCCTGATCTGGGAAACCGAAGAAGGTGACAAAATTCACTCTGAATTTGTCATCGTCCGCGAACAAGACCCCCTTACTGTGACCAGGTAAAGCCAATAATTATTTTTGACTCTTTGTCGGCGTCCGCCAAATGGGTGGAGCCGGTAATGGACGTGGACAGATTGTCTTTGAGAACCTTGTATCCCGCGAGTGAAAAGGCACCAGCATTGACGGTGTAGTACGAACCCACAGAAATGGACTTGGTCACAGGGTAACCCACGGAAACAATGGTCTCACTCACGCTGGTGGGGCCAAAGGATTCCTCGTTCATTTGCAATGTGATCTGGGTGGCAACCTCATAGGGATTGTCCACCTTGACGTCCACATAATTTCCGCTCAATGAATAGTGCAGCTTCACCTTATAACCCTTGCGGACCTCAAGATTCACATTACTCACTCTCTCCTTAAGCTCATAAACGGGTCTAAGATTGGGACTAGACTTCGCATATTGATCGACGTGATGTTCAGCCAGACGACGAATCATGTAATCGCCATAGGCCTGCTTTTTTTCCACATCTTCCTCTGGAGTCACTCTAACTCCTGTCGCGTACTCGTAGGTTTGATACTGATTCGGGGCGTTGAGGTTCTGCTCGACCTCAGTCCGGCCAAACTGCATTTCGTAGCGCAGGCGGAATTCCTTACTTAGTTCTTCATCAAAAATGATCTCGTTAAGGGGGGTCGCTTTTCGGGTCGGATCATCGATCAGGACCATTTCCACCACCCGTAAATTACGCTCCTCGGCAATTGTGGGCAAATAACCCCAGTGCTCACCGACCACTTTGGCCACATGACGCTCCTGTCCATGAGCCACCTGGCTCAATATCAGGCTTAAGATGAATGCGATAACTCGCCGAAAACACATAGACGCAGTCCTCCGACCAAATAGATTGCAACGCTTGGACCAAAAGAGCATGGGGTAAACCTTTGAAATTGCAGGACTTATGTTTTACTAGCCAAGGAATTAAAAAAGCTCTAAAAAGGATTTGACGGCCAGCCGGATAAGTCTGGGAAAATCTAATAAAAACAACTATTTAGTTGTACCTGAACGGTAACAGTTCAGTGCCGGAAAAGGGCCGGATTACTAACCAGGAGCAACCTTTGGAAATGAGTCATCACCAACTAAAACAGCGGTCTGATGTGCATTTGGCTCGTAAGATTTGGCACTTCACTGGAGTCATTTTTATTTTGGTGGTCTACCACAACGTTAGTCGAGCCATGGCTCTGCAATTAATGACCTTCTCTGCCTGCCTGTTCATCGTGCTGGATATTTTGCGAGGCTATTTCCCGGTCGTTAATCAAGTCTTGATGTCGGTCTTTCATCCAATTATGCGCGAACATGAGCGCAACGCCCTGGCGGGAACAACCTATCTTTTGAGCGGGACCTTTATTGTCATGTTCCTGTTCCCAAAAACCATCGTCACCCTGGCCCTGTTGTTTTTGGCCATGGCTGACCCCTTAGCTGGATATGTGGGGGTCCTCTACGGACGGGATAAGATCATCGGGCAAAAGAGCCTTCAGGGATTTGTGGCTGCTTTCGTGTGTTGCACCCTGATCGCCGCCACCTATTATCTTTCACACAATATGATGACAGATCGGATTTTGATCGTCAGTATCCTCTCCGGTTTGGTTGGTGCTTTTGCTGAGCTAATCCCGATTTTCAAGCTCGATGACAATTTCACCTTCCCAATCGTCAGCTCCACCTTTTTGTGGGGTCTGTTTTATTTGTTTGGGGGATTTTAATTCGATGTTTTCCTTGAGTGGAGATAGAGATCCAATGGGCGGCGAACGTAAACGCTTCAAAAAACTAAATCAAAGAACCAAGAGGTTCCGACGCCGGCTCACGATGCACATTTATGTGCTCCCTAACCTGCTCACCACAATGAATATGTTCTTTGGCTTTTTTGCCATTATCTATGCCATTAAGGGTAATTTCCCTTATGCCGCCTACGCCATTGTCGCGGCGGCCGTCTTCGACCTGTTGGATGGCCGCGTGGCCCGCCTCACCCACTCCACCAGCGAGTTCGGGGCCGAATACGACTCGCTTTGTGACCTGGTCAGTTTTGGTATTGCCCCAAGTTTGTTGCTGTTTCTGTGGGCCCTCCAACCATTTGGCCGCATTGGCTGGTTGGCGGCTTTCTTTTTTGTCGCCTGTGGTGCCCTTCGCTTGGCCCGCTTTAATGTCCAGCAGGACATCATTGAAAAGGCCTATTTCCAGGGCTTACCCATCCCGATGGCGGCTGGTATTGTGGCCTCCTCGGTCCTGGCTTTTCAGGATTTGGAGTTGGTGGCTTATAGAAGCCCCTGGCTCCTTGCCATGACCTTTCTTTTGGGGTTCGTCATGGTCAGCACCTTTCGCTACCGCAGCTTCAAAGACATCGATCTCAAACAGCGTCTACCCTTCACCTACCTAGTCCTGGGCGTCTTTATGTTGGCCCTGATTGCCATTCGACCTGAAGTCATGCTGTTTGTCTTATTTCTGACTTATGCTATCCTAGGCGCCGTTTTTGGCATCCTCCGCCTCGGTCGCCCCATCAAAAAGCGCCTTCCGGAGTTTGAAGAGGATGACCCCTATGCCGAAGAAGATGACCTCCACGAGGAGGTTGAGGAGGATTTGTGAGTCTCAGTGTCGGGGTGGTTGGCGCCACCGGAATGGTCGGAGAAGAGTTCCTTTCCCTTATTGAACAACGAAGATTCCCTCTAAAAGAGCTAAAGCCCTTTGCCAGTGACGACAGCAAAGGCAAGAAAGTCATCTGCAATGGGCAGGAGTGGACCTGTACGACCTTGGAGCCCGGTTGCTTTAAGGGACTTGATTTGGTGTTCTTTTCCTCGGGCGACGACATCAGCAAAGAGTGGGCTCCCAAAGCTGTTGAGGACGGGGCCTTTGCTATCGATAACTCCGCAGCCTTTCGCATGGACCCTAATACGGCCCTGGTCGTGCCAGAAATCAATGGAGATCTACTGCCTAAACCGGGGCTGCCAAAAGTCATTGCCAACCCTAACTGCTCAACCATTCAGTTGGTTTTAGCCCTGGCCCCTCTTAAAGAGTCATTCGGCATTTCCCAGGTACATGTGGCCAGTTACCAGGCTGTCAGTGGTGCCGGAAAAGCGGGCAAGGAGGAGCTACTCAACCAAACCAGGTGTGTGGTCTCGGGCGAACCCGCTCCGGCCCCAAGCGCCTTTCCTCATACCATCGCTTACAACTGCATTCCGCAAATCGGTGGCTTTAATGATCAGGGCTTTTGCAGCGAAGAAATGAAGATCATGAAAGAGACCAATAAAATCCTGCGTGATGCAGATATCAAGGTCAGCGCTTTCACTGTTCGCGTGCCCACCCTCAATGGCCATGCGGAAGCGGCCTGGGTGACACTGAAAAAACAGGCCTCTCGCGAGGAAGTGGTTAAATCCCTTCAGTCTTTAACTGCCATTGAAGTGTGGGACAACCCCACTGATTCCCACTACCCCACGGCCGCCAAATGTTCAGGGACCGATCCGGTCTATGTGGGTCGCCTGCATCAAGACCTTCATGATCCTCTGACCTGGATCATGTGGATTGTGGCCGATAACTTGCGGGTCGGTGCTGCTTTAAATGGCATTAGAATCGCTGAGAAAATCTACAAGCTCTAATTGAGGGCCTTTTTTGACAAGGGCGCAAACCCGTGATCTCATAATAATGATGACCTTATTGCGCCCTTTCTACCGACTTTTCATTTTGGTTTCTTTGGCCGGGTCCTTAATGGGCTTGCCCGCATGGGCGGCCATTAAGGTCGAATCAGTGACCGGTGCTTCCAATTGGGAAGAAGAAGGTGGAAGTGTTATCGTCTATGGCGGCTTTGCCGGATCGGACACCTCTTGTGTCTCCAACGAGGATGGGACTTGTAACAACTGCACCGTTTCACTGGTCGCCTGCAATGAGCGTCGCGCACTTGTTGGCTCCGATTTGAGCATTACCATCAAGTCAGATTCTGCTGCCAGCATCGGGCCGGTCATTATAACAACATCTGATGGAAACACCCAGATTGGAACAGATGGGGATAGGGTGGGCAAAGACACGGTGGGAACGGTCAAGATGTCCTGGTCCACTCTATGTAGTGCTGCCTTTAGCGGGAAGGCCGGGGCTAGCTGTGCCACCACCACCAATCCCAGCGACATTGCTACTCTCAAAATTGGCGTCGATGAAAACGACGATGGTCAACTGAGCACTTCAGAAGGCGACACTATCCAGGTGAAGGTCCACATGCCGGTGACGGCCGACACCATTGATCACTGTAATGACTCGGGGGCGACCTTTACCGATGGGATCTGCGCCTTCACTGCTTTCCCGGGAGACGAAAAGGTTTATATTGAAGACCTTGATCCGACGACCACATTTCCCAACTCAGGCAACATCCAGTTTTCCCACGCACGATTTTTTTATTCCACCGTCGGATTCACTGGGGGAGTTGATGGGGCCAATCCAGGCTCTCAGTTTGGCCATGTGGACATCGAAATTGAGACTGAAGGTGACGAATACTTTTTGTCTAAGAACAATGTGGACGGCTTGGAGAATGGCACCTACTATTTTTTCCGCATCTCCATGCTCGACCAGGCCAAAAACGTGGCCTTTATCACTTCTGACAATGCCATTTTGTTTGGCTGTGGCAAGGCGGCAAATACCTTGGCTCCGGATGCGACAGACGATGCCAATTGCCAGTTTATAGCCCGTCCAGATGAAGTGGTGGGACTCCTTTCCGAAGACGTGAATTGTTTCATCGCCACCGCGGCCTATGGTTCTTCACTTGATCGGCACCTCAAGACCTTCCGCAAGTTTCGCCACAAGATTCTTCTCACGAGTGACTTCGGCAAGAGGCTTGTTCGTTCCTATTACAAGTTTGGCCCCTATGGTGCCCGCTGGATGAACAACAACTCCTGGGCTAAACCAATTGCGCGCCTCCTTCTTTGGCCGGTGTGGGCTTGGACAGCCCTGTCGCTCAAAGTCGGGGTCTGGCTTTCGACCCTGGTATTTCTTTCGAGTTTCCTCCTGATGATACTCCTTGGACGTCAACTGCTGATGTGGAGACGCACGCATGAAATGGTGCCTTAGGCTTTGCACCAACAATCTCATTTTCGCTTTGGCACTTTTCTCAGCCATTGGAGCCCCGTCTGCGGTTGGTGAAGACAACTCCAATTTGGAAACTGAAAGTGGCTTTTTTCAGGAAGAGGACGAATCCGCCGTCGCGGCCGAAGAGGCTGGAGATGAGGATCTCAAGCAGTCCTCAGAGGAAGAGGAAGAAAAGACTGAAGGATCTGAGGAAGAACCAGCCGTAGCGGGCGAAGAGGGTGAAGCAGAAGCCTCGAATGTAGCAGACGAGGAAGAAGAACCGCCAGTGGATGAGCCGATGGACGTGGAGGATCTGGATGAGCCCATCTATGCCAGCCCTCCGGATGACAAAGCTGATGAACCCACTTCCCGCGTCTACTCGGAACAACGAGTCAGACCGGTTGAGAACCTCCCCCCATCGCGAACACAGGAACCAAAGATAGATCCTAACGTCACGACAGAACAAAAGGTTCCCCATCCGTTTGCGGACAAGGGTCTTATTCGTATTACGCGAGACAAAGTTTATCTCTATCAAACGGAAGTTTCAAAACAGGACCGAGCCTCGTCTGTTCGCTTTGGCTTTTTTGACCCCATCGACCTTGCCAGTCCGGATACTGATGTGGCTTTTTCGGATCTCTACCCTGAATCAGAAATGCCTATGCTGTTTTTTGATTATGAATGGCAGTTATGGAAGGGCTTTGGTCGTCTGGGTTGGAAATTGGGAACAGGTATTTACGCGGCTAGCGGCAATGGAGCATTCAAGAGTGCGGAGAACGCGGCACTGACTCCGAGGGAGAACTTTACCTTTGTAGCCTTCCCCAACACCATCGGCGTGATCTATCGCCTTCAGTACTGGGACACTCAACCGGTGGTCCCATTTGTTGAAGGGGGCGGTGACGTATTTACCTTTGCCGAAATTCGGGATGATGGAAAATCTCCCAAATTCGGTCTTGCCCCCGCTGCCCACGTTGCCGCTGGTGCTGCATTCAACCTTGGATTCTTGGATCGCTCATCATTGATTGAGTTAGACCGAGATTTTGGCATTAATAGCGTTTGGTTGACAGCTGAATTCCGCAAGCTCTTAGGCCTCAGCGACAAGTTTGATTTTTCGGCTGATATCATCAACGCTGGGTTTCTCGTCGAGTTCTAAGAGGCTTCTTTCTTTTGCACCCGAAAGCGGGTCGACGGGCCCTTTCCTGTTTTTTCCACCCAACCCTGTTCCTGAGCTTCTTTAAGCAAGCGATTGGCTGTGCGCTGAGAAACCGACAGGTTTTCACTCAACTGCTTGGCGGAAAACCGACCTTCACCAAAGTGACGAAGCAAATACTCACCCAAGTGCTCCACCTTGTCAGGCTTGGCAATGGAATCCTTAAGTCGACAGCGAAGGCGCACGGCCGTGCCTGATAAAACCCTAAGGCGATAAAACCCCCCGTTTTGTTCAACAGAAAGCCCTAAGCCAGAACCCTCAAACCACTCTCGAGAGCGCTGAATGACTTTGTAGACCTTCTCAGGAGAGCTATGGGGATTAAAGTGTTCACCTGGAAAAAGAGCACCAAACAGTGTTCCCATTTTCTGTGGCGAATATAGGTCAGCAGACAATACAATTACAAGTGAATGAATGAGGTGGCCCGGGCGTAGATGATGAGGCTGACCTTCGCCCTCCCAACTCCCCAAGTCGACCAATACCTTCCATGACTTTCCCTCTTTACCTCCAATCCAATCGTAATGTTCCCTTAAGTGGCTGGAGTCGGGATACTCGCCGAGTAAAATGTCCCGGAAGGTTTTGTAAGGAGATCCAAAGTAGAGACGATTAAGCAGATCTGGACGGACTTGGTGAACAGCCAGGTGACGGTCGCAGTCACGAACCGTTTCCCACAGCCTCATTCGCCGAGCCTTCTGTTGAACTTCAGCTAGGCGTCGAACGGCGTCTGCATGGCCTTGATGTAAACCGACCACAGCCTGCCACTTGAGAGTAAACAGTAGCGAATCGTGATGGGATGCCTGCAGTAACAGGGCACTTTGCTCCAGATCCTTATTGGCCCTTTCCCAGTCCCTTTCCTGAATTGCAATCTGGGAGCGGAGCTCAAGAATGTTGCCCAGAAGCATTTTCTTTTCCTGGCTGCGGGCGGACTCTTCGAGGTGAGCCAACAACCTTTTGGCTTCTTCAGATCCTCGGGTCTGCACCAGAGCCGCAGCGAGATTTACCTCTCCCACCAAACGAGCATAATCGCCCATTTCATGGGTCAAGTACTCGTGCAAGAACTGTCTGGCTCCTTCGCCATCCCAGTTGCGAAAACAAAGAAAGGCCAAATACAAAAGAGCCCGTGGTTCCTGCTTTGGGTCTACTGTGGACAAAAGAGATTTTGCTTCGTCCAAAGAGCCCAGCTCCATGAGAGCACTTGAGTACTCGCAGATCTCCTGGGCCGAGGCCCCTTTTTTGGATTCATCCCCGCGCACGTAGGGAAAGAGAAGCTTCATCCCCCAGCGTTCAAGACGGGTCCTTCGTGACAAATTCACGATTTGACAAAGGTGTTCGCGTGGGATTTCCGTGCGCTTGAGTCCCAAAAGAGAGAGGCGAACCAAGCCTCCGTGGCCGGCCCTGATCTGATCTTCCCAGTCTTGAATTTGCTTGTTCCAGTCTTCTGACATCACGACAAACTTGTCGGTCGGCCCCCTGGAAAAATCAAGACGCACGCCCAGGTGATCTGAGAAAAAGTGTATCAAAGTGAAACAAAAGAGGAATAATCGCGACAATTTTATCGGTTAGATTGGGGTTCTGCTTAGGGTAATATAGATTAATAGAAGAAGGGATCGGTATGCGCTCTCGGGCCTGGACAGTTAGCACTACTATTTTGGCTTCCGCCGTGGCCTTTCTCTATCTTTTTGCCTTCCAAAACTGCGAGTTCGAAAGCACCGGTAACGGTGGTGGCTACACTGGATTTCAAGAGGAATCCGCCTACGGCCCCTTTAATCCCGGTTCAACCGTGTTGCTCCCGAACTATGGCCAGGAGAACCAAGTCGGCGCACCTGCCAACGGCGCTGATCCAAGACCAGTGACTCTGCGAGATTACTACTTGTTCTCCCAGACTAAGAACTGCTTGGGAACAAGCAATGCCCAGGAAAGCGCTGTTGAAGTGGTTTCTTTCCTTCAGGATCGGACTGTTCTAACGGAATACGATTGCGGTTCGCGAACCAACTCTAGTGATATGGTTCAGCCCATCGTCTCATCCTATAACCCTTGGTTTGTCATTCTTGATGGCAAGATCTACCAGCTGCTCAACCAGGCCGTGAGTAGCGATGCCACTCCTTATACCCTTGCTCTCTGCAGGCAAGTCACGGGCTCTGGAGCAAACGGTGTTGACTATGGTTGGGACGTTATCATTCAGCGTCGCGCGGGCAATATAGAGGCTACGGTCATTCGCGGTCGGGCAGACGCAAATTCGAATACAAACTTGCGCAAAATCTGGAGTGCCATCCCAGTGGATGAAGATGACAGCGGAAGCCCCATTCTATATAGAGGTATTGGCTTTTCTCTTGATGTCTTTGCTCCAAACCCTATCAATAACACTGTCACCTCTGGCTCCATGCAAGCCAATCTCGACAGTGAAGTTGTTGATCTCAAATTGACCTGCTGGTTGCAGAATCAATAATCGCGACAAACTTGTCCGTCGCAACTTTCCTTTAAGCAACTTATCCTAAGAATACAGAAGATGGGACAGCTCTTCGGTACGTCAATGTGAGCCCATGATGTTCGGTAGGTAGAGAACGACAATGGGAGTAAAAGTTATGAGAAAACTCTTGGGATTAAGGCTAATAACAGGTCTGGCTGTGGCCATGGGGCTCAGCGCCTGTAAAGTCGTGTTTTCGACAGACGACTCTGGCGGTGGGGGATCGCTCGGCAGTTGTGTCAAGGTGACCTCTGATGGGTCGGGCACCTTTCACATTCCTTATGTGGCAGACGGTGAGTTGGATTTACTGGCGACCGCTCATTTGCAAAACGCAAATGAGCCAGGATTTGCCCCGGTTGGGTTTGCGGGCATCTTCTCTGGTGAAGGCCGGGTGAACAACTTTGAACTGTGCTACAACAATATTTGTCCGGCAATTGCCATTGCTCCGGCCAACTACCAGTTTGCGCGCAAGACGCGTAATCACAGTATCAATTTCGGTCTCTACGAGCTGCGTGCCGGCAAACAGGGTTCGGTTGGACACATCACTCTTCGTGATGACAACTCCATCGGCGGAGGCGTATCCAACCTGGAAGATGAGGGACGCCCCGCTCAGCGCGAGATCTGCGTGCAAAGAATTGAGTTCGTGCAGAACTCCCTTTTCATGAATGATTTGTGGATCGGTGTTCCCGCCAATCCAGGTGGCATCGAAGGTCAACAGCCGTCAAATGGTGGGCAACCGCTGGAGAGAACCGAGTCCTCGCCCGAGTACATTGGTCCTCCGGAAATCATGCCGCCCATTGAGCCTCCTTACATTCGCTTTGGCTCCTTTCACGGTGAAGTTCGCATTGTGACCCGCAATTCTGGCGTGATCACTCTGAAGGACGAGATTCAACCTCCTCCCCCTCCGCCTCCACCTCCTCAGGCTTGCGTGGAAGTGCCTTTACAGGGAGTGGAGAACGGATCCACCAATGAAGCCTTTTACAACTTCCCGTTCCGCTCCTGGGGCCGCATGCTCTATGCAGAATCCGTCTCGGGCAGTGATCCTAACAATGGAGCCCTTCCGATCTACATCAAGTTCGGTTTTTACGAAGCCAAAGGCCAGGCCTACGAGGACTGCTTTTGGAAAGACGGCCATCTCTGCCCTCTCATGCCTGAAGTCATGCCTCGCTACAGTTTTTGGCGGGCACAGAAGGGCGATCACACTGTTCGTCTGAGCTTCCACGATCTGGAGCAAAACGGTCCCACCGTGAACGGCTTTGGCCGCATCCAGGTGAGTCTGGCAAAGGTGCAGAAAAATCTGGCAAATGGATCGACCGACCGTGTTCCTAAAAACATTTGTGTGAGTGGGCTTGAGTTGAGAACAAGTTTATCACCACTCGAACCAAATGCAGATGGACGGTTAAGCGGCGAAGTCGTGGTCCACACTCGCGATCACGGCCGACTGCTCCTCACGGATGATAAAAGTGGCATTGAACCTATCGACAACGTCGTCGGTAGTAATTGAACACCACCTCCTTTTTTACCTCTGAGTAAGCCTAGGGTTGGCTTATGAACGAATGGGTCTAGGGTGCTAGCGTCGGTTCAAGCAGAACCGACGCTTTTTTTTAGGTGCCAGGTTCCAAATACAGAAACGGAAACCGGCACGGAAACGTTTACGGATCACGGACCACGGGTTACGGAAAAAAGACTACGACAACGGCTCTCAAGAAAAACTTTTCCCCTCTGGACCCAGAAGCCCATCAAGGTATACAACCACCACTGGTTACGACCAAAAACTGGGAACAAAAACAGATGAGCCAAAAGCCGACGCAAAAAATTCGCCTCCTTCTCGCCTATGACGGCACCGACTTCGGTGGCTGGCAAAAGCAATTGGAGGGTAAGCCCACCATTCAAGGCTCGCTCGAATCTGTTTTCAGCCGCTTGTTTGATGAGCCCATTCAAGTTGTGGGTTCCGGGCGCACCGATGCCGGTGTTCATGCCATTGGACAAGTCGCTCACCTTAAAACCACAAAGGATGTTTCCCGTTATCAATTGGTCCGCGCCGCCAATGCCCTTCTCCCCCCCGGCATTGTCATCCGTCGGGCCTGGGCTGCTCCCGATGATTTTCATGCCCTGGCCTCGGCCACCCACAAAACCTACCGCTACTGGGTTCACAACAGCCCAGTCCCTTCGGCGCTCCGCGGCCGGTATTTGACCTGGATCCCCCGCCCCCTGGACTTGGATTACCTCCAAGCCTGCCTCACCCCCATTAAGGGTGAGCACGACTTTGCCAGCTTTCAAACTAGCGGGACGGATTCTGGGCCCACGGTGCGCCACCTAAGGGAAGCTTCATGGACACGTAAATCGTCAAATTTACTGTGCTTTTCTGTAACTTCTCAGGGTTTTCTCAAGCAGATGGTGAGAAATCTGGTGGGGACCATGGTGGATCTCCACTTTGCTGGCCGCCCGGCCTCGGATATGGGGGTCATCCTGGCTGCCCAGAACCGCCAGAAAGCCCTTGGGACGGCCCGTCCAGAGGGATTGCATCTTTGCCGGGTCTACTACCCCCGGGACCTTGACAACAGGTGCCGAACCCTTTAAAACCACGTGTCTTACTACATCGCGGAAAAAGAGCGTTTTTTCGAATAATGAGGATTGAAATGAAGACCTGGAATGCGAAAGCTGGTGAGGTAGAGCGAAAATGGTGGGTTGTAGATGCAACTGACCAGACCCTTGGTCGTTTGGCCACTCAAGTTGCGAACCTCCTGCGCGGCAAGCACAAGCCGCAATTCACCCCCCACGTTGACACTGGGGATTTCGTGATTGTTACTAATACTGACAAGCTGAAGATGAGCGGCACCAAGATGCAGGACAAAAAGTATTTCACTATGTCCCGCTATTTTGGCTCTGTTCGTGAGCGCACGGCTCAGCAGTGGATGGATAAAGACTCCACTCACCTGGTTCAAGAAGCTGTTAAAGGCATGCTTCCAAAGAACAAGCTGGCCAACGGTCTGATCACCAAGCTGAAGACATATAAGGATGGTAGCCATCCTCATTCAGCGCAAAATCCTTCAGCCTACACTTTGTAATTAGAATTGGAGTAACGAGAGAATGGCAAACGACAAAGTCTACTACGCAACTGGAAGAAGAAAGACGAGTGCAGCTCGCGTATTCTTGAAGCCTGGCTCTGGCAAGATCACCATCAATGGTAAGCCTGCTGAGCAATACCTGACCACTCCTTCTGGGAAATCTTCCATTTTGGTTCCTTTCAGCACGACTGATACCAAGAACAAGTTTGATGCTTACGTCACTGTTCGCGGTGGTGGAACAACTGGTCAGGCTGAAGCCATTCGCCACGGTTTGTCCCGGGCCCTGATGGTCGCCGACGAATCTCTGCGTGGACCTTTGAAGAAAGCTGGTCTGCTGACTCGTGACTCTCGTAAGGTTGAGCGTAAGAAGTACGGTCTCCACGGCGCTCGTCGTCGCCCTCAGTTCTCCAAGCGTTAATATCGACTTGGAAACGAGAAGAAAAAAAGCACGTCCTAGACGTGCTTTTTTTTTGCCCTGGCCTGGCCAAGTGCGGCCAATGACCTTAGCATGAACACATGACCCAACTGGAGCCTGGCCCAAACTCACAAAAAGCTCACTACGAAAAGATCCACAAGGCCTATGCTGAGCACTATTACGATGAGTTTTCGGACCGCTATCGGGACCGGTTCTTTTTTCGCTACTTGTTTCAGGGCCTGGATCTCAACGGCAAACAGGTGGGCGATCTCTGTTGCGGGGACGGCATCAACTCACTGGCGGTGAAAAGGCGCTTTCCTAAGGCTGAACTTACGGGCTTTGATATCTCCCCCACGGCTGTCGCCACTTACCGGGTCTCCCTCAATACCCAGGCCTTTGAAATAGATCTCACTCGGCCTGTTGGACCTGAGTGGGTCGGCCGGTTTGACTACCTGATTTGTATAGGGGGGCTCCACCATTGCGTGGCCAACCTTCCCCAGACCGTGGCCAATATTGAAAACATGCTTAAGCCTGGCGGAAAGCTACTGACCGTTGAGCCCTACTCGGGGACGATTCTCAATTCAATTCGCAACTACTGGTACAAGCGAGATCCTTACTTTGACGAATCCAACGAAAGGGCTATTGCCCCCGTTGAATTGACCACTGAAAAGATGAGGGTCGAGAAGCTCGCCTTTGGCGGCGGTCCCGCCTATTACCTGATTTTTAATTCTCTGATTTTCCGTCTGTCGAAACCCATCAAGAAGGCTCTGTTTTACCCACTCATGATACTCGAAGGCCTGATCCAATTGATCATGCCCCAGTTCATTGCCGCCGTTTTTCTTGCTCGATTTATCAGGCGATAGACTATTCGTTGAGGATGTAGTTGATCGGGTCGACCGGAACACCGTGAACCCGCACTTCGTAGTGACAGTGAGGACCCGAAGATCGCCCTGTGCTTCCAATCGCGGAAATCACATCACGCCTCTTCACCTTTTGCCCGGACTCCACAAAAATCTGTGAGTTGTGAGCAAAGCGGGTGACGACCCCGTAACCGTGGTCAATGGAGACAAGTTTTCCATATCCTGCTTCATAACCAACAAAGGAAATCACTCCGTCAGCCGGGGCGACAACCGGAGTGCCCGGAGGGGCGGCAATATCAAGTCCCGCGTGCATCACAGGCTTTCCAGTAAAGGGGTCAATTCGATAGCCAAAGCGGGAAGTGAACCAGCCGGCTGCTGGCTTAATACTTGGCGTGGCATTTAACAAACTCTGTCTTTCAGACAGGGAGTCCCACAACTGGAGAACCCCCAGTTCACGTAGCTGAGTTTCTTTAACCGCACGGTCGATTCGGATCGAGAGGGTGGCATAGTCTTTTTGATTGATGGCACTCAACTCACCCCGCATTTCATCCAAGGGTGGTTTTTCCAAAAACATCGAGTCTTTGACTAAGAATTCTGAGGCCGGGCCACGCTCACCCATTTCCTCATCGTACTCGTTGACCTTTTGGCCGAGCTTAGGCTCCGTGCCAACGGCCAATTTGACCGCCCGATCTTCGTCTTCAATATTGGTGATCAAACGCAGTTTAGTGGAGTAACTCTTAACCCGCTCAAGACTGTTTTCGAGAGAATGGAGCTTACTTTCCACAATCTGAAACTGGCGTTTCAGTTGGGCATTTTCAGCTTTTAGGATTTTGTTTTCGCCGGCCTCAAGCAAGAGTCCAACATAATCGACCGTGGCAGCACCAAAAGTCACAAGCAGCACCCCACCCAGAAAAGTGAGGGCCTTCAACCAGGCAGCTGAAACTGTCAGAGTGCGAGTTCGACCGCGCCGATTGCTCGTCACCAAAATCGTAAAGGACTTCTTCTCCATGCCTCGACCTTCAGAGGGAAATGTGCAGAATCATTCTGCCTTTCACTCATCACCCTGTCACTCTGTGTCCCGATCGAAATTGACTCTAAGGGGGGTAGCAGGTTGCGTCAATGCCAAAGTTGAAGAATTGCCGGGCCCACCTAGTTATTGTCGCACACGTACAAGCACAACGGAAACATTGTCGTCACCGCCCGCGGCTTTAGCCTTGTCGATGCACCGCAATACAACCTCTTGGGGCTCTGAGGTCTTGAAGATTTCCGCCACTTTTTGGTCGGCAACCAGGCTTGATAGACCATCCGAACAGAGCAGGTACTGCTCCCCTGGTTGAAAGTCCCGGACCAAAACGTCGACGATTACGTCTCTCTCATAACCCACACTACGGGTGATAACATTGCGGCCAATAACATGAGGAGCATCTTCCTCGCTGATCACCCCGGCCTTCACCTGTTCATTAATAAGTGAGTGGTCTTCCGTGAGCTGCCAAAGGTAGGGGTCCCGATAAAGATAAGCCCGGGAGTCCCCAACATTACCAATATAGAGCTTGTTGCCATGACCAAAGATGAGAACCATGGTCGTTCCCATGCCCATCAGCTCAGGGTTCTCCAGGGTGCTCTTGGCATGAATTCGGGTACTAGACTCGCGATAGGCCTCAAGAATGGCATCTTTTGGGTTTAGCCTTCCCTTAGATTGAAGCTTGGTGCGAATGACTTCTTGGACTGTCTCAACGGCCAAGGCCGAAGCCACTTCACCGCCTTTATGGCCGCCCATGCCGTCAGCCACGATAAAGAGATTCAGTTCCGGGTCGACCAAGATGGTGTCTTGGTTAATGTCCCGTTTTAGACCCACATCCGTCTTGGCCCAAACGTCAAATTTCATGACAGTAGTTTACGTTAGCTACACCTTTCGACCAAGAGATTTCCCCAGGTCGAGTTCCCCCCGGACGATCGACCTAAAACTTTAGGATTTTCTGGATTAACGCCTAAATTTTTCACCACCCCCTTCCGATAGGCTAAATAAGAGGTCTTCATGCTCCGGAAACTCACAAATTCGATTGCCATCTTCCTCTTATGTTCATTGTTTTTACACTTGGGGATTTGGGGGGGAATGCAGATTTTCAGGTCGCAGCCGACGGCCTTGCCCGCCCCTGCGGTTGAAGTGGTCATTATGGAGACTGAGAAGAAGCCTCAGCCCAGCCAGCCTGAAGATAAGATTTCGCAACAAATCGTGGAGCAGGATAAAAATCGCCTCAACGACGAGATGCCCGACAAAGCTCGCTTCCTCAGCCGCCACAATCAGCGGGTGGAAAAGGAGACCCGGGCCGCCAAGTCCGGAAAATTTGAAAATACAGCCAAAGCCGGAGCCCCCAAGCCCGGAAGTCGAGATGGGGACAAGCAGGAGAAGCCCAAAAAGAATCTGAAGGCCCTTACCAATGGGCAACTGCCAACATTGGCTGCTCTCCGACCCAATTTTAGCCCCACACCTCCGGGCCCCACAAAGCCCAATCAGCAGCCTCCGGGAACACCCAGCCAAACAGATGACTATTTGAAGGACACTCAGATTGGGGTTCAAACCCTATTAAGCACCCGCGAATTTGTGTATTACTCCTACTACGCACGGATCAAAGAGAAGATCCGCCAGCATTGGGAACCCACCGTCAAGGCCAACGTGCAAAGAGTGGTTCGCCAGGGCCGCACCATTGCTTCGGCCCGCGACCGACGGACTCGAGTCCTGATCACCCTGGACAAAAATGGGACCTTGCTCCAGGTTCAAGTGATCGGCGAGAGTGGTATCATGGAGCTAGACAACGCTGCCATAGACGCTTTCCGGGCAGCGGCTCCTTTCCCCAACCCTCCACAGGGAATGGTGGAACAGGATGGTCACATCCGCATCAGGTGGGATTTTATCCTTGAAGCCTAAGGCCTAGGAATCTCGCCGGTGCCAACCGACGAGTGAATGAGGCTGACCTTGAAAGTTGCTCTTTTAGCAGGAGATAAAAACGGCGCCGACCAGGGATCAACGCGGGCACTGGAGGATTTGGGTGGCCAACGCCTGATTGATGTCCAAATTGCGGGTCTCCAAAAATTGGGCCTGGAAGTCATGGCGATTCTCAATTATGGGGACTGTGAAGACATTCTCCGTAGTAGCAAGCTTCTGAGCGAATGCGAATTGATCTTTGATCCCAATGAAGATTCTGGCTTTTTCTCTCAGCTCTCGGCTGCCTGTTATGGCAGCGAAGAGAGGTTTTTTGCCCTCCCTTTGCATACGCCTGTTCCGGCCAAGCCCACTTGGCTGAGGATGGAACACCATTTCTATAAGAAGGCCCACGAATCCTCCTGTGCTCTGTTTCAACCCTTTTGCCCCCAAAGGGGGGAATTGATTGCAGGCTTTCCATTGTTGATTACCCGCAAGGGCCTGAAGCTTTTTCGCGATGAGCGAAACTTCACCTCGTTAACTGATGAGAGAATCACCGTCTCCCGTGTCCCCATTCTTTCCCAAGACATCATTGCCTTATTTCCCGCCCCACATTCTCCACTCAGAGATCTTGCCTAAACAGGCACTTTTCCTATAGATATCAAGACTTTTGGAGATACCCCCAGGGGGGGTGAAGTGCCGATAAGACCATGGGTCCCGGTGAATGGTTTCTCCACTTTGATTGTGCATGAATACAAAGGGATGGATATGAGCAAAAAACCAAGTCTGGAACTACTTGATTCAATCGCCCGTCGGGCCCACTACCTGGCCAACCAGATGATCTATATCGCTAATCATCGCAGTGACAAAGCCAAAGGCGATCCCAAAGTGGGTGGCCATCCCGCCGCCTGCTCAAGTGCCCTCCACATCTTAGGCGCTCTCCATTTGGTGGTGAAATCCGGCTATGACCACATCGCCAACAAACCCCACGCCTCACCGACAGATCATGCCTATAGCTATCTTCTTGATCTGCACCTACACAAGGACTTGAGCAAGCTGACTCTTGAAGAAAGCAACAAAGCCATGCATGGCCTTCGCGCCTTTCCCCAGGCGGGCGAAGATGTGTTTCAGTCCTATCACTCGACCTATGACCCAGATCACCACAACTTTTTCCCCAGTGGCACAGTGGGAATCCCACCCGTGAAGGCTGGCTACCTGGCCCTCGCCTATCGCTATGCGCGAGAACATGGCTACAATGTTCCAGATGCCCATTTTTGGTCAGTGGTGGGGGACGCTGAATTTCGTGAAGGTTCATTGTTTGAAGCCATCCCTGATTTTGCAGAACGGGAGTTAGGCCAACTCACTTGGATCATCGATTACAATCGCCAGAGCCTAGACGGCCATCGCATCACCAATAAGGAAATCATGGGCGGTACGGACGATGACCGCATCCAGCGAACGGCAGAGGCCAATGGCTGGGAAGTGATTCAGGTTCGTCACGGACGGAAGCGCCAGGAGATCTTCGCCAAAAAAGGTGGCGATGCTCTGAAGCAGTGGCTGGAGGAGGATCTTTCAGACTACGGCCTTCAAGTGTTGTTGCAGCTTCCAGATGGCGCTGCTTTGAGGACCGAACTGGAAAAGAACCACCCTAAAATCAGTGGGTTTATTGGGTCCCTTTCTGACCGGGAGGTCTTTGACGCCATTCGCGACCTTGGCGGCCATGATTTTGCGGTTTTGGTTGAGGCCTTGGAAAAGAGCAAAGAAAATCCCCGCCGCCCGTGCATGATCATCGCGCACACACTTAAGGGCTGGGGGCTAAAGATGGCCGCCACTCCAGGTAACCATTCCGCCTTACCGGACGCGGATGAAGTAGAAGAGCTTAAACAAAAGGTTGGGATCACAAATCCTGATCCATTTGTTCGCTTCGCTGAAAACAGCGACGAAGGCCGTTACCTGCGCGAAAGAGGATCTTCTCTTTATCAGGATATCAAGGGCCAACATGAGCTTAAAGAGTTGAACAAAAGGATGTTCCTCGATCAACTAGAACGCAATGGGGGTGTACCCACAAGTCTTGGTATCAGCCTGAAACTGGCCAGCTATCCACACACTCAGTGGATGTTGGGTCAGCTGACGGCAAAACTCACAAGGATTGCCAACACCCCTCTTGATCCTGCTCAACTCAAGGCCAAGCAAAAGGCTCTGACCCCCCAGGAGATTGCCTTCAAACAGGCTGGAGAGATGATGGTGGCCATGGCTCCTGACGTGGGCACCAGCACTAATCTGAATCCGGCTATGGATGGGCACATTTTCGGCGCCTATGTGGAAGACGACTATGAAGCTGCTGTTGGCGTTAAAGATAGCAAAACTCCTGATCTGATTCCTGGTGAACAGTCGGATGACCGCTACCTGCGCTTCGAAATTGCTGAAGGCAATGTGATGTCCTGCATGGGTGCCTATGGCCGGATGCGCGACACTCTTGGGATTCCCCTGATGCCCCTGATGACTGTCTACGACTTTTTTATTAAGCGGGCCCTCGATCAGTATTTTTATGATCTCTATTGGCAGTCCAGTTTCATTCTTTGTGGAACTCCTTCTGGGATCACACTCTCACCTGAAGGTGCTCAACATGGTTGGAAGTCGGATCTCCAGGTTCCTAATCAGATCACCTGGGAACCTTACTTCTGTCAGGAGTTAGATTGGATTTTGTGTGAATCCATGCACCGCCACCTCACCTATGATAACCAAGGTCGCTCTGGCGTGATTATTCGTGGCGTGACCCGCGGGATTGAACAAAAGGACTTCCTAAAATACCTGAGCCGCCAACGACGCTTTAAAACCGGCCTGGATGAGGGCACATCGCTGAGCCCTGCCGACATTGAGATCCCGGGCTGCATTTCGGTCAATGACGTGGCGACAATCGATGAGGACTCCATGATGGAAACTGTCCGCCAGGACGTCTTAGCTGGGGCCTACTACTTGATTGATTATCGCGGCTATGCTGGTTACGAGCCTGGTGACAATGTGGTCAATCTCTTTGCCATGGGTGCTATGACCAAAGAAGCCATTGAAGCATCCGAGATCCTGCTTAAAAAAGGAGTTTACGCCAACGTCGTTGTCGTCACCAGCCCAGATTTGTTGGTCGGCAACCTTGGACATGAAACTGATTATTCACACTTGAGAATCACCCTCGGTGTGAATGGCAACTTGCACTTGGTTCCCTACCTGAACGGTTCCACTGAGAGAGCCGAGATGGCCACCCTGGCCGGCCGAAGAATTCCAGTTGTTAGTGTCCACGATGGTGAACCGGGGTTGTTAGACAATCTGGGCTCCATCATCGGGGTGAGGCATGAGTCTCTGGCTGTGCGCAAGCATTCTCGCTGTGGCCGCCCCGTAGACGTTTATGCATATCATGGCATTGATGAGGTGGCGATTGTGGAAGCTTGTGGTAAGGTTCTGTCCGAGACAGCTTTGGAGCAGGTGGAAGTTAGCCGACGCGTTCTCCATGAAACAGCTGTTTCCGAATCAACCATTGGAAACTGGCGTGAACTATGGCCAGGGAAAGATAGCTAAGCGTGGAGCTTCCCCATTCTGGAGTCTTTAAGGCCGCCGAAAATCGGCGCTACCAAGAAGTGATTGTCTTTGTCCATCACTTTGGAGGCTCCCCACAGACCCTGGGAAGACACATCAGTTTTGTCAATGAGTTGGGCTTTGATGCCGTCGCCTTTCAACTTCGCCTGGCCTCACCCTGGCAGATCCTGCGCTTGCCAATGACAAGAGATTACAAATTTGGCGTAGCCAAGGTATGGGAGGAGCAGATCACCGACATTTTGAATGCAGTTGATCGCCCAAAAATTCTTATGAGTTTTTCCAGCCCATCGGGCGCCACCCTCAATGCTGCCTCTGAAAGACCTAAAGGCGAAATCAAGGGCTGTGTCTGTGAAGGTGGTCCGTTCACCCAGGTTCGGCGCGGCTATTGGAATTACTTTACTCACGAGTTTAAAATCAAAAACCCGGTTCTTCGCGGCGCCATGGCCTTTCTCGTCTATGAACTTTTAGGCGGCTCCAGTTTTCTACCCGATTCCAAACCGCGCCTGAGGAATCTGCCTCAGGACTTTCCAATTCTAAGTGTCCGCGCCTGGAACGACCAAATGGTCTCTACCCGAGCGCTGGAAGAATATTTGGAGGGCTTGGATCACCTGGCCGTCGAGGTGTTGAGCATTCCGGAAATCGGTCATCTTCAGGGCCTGAGCCGCGCACCTAACGAATACAAACCCCGGGTGGAAAAGTTTTTGGCCTCTATTTCCACTCCCGTGGCCACCGAAGCATCGCCTTCTCCAACTGCCCACTCCTGATTTGGTTGAACACTTAAAATCGGCCTCTTTAGATTTTGTCTGTTAATCGCCACAGGTAATGGTCGGCCAAAACCAGGTTCACCATGGCTTCTAGGACAGGCAAGGCTCTGGGAATGATGCAAGGGTCGTGTCGACCTGCCTTGGCCTGATCAAGGACTGTTGCCGTCGGCTTGAAGCTAACAGTTATCTGAATCTCTTCACCTGTGCTGATCCCGCCTCTGATGCCGCCGTACTGATCTTGTTCGGGACGAGAGTGAAATTCACTTCCTTCGGCATCAGCTGCTACAACGCCAGCGCCGATTTCAATGCCGTTGACCGCGCCAATCCCCATAATCGCTGAAGCCAGATCCGCCTTGAGCTTATGAAAAACCGGCTGGCCTAGCGAAGCTGGGGGCTGAGTGATGGTCAGCAAAACTCTGCCGCCATAACTTCTCCCCTCGGCTCGGGCCTTCTGCAAAAGATCAATCACTTCAGGGGTCATCACCTCTGAGCCCTGAAGATGAACGGGTCCAATCTGCAGAGCCTTTGCTGTCACGCGAGTTTCTGGGGTAACAGCTCTCAGGTACATCTGGGCCACAGAACCGGCCATCACCCGCGAAAGGGTTTCGCGCCCCGAAGCCCGACCGCCGCCACGATGATCGACGTGGGTAAACTTCTCGCGCCACACATCATCGGCATGACCCGGGCGTGGCTGGTGGGCGATTTGATCATAGTCCTGTGATCGTTGGTCTTTGTTATAAACCAGCAAAGCAATTGGAGTCCCCAGAGTCTTATCGGCAAAGATACCACTGAGTATCTGGGGCATATCCTCCTCAGATCGGACGGACACCACCCGCTGCGGATCTCCGTGCTGGCCGGGTCTGCGCCTCTGCAGGTTATGCAGCAACAGCTCTCGGTCAAATGGAACGCCTGCGGGACAGCCATCGATGACCACACCCATGGCCTCACCGTGGCTTTCACCAAAGCTTGTCACCACAAATCGTGATCCCCAGCTATTTGCAGGCATTCTTTACTCCTACAAGACCCGTCATTGTTCGGCCGACTTCACAGCCGTCTTGTGCAAACTCTTAACCATACACCGCACCCATGACCTCGGTGTCAACCGGAGAGAGAAAATCAGACTGCGATTGCCAAATCCAGGAACAACAATAGCCTTATTGCGCAAGAATCCATTCACCCCGGCGCGAGCCACTGGCTTTGAATCCAGGACAATAGGAAGCTTGAACATGGCGCCGTCCTCTATTCCGGCCTCCGCCATAAACTGAGTTCGGGTCGGACCGGGACACAAAGCCGACACGTGAATGCCCTTGGGCTTCATCTCCTCATGCAAGCCTTCACTGAAAGACAAAACAAAGGCTTTGGTGGCGTAGTAGAGGCTCATTTCCGGGCCGGGTTGAAAGGCTGCGGTTGAGGCCACGTTGAGAATTCCCGCACCCTTTTCAAACTCTTCCATGCCCTGAAGGTACAGGTGGCAAAGGTCGACGAGTGTGGCAATATTGAGTTGAACCATTTGTTTCACTCGGCCCGCGCTCATCTTTGCAAACGGCGCCATTTCACCAAATCCCGCATTATTGACCAAGACCTGAACTTTGAAGCCTTTGTCCTGTGTCGCTTTGTAAAGAGCCTCGGCTCCCCGGGGGACCCCTAGGTCACAGGGAATGACTTCGGCTTCAATTTTGTATTTTTCTTTCAGTGTCCCGGCCAATGCCTTCAGCTTATCCTCCGAGCGGGCGACAAGTATGAGATTATGCCCCTTCTCGGCGAACATTTCGGCCATATCCAAACCAATTCCGCCCGAGGCGCCAGTCACAAGAGTCCAACCTTTCATTTTCGACCTCCTTTTGAATCTGTTTTATGGCACTCCAGGTTTTGGTTTACAAATTGTCCCATCTTTCTTATCTATTTTTCATGACTCCATTGTTAATGTTTGATTTCGACGGCACTCTTATCGACACAGGCCCCGATATTGTGGCTGCTGTGAATGAATTTCTTGCAATCAAAAAGGCACCGGCGCTGCCTGAAGAAACCATCATCAACTACATCGGGCGGGGCCTCGCCGAGTTGGTCCAGGCCATTGCTCCGGAGACCGCTGCGGATTTGCTACAACTCAAAACCATTGAGCGGGAATTCCTGGACGTCTACGATCGCCACGTGCTGAACAACCCCCGCCCACTCAGGGACGCGGTGGAATTTTTGCGAGACTGCCCCTACCAGATTGCCGTGGTTTCCAATAAGCGAGAGCGGTTTATCCCAAAAATCCTTGATCATCTGGGCCTGATGGACCTGCCCTGGGTGGCTCTCATTGGCGGAGATTCACTCCAGCACAAAAAGCCCCACCCTATGCCTCTGTTGACGGCCATGGCCAAGGCTGGAGTTTCATCTGAAAATGCTTACATGGTGGGAGACGGATTCCCTGATGTTGGGGGCGCAAAGGCCTGCCAAATCCCCTGTGTGGCGGTGGATTTTGGCTATGGCCCAATCGAAGAACTTATGCAGGCGGGCGCCACGTATCGCATTCGATACTTTTCAGAACTCCATCAGATTTTAGCTAAATAACATTCTGCACAACCCACTCCGTAGGCGCACTGATCGTTGACTTTGATCACCCATAACGCTACACAACACGGACCTTTGGAAGGAGGAGGAAATGGCAAGTTTCAAGCCCCTAGCATGGATGACGACCGCCTTGGTTTTAGTCCTTGGATTGACCACAACATCGTGTACGAAAAAATCATCAGAAGGCGAGAACACAATCAATGCTGTTCTGCGCGCCAACCTCAAAGGGTTGGATCCGGTTTACGCCAGCGACACTTACTCCAACAGTGTTGTTTCTCAAATTTATGAAACTCTGGTTCACTACCACTACCTGAAGCGCCCTCTTGAGTTGGCCCCCCTGTTAGCTGAGAGCCTACCGGAAGTTACCAAAGACGGCCTCACTCACACGTTTAAAATCCGTAAAGGGGTTAAGTTCCATGACGACCCCGCCTTCCCAGAAGGAAAGGGCCGCGACATCACAGCCCAGGATTTCATTTACTCCTGGAAGCGTCTGATGGACCCTGCTGCGGCCTCAGATGGCGCATGGATTTTCGAAGGGCGTATCGTCGGTTTGGATAAATGGCGCGAGAAACTTTCCAAGGGCGAAGGTAAATTTGAAGACGAGATTGAAGGCATTACGGCCACCAATGATCACACATTGGTGATTAAGCTCACAAAGCCTTACTATCAACTGCATTATGTGCTGGCAATGGGCTACGCCTCTGTCGTTCCCAAAGAAGCTGTTGATAAATATGGAAAAGAGTTCCTCAACCACCCTGTTGGTACAGGCCCTTTTAAATTTGAAAGCTGGGTGCGAAACAGCAAAGTTGTTTTGGTTAAGAACCCCAACTGGTCAGGCCACACCTATCCGACTGAGGGCGAAGCTTCCGACGAGGCCAACGGTCTTCTCGCCGATGCTGGCAAAAAGTTGCCATTCGTCGACAAGCTGGTTTTCCACGAGATCATTGAGGATCAACCGGCCTGGTTGAAGTTCCAAAAGGGTCAGCTGGATATCCTGGGCATCCCCAAGGACAACTTCGACAGTGCAGTTGTAAACAACAATCTGTCTGAGGACATGAAGAAAAAGGGCATGCAGCTGGAAGTAACTGTCGAGCCCGACGTGACCTACACGGCCTTCAACATGCTGGACCCACTAATCGGTAAAAACGAGAATTTGCGTAAAGCCATTTCCATGGCCATTGACACTCCCACCTCCATTGAGAAGTTCTACAATGGCCGGGCCGTCACTGCTCATAGCCCAATTCCCCCTGGAGTTGATGCCTACGATCCCAAATTTGAAAATCCCTACAAAAAATTTGATGTTGAAAAAGCCAAAGAGCTCTTAGCCAAGGCCGGGTTTCCCGACGGCAAAAACCTTCCTGCTCTGACTTTCTCAACCACCAACTCTTCGACTGCCGCGCAAATGGCTGAGTTTTTCAAACTCAATATGCAACAGATTGGTGTCGAGGTTAAGATTGAGCAGTCTTCCTGGCCTCAGTTCACCGAAAAGATTCGCGACAAGAAGGCCCAGATCTGGGGAATTGCATGGTTGGCCGACTATCCAGATGCGGAAAACTTCCTGCAGCTGCTGTACGGCAAGAACTCCAGCCCAGGACCCAACGGTTCCAACTTTAAGAACAAAGAGTTCGACGACCTGTATGAAAAGGCGGCTCTGATGCCCCCAGGTGCGGACCGCACAAAGGTTTATCAGCGCATGCGCGATATCGTGGTTGAGCAGTCTCCGTGGGTTCCCGGCGTTCACCGCTTGGGCTACCGCCTCTATCACGGCTGGTTGAAGAACTATAAGTCTCACTCGATTGTGAACGACACATTTAAATACCTGCGCGTTGACACCAAGGCACAGGGAGATTTGAAGGCGAAACTCTAATGCTGAAGTATGTAATCCGGCGAGCCCTGTATATGATCCCGATTATGTTCGGGATCACCATTGTCACCTTCCTGCTGTTTAACGTGGCAGGTGGAGACCCTGCAGCTCAGGCCGCCGGAAAACATGCCTCTCCTGAGCAAATCGCCCAGATTCAAAAGGAGCTGGGGCTTGATCGCCCTCTCCACATGCAGTACCTGTTTTTTGTTAAGCAGATCGTGACTTTTGATTACGGCCGTAGCTGGTCGACCAAGCAGTTGATTTCGACCATGATTGCCGATGGTGTTGGCGTCAGTTTAAGCCTGACCATTCCTGCCTTCTTGCTAACATTGTTTATTACCATATCACTAGCATTGCTGACCGCCCATTTGCGTGGCACCTTATTCGATAAGTCTGTGATGGTTATTTGTTTGGCCCTGATGAGCCTGAGCTCTCTGGTCTACATTCTCTATGGGCAGTATTACCTGGCTTATAAGTTAGATCTTTTTCCCATTGCCGGCTGGGACCCAAGTTGGGTTGGCCGCTGGGAGTACTTGATATTGCCGACAATCATATTTGTTTCCCTCTCCTTGGGCGGCAACATTCTCTTTTATCGCACAGCCTTTCTTGATGAGATCTATCAGGACTATGTGCGCACGGCCCGCTCAAAAGGTTTGGACACCAAAACCATTTTGTTCAAACACGTATTACGTAACGCGATGGTGACCATTATCACCCTGGTCGTCATGCAGATGCCCTACCTGATTACGGGCTCTCTTTTGATTGAATCTTTCTTTGGCATTCCCGGCTTAGGAGGCTTGGTCTTTCAGGGTATTCAGAACTCCGACTTTCCTGTAATTAAAGCCATGACCTTTATGGGTGCTATTTTGTACATGTTCTTTCAACTTCTCTCCGATGTCCTCTATGCGGTCGTCGATCCTAAGATTCAGTTGAGGTAGGTGTGTCGATGAGTACCGTTCAAACAGCCACAGCTTCAGCACAGAGCGCAACGATTTCCACTAGGGGCCTACGCAACTCATTGTGGTGGGATGCCTACCGCCGCATCAAAAAGGACCGTGTAGCCGTCATTTGCTTTTTTGTAATGGTTGGGTATGTGCTGATGGCAGCTCTTTGCGGAGCCGGGATCATCTTCACCAACTATAATGAAACCAGCCACGACCTTGCTTACCAGGCCCCAACGTGGGCGCACTGGTTTGGCACCGACATTTTTGGTCGCGATGTACTGGCTCGTGCCGCCCACGGAACCCTAACCTCTTTGACTGTGGGATTTTTTGGTGCCGGCCTGGCAATTGTCATAGGTACTTTTTTTGGTTCCATTGCCGGTTACTTTGGCGGCAAAATTGATGATCTCATTGTATGGTTTTACACCACCATCGACACCATTCCCTACATCCTTCTGGTTGTGGCCTTTTCTCTGGTCATGGGCCCGAGCCTCAAGACACTTTGTATTGCCATTGGTCTTACCAGCTGGGTCGGCCTCTGCCGTGTGGTGCGCGCTGAGTTTATGAAACACCGGGATCGTGAATATGTACAAGGAGCTTTTGCCCTGGGGGCAAGTAATGCCAGGAGGATCTTTCTCCACATTCTCCCCAATGTTTCCCACTTGATCTTGATTAACTTCAGCTTGGGCTTTGTGGGCGCCGTCAAAGGCGAAGTAATTCTGAGCTACCTGGGACTTGGCGTTGAGCCGGGCACTCCTTCGTGGGGGACCATGATCAACTACGCCAAGCAGGAGTTGGCTCGTGAAGTGTGGTGGGGCCTTTTGGCTGCCACCCTCTTTATGTTCTTTCTGGTATTGGCCTTTAACTTGTTTAATGATGCACTTAGGGATGCCCTTGATCCCAAACTGAAAAATAAATAAGGCGGGAAGCGATGAATTCTGCGGACACCTTGGTGAGAATTGAAAATCTCTCTGTTGATTTCAAAACCGACGACGGCATTGTTAAGGCGGTAAAAAATATCTCCTTTAACATTCCAAAGGGAAAGACTGTCGGCTTGGTAGGCGAGTCTGGATCGGGAAAGAGTGTTACCTCTTTGGCCATCATGAAGCTGATCCCCAACCCTCCTGGAAAAATCACCACTGGCTCCATCTGGTTTGAGGGGCAGGATCTGGTCAAAGCCAGCGAAGCCGATATGCGTAAGGTTCGTGGCAACCGGATCTCCATGATTTTTCAAGAGCCCATGACAAGCCTGAACCCGGTATTTACTGTGGGGGATCAAATCGCTGAAACCCTGATGCTTCACCAAAGTCTGGATCGCAAGCAAGCCTTGGCCAAATCCCTAGATCTTCTGGACCAGGTTGGCATTCCCAATCCTTCTGAACGGATCGATTCTTACCCTCACGAAATGAGTGGTGGACAGCGCCAGCGGGTGATGATCGCCATGGCCATCGCCTGTGAGCCAGACCTGTTGATTGCTGACGAGCCGACAACGGCCCTTGATGTGACCATTCAAAAGCAGATTTTGGATCTTTTGGCCGACCTTCAGGCTAAATACAAAATGTCCGTGCTCTTCATTACTCACGATTTAGGGGTGATCGCTGATATCGCCGACGAAGTGGTGGTCATGTATCGCGGTGACATCGTCGAAAATGAGAAGTCCATGGATCTTTTCACCCACCCCAAACACCCCTATACAAAGGGTCTTTTGGCTTGTCGCCCTCGATTGGATCGCAATCCCCACCGTCTGCCCACAGTTTCAGATTTTATGACCGAAGACGGCAAGGAAAAGTCTTTTGATATGTCGAGCGTCAACCAAACAAAGGGTGTTCGCCCTTTCAATGACCAGGAAAATCCTGTGGTGCTGGAAATTCGCAATGTCAAAAAGCATTTCCCGCTTAAGAAGGGTATTTTTGGCAATGTTCTATCATGGGTGAAAGCTGTGGACGATGTGAGCCTCAAGGTTCGTCGGGGCCGCACGCTTGGCCTGGTGGGAGAATCGGGATGTGGGAAGACTACGCTGGGACGCACGATTCTGCGCCTTATTGAGCCCACTGGCGGCGAGATCATCTATAATGGCAAAGAATTAACGGGACTGGACCGCAACGAGCTGCGGGCCATGCGTCGCAAAATGCAGATTATCTTTCAAGACCCCTATGCCTCACTGAACCCACGCATGACGGTCGGGGCTGCCATCATGGAGCCCATGGTGATTCACAATCTTGGCAAAAATAAAACCGAGCGCATTGAGATGGCGGGCCGCCTGATGGAAAGAGTGGGCCTGGATCGCAGTATGCTTAATCGCTACCCCCACGAATTCTCCGGCGGCCAGCGCCAAAGAATCTGCATTGCTCGCGCACTGGCTGTTGAGCCTGAATTCATCATTTGTGACGAGTCTGTTTCAGCCTTGGATGTGTCCATCCAATCTCAGATCTTGAATCTCCTCTTGGACCTCCAGGAAGAGTTTAATCTGACCTATATTTTCATTTCCCACGACTTGGCGGTTGTGAAGTTCATTTCTGATGAACTTGCCGTGATGAATAAAGGACAAGTGGTTGAAATGGCCGATGCGGTTGAGATTTATGAGAATCCTAAGGATGACTACACAAAGAAACTTCTGAGCGCGATTCCCAAGGGAGTTCCAAAGGAATTGGAAGGAAAAGTCACCCACTAGGCTCGCCCAGAAGATCGATTCAGCCCCCGTGTTTTGCGGGATCTGCTACTTATTCAGTTTTAGTAGAGTTTGTACTGTTTTGCGGATCTTCTCCACATCAAAGGGCTTTTTGATGTAGTCCACGGCCCCTAGCTCAAAGCCTTTGCGCACATCTAAATCGCTAGTGCGACCCGAAACAAAAATCAGAGGGATGCGCCGCAAGTCCTGATCTTCCTTCATCAGTTGGGCCAACTCAAATCCATTGATCCATGGCAAGCCTATATCAAGAATCACAAGGTCAATAGGGGAATCGTCCAACACCTGGGTGAGGTGAGTACCATCGGCTACCGTCACCACTTCAAAACCATCGGCCACAAATATGCGCTTGAGGGCTGCCCTCATGGTCTCGTCATCCTCAATAATCAGGATGCGATGGGGATCCTTCTTTTCCAGGCCACGAAAGGAGTCCAGAGAGACCACTTTTCCCTCGGACATTCTGTCTTTGGCCATTTTTTTGACTTTGTCGAGAAAGTCCTTTGTGTCGATCTTCTTATTTTTGGACATGGCCTTCGTCCCCTCCTTAGAACGTGAACCTGCGGCTTATCAACTGTGCTCCTGCGCTTCCAACCAACGCTCACAGTCGATTGCTGCCATACATCCAGTGCCCGCAGCTGAAATAGCCTGGCGATAGACATGATCCTGAACGTCACCTGCAGCGAATACACCCTCCACTGAGGTGTAGGTGCTTTTTGCTTGGGTCACCAGATATCCTGTTTCATTCATCTCAAGCTGTCCTTTAAAAATTTCTGTATTGGGTTTGTGACCAATGGCCAAAAACACACCGTCCATGGGCAAATCCTGGGTTTCATCCGTCTTGCTGTTGTAGACGCGAATACCCGTCACTTCGTTGTCACCCAATACATCTTTCAACTCAGAATTCCATAGTACCTCAATTTTGGGGTTGTTGAGAACCCGATCTGCCATGATTTTCGAGGCACGAAATGAATCGCGACGATGAATGACCCATACTTTCGTCGCAAAGCGGGTGAGAAACATCGCCTCTTCCATAGCGGTGTCACCCCCACCGATCACCGTTACATTTTGATCGCGAAAAAAAGCTCCATCACAGGTCGCACACGCCGACACACCCTTTCCCAACAACCGTTTTTCATTTTCCAGACCCAAATAACGGGCACTGGCCCCTGTCGAGATGATGACCGAATGAGCTAAGTACTCCTCCTTGCCAACCGTCATTCTGAAGGGTCGTTTAGACAAGTCGATACTCGATACATTGCGAGTAACAAACTTAGCTCCAAATCTTGCCGCTTGCTTGCGGACTAAGGACATGAGTTCTGGCCCAGTCACACCTTCTGGAAATCCAGGAAAGTTCTCCACATCGTTTGTGGTCATCAATTGGCCGCCAGATTCCTCACCCTCAATAACCAGAGGATTCAAATTCGCCCGTGCCGTGTAAATGGCCGCAGTCAAGCCGGCAGGACCAGAACCAATAATCACCACATCTTTAACGTTCGTCTCACTCACGTGATCTCCTTCGCAAAGGCAAAATTAGGTCGGGCTAGTTTAGCCAATCAAAAGGAAAAAGCAATGTCCAGAGAGTCATCAGGCAAAGACGTAGTGGTAGGTCTGGCTTTCTTCATTGACCCATTTCCACAAAACCTCCACCACCTCTTCAGGGGATTTCATTTCCTCCGAATGACGCGGGGGTGCGTGTGCGGGCAACAGGTCCGTGTCCATGTAGCCAGGGCTGAATACCCTTAAATCAAATGCAGGGTTCTCCAAATGGATAGAACGCACCAGACCCAATAGGCCATGCTTGGCCGAACTGTAACTCGCGGCTCTCGGATCTCCCTGCGCCTCCGAAATAGCTGAGCCAATCAGGACCACCTGCTCCACTTCATGTTGCATAGCCCAGTGAACGACTCGCGCTGCAAACACAAATGTGACCGTCCATGCCCACACATGGTCCTTCCAGGACTTTTTCTCAAATGCCCCATAGGGTCCGCCGCCGGCAAAATAAAAAATCCGTTGCGGGTGAAAAAGCTCCAATTGGTGAAAGGCCTGAATCTGTCCTGCTTCACTGGAAAAATCGCAAGCAAAATACTCCACCAGATTTGGCTTAGTATTTTGGTGTTTTTCTGCATCGTTGAGGTCGTCTTTGAGTTCCTGAAGGAGCTCCGCCTTACGTGCCATGAGGAGAAGTTTGCGATCTTCCGAATCATCCCAAATGCGATGACAAAAGGCGCGACCAAATCCGCGACTTGCACCAAGTACTGCCATGCTTTTATCACCGGTTCCCATATAGAAAAGCCTAGCACATTGATTTCACCCGGCCAACTGTTGCCCATTGATTTTGGTAGACCCGGCCTTCACACCTGATAGGCTTGTTTCATGGCAACAATTACGCTCGCTCGTAGCCAATTTAAGATCACTTCGCAGGCAAAGGCCACCTTAATGGAATCCTTGCTCTCGGCCGGACGTCCAGTAGCTAGTTCTTGTGGTGGCGAGGGTGTCTGTGGCAGGTGTCGAGTCCAAGTCGTTTCCGGCAGCGAGAATCTTTCGGCCGAAACCATGGTCGAGACCCGTCGCAAGAACGAACTTGCCATTCCGGCCGGGGAAAGACTGAGTTGCCAGGCGTATGTTTTAGGAGATGTTTCTGTGGACGCACCCTACTGGTAGCTGGCCTTAGTCTTGCTCAGGTTGACCTTCAATGGAGGTGAACTATGAAACTAAGCAAGAAATCGACCTTAATATTCCTGATTTTCGGACTCAGTCTCGGACTTGAGTCCTGTACTTCGGACAAAAGCGACCCGTCAGCAAGCCTGGCGACCCCACCCGAACTTAAAATACGGGCACCAAGTATTGTTCATGCCAAGGACAACAGCGTTCAGATTTTGACCGATTTGGACCAGAATCTCAAAATATCGAGTCTGGATTCCCTATCTTTTGACGGGTACTCCGTCCGAGGTTCGGACAGTGTGGTGAAGCTCAATTCCAAAACCATTTGCCAATTCGAAGGACGGGAGTACAGCTTTGAAAACCGCCGGCCCATGGAGAACCAAATTTACTTTTCTGAGATTCTTCCAACTGAGTTCTTCGCTTCGCCCAATCACCACCTCACCGAAGCGACCTGCCGATTTGAGTTTGTGGCCATTCAACCTCAAACTCGGGCACGACATGAGTTTAATCTCACCGCCGAAGTTGAGATGCCTCTTGAAGGGGACCTCAGTCTGTTTGAGGGTCAGTTTCTCCTCAGGCCCTTGCTGAATCAAAAACCCTTTTCGCCCGAACAATTTCCTCAGATGCAAATTCTCTCGTCCCGGTCCTCGTTCTTCGAACTCCACTGTGAGAGTTTTGTTAGCCCACTGTCACTGGAACAAAATCGGATTTCCCTTGGAGATCCAATCTGGAAAAGCCCCCATATCTTGTCTCAATTCCCCATGTTGGAAGACCCACGACAGCACTGTCGGGTGCTGGGCTTCAACCAAAGGGGGCTCTCTTCCTGGTCACTGCCCTTTGTTTTACAAAGCCCCGTCCCCCCACCCTCAGTGAATTGGACCTATTACCAACACAAAACCAATTACCGAGGACGACAAGAAAACCCACCCTTGCCCATCGCTCAGCTGGAGGTCTCCAACCCCCACCTCTTTCCTATCACTCTGCGAATAAATCGAGAGTTTTGGCTTTCACTTCACCCTCTATGCGTGAAGGAGGACAAGGGCGCCACCCTCAGGCGCCTAATCTCCATGCAGTTTGCCACCAGCGGTGATGCCCAATTACTCCAAGACTTAAACACTCACATTGTTGTACGGCTTGGCCCCAAAGCGCTGGTACGGGGTGAGCTCAGTTACCGAATCGACTTGCGTTGCCAATGTCAGGATTACGGCCAGCTCAGTACAGATGGTCGTGTCTTGCCAAGCCCGTGGACCGACTATGAAGCCGGGTTTTACCTACACCTAGAGAGCGTCCAGGCCACCACCGTCGAGCTGACTGATTTGCCGTCAAGGCCGGGTGACCTACCCTTCTCAATTGCCAATTTGCTCCAAAGGATGGACTCTCCGGCAAGGTGGTTGGGAAATCTTCCTCCCCGGTTCACTCAGTCTATCGATCTCCCTGTTTCAGAGTTACAAAGGCGAAACGTAAAAAGGGACATTTGTCGCTAGTCTGAAATTGAAAAATCCTGATCAAGAGCGAATCAGACGAGCATAATGAATAGGCAGGCCTTGGCGGAGAAAAAGCCGCTCAAAATGGGTAATAAAATTCTCCGCCGCATACTCTGATTGATGGAGATCGAAACTGGTCCTGTCTAATGTATATGGACAGGACTCAAACACTTCGATCGCCCAGTCAAAGTAGGAGCGACTATCAGTTTTGAATTCAATAGTGGAACCCGGACGCTGCATCTCAAAGAGGAGCTTCATGTAGTCAGGCTGAATCAATCGATGTTTGCGCTGGCGCTTTTTTTCCCAAGGATCTGGAAAGTGTATAAAGACATCATCGAGTTCGCCGGGGGCAAAAAGGTTTGAAATCAGCCGGGCATTGTAGCGCATACCCCGCATATTTTTGCATTCGGCATTCACAGCACGACGGACGCTTTGAATAAGGGGCTTGTATTTGAGTTCGATACCTAAGAGACAGCGCTCAGGTTGAGTCTCCGCACGGTGAGCAAAGTGATAGCCGTTGCCTGTGCCGATCTCCAAGTCCAAGAAGGCATCTTCATCGACAGCAAAGACCTCTGAGCGCCATTTACCCTTAAAGGAGGGGGCCTTTTCCTCATCATAGGCCCAAGACGCAAACTCACTGCCCAGTGCTTTCACGTAATAATTAGGATTCGGAATGTCTTTGGTCTTAGAGACCCGAAGTTGCGCGCTGCCTGCCATGATGGCTCTCTGTATCAAACCAACCGGGGGTCGGGCAACAAGATGACCAGGTAATTTCTCTAAGCCCCGGACTTCAGTTGGCCTTTCTGTTGAACTTAGCCTCCAAAAGTGACAAATTGAGGACTCGCACAATAAGGAGAGAAACAAATGAAAACGATGGCTTATCGTCTTTTGGTTGGGATTTTTGCCCTTTCACTTTCCTGGTCAGCCACAGCGGTTCCCGCTGAAGGAACCAAGATCATGATTGCTGGCCCCTCCCCCCACGCCGTGGAAATTGGCAAAGCCATTGCTGAAGAGGGGGGAAACGTCGTTGATGTCGCTGTAGCGGTCGGTCTCACCCTGGCCGTGACCAGTCCTTATTTTGGTTCTCTCGGTGGTGGTGGTTTTGCTCTCATCAAGATGGACAAAGAGGTCCACGCTCTTGATTTTCGCGAAATCGCGCCTAAAGCAACATCTCCTACTTTTTATGTTCAAAGAGAAAAGGACTCTTCAATCACCGGCGGAGGTGCCGTTGGAGTGCCTGGCTTTGCCGCCGGCCTTTGGGAAATGCATAAAAAATATGGCAAGCTTCCCTGGTCGCGATTGTTTAAAGAACCACTGAAGTTGGCGCAAAATGGTTTTCGCGTGTCAGGAGAATGGCACCGCAAAACCATAGGATCGGAAACTCGATTTAATGCCGGTGGCAAAAAGTATTTCTTTAAAAAGGACGGCAAGCCCTACCTGCCTGGCGAAATTCTCAAACAGCAGAGTCTTGGAAAAGCTCTCAGATTGTTTCGCTCCAAGAATGTTAAGGGATTCTATTCCGGTGACGTGGCTCGCGATATCGTCGACACAGTTAAGAAAACGGGCGGGGTTATCGAGATGGAAGACCTGGCTGGCTACAGAGTGCGCTGGATGAAGCCCCTTGAAACTGATTTCAAGGGCTATCACTTATACCTAATGCCACCTCCCTCTAGTGGTGGTGTCGTCATAAAAAGCGCTCTCAACCTCATTGAGCAAACAAAGATGGATCAGTACCCAGCCTTCAGTGTCGATGAGCTTCATGTCCTGGGCGAAGTGCTGAGTCGCTCTTTCCGGGGCCGTGCTCTCCTCGGAGATCCCGACTTTCACCAGAATCCCCTTGATCTCCTGCTCTCAGACAGTTACCTGAGCAAAATGGCCAAAAGTATTTCTTCCCGCAAAAGCGCCAAACTCGATCCCCTATCGGATGAGCCCGCAAAAGAGAGCGCCAACACCACTCACTATTCTGTGCTGGATAGCGAAGGACGGAGTGTGGCTTTGACCGTCACACTTAACGGCAGCTATGGCTCGGCTGTTGTCAGCGAGAAGTACGGTGTTGCACTTAACAACGAGATGGATGACTTCACCACTCGGCCCAACGAGCCCAACATGTATGGATTGATTCAGGGAAAGGGCAACTATGTACAGCCTGGTAAACGCCCCTTAAGCTCCATGAGTCCCACTCTGGTGGAAAAGGACGGTAAGATCGTTTTGTCCGTTGGTTCCCCCGGTGGTCCGCGGATTATCAGTGGTGTCATCCAGGTGCTTTACCGTAGCCTGGTATCAGGAATGGATATAGACCAGGCCATTCAGGCGCCCCGTATTCATCACCAGTTTTTGCCGCACAAGCTATTTACCGACACCATGAAGTTTGCGCCCGAAACCCTATCCGGCCTGAAAAATAAGAAGCATGATGTAGAAGAAAGCTGGATGGGCCGGGTGTACGGAGTTCGCCTTAACGACAAAGGCATTCTCGAAGGCGCTCACGACTTACGCGGCGAAGGCGCCTCCGGCGGCTACTAAAAGGTTCCAGGTCCTATTCGTGGTCACACCGCAGCTAACTTGACCTTCATTGATTTGTCGGCGGGTAAGACCAGATTTGATCGTTAGACAAATTTAGGCCATAGCAGAAAGGTTGGATGCGGCGTGACCACGAATAGGACCTGGAACCTTTTAGGTCGGACGGGAAGTTCCCTTGACGCGAAACTCTTTGGGCTCTTCCCGTGAACGAAGGTGATCCAATTTTACGGGCATTCTCTTTTTAAACTGCTCGGCACGGACGGGGCAGTTTTCCAAGTCACAGACAGCACAGTAAGCTTTTCGACAGGGGTCGAGATGAAAGTTCATCTCCCCGCCGTAAGGGTAGTTTTTGATAACCAAGGTTTCAAACTCATCCGTGCGATCATGGGCCTGAGCAATATCCCAAAACTCGGGCAGTACCAAATGGGCGTCGATATGGTGATAAGCACCCGAGCGAATTACTTTAACGTGATGGATTTGAATGATTCCACCTGTTGCCAGAGGTGAAAATATAGACTCTAACTCCTGAAGAACATCCAAATCCTCCTGATCCAGCAGTCCACCGACAGATCCTCGAACCAGCTTGAAGCCTTCACGAGCTAATAGGACTCCAATAATAATGGCCGTGGCGCTGTCGAGCCACGTGAGATTCGTGAGCCATACCAGCACCAATCCGCCAATGACGGCAACACTGGTCCAAAAGTCAGAGAGAAGATGTTTGCCACTCGCTACCAAGGCGATTGACTTCCGGGTTTTGCCCACTCGCAAAAGAGCCAATCCCAAAATGAGGTTTCCCACCCCGGCTCCGGCCACAACCATGATTCCCAGATAGGCATTATAAAGCTGTCGCTCCTGCACCAGTGCTGTGATGGCCTCAATCACAATGACGAGACCGGCAAAGGTAATCAATCCGCCCTCAAAGGCCGCTGAAAAGTACTCGGCCTTGCCGTGTCCATAGGGGTGATCATCATCAGCGGGCTTGGTGGCGTAATAGATCACAAACAAAGCCAGGCCAGCCGCAACCACATTGACGATACTCTCCATGGCATCTGAAAACACAGCCTGAGAGCCTGACTGAGTGTAACCCCAAAATTTGACGACCATTAAAATGATACCGCCAAACAATGAGGTCAGGGCCGCTGATTTTATCAGAGACGTTTCGTCTTGCGACTGTCTTCTAACCTTGGTCTTTGTCAATGCACCCTACTTCCACTGTTTCATTAACCAGGACCAAACCTGAGGCCGCCTGGTGCTGATATCAAAATGGTTTCCGTCATACTCTGAATAATGATGACTCACATTTTGCTTCTTTAGAATTTCACGCAGCTGGCGAGCCCCCCACTGCAAATGAAACTGATCTTCCCTACCCACGTCAAGAAACACGCCCTTTAAACGCACCACATTCTTCTTTCTCGCTTTCAGAAAAATTAAGGGATCGTGCTCAAGCCATTTTTGCCAGACTTTGAGCTGCACTTTTCCCGTCTTTTCATCAATTGGAAATAACACCTGATTTTTGGCTTTCGGGTGTGGACTGTAACACAGGCCCATGGCGATAGCGTTCAACACCGAGTGACTCTCCCGACGTTGGTGAAAGCGCCCTTCCCTTAGAAGTCCGGCAATCTCGCGAATACCACCGTAACGGGCGATGATCGGCAATGCCGTATAGATTTCAGGCAAGAGACTCTGTTCGAAGAAACAATCAGGTGCAACCGCCGCTACCCAAGGAAAGATCTTAGGGTAGGAGCTCCCCAAGTGAAGCGCCCCGTAACCACCGCTGGAACCACCCATCACACAAACGCGATCTTTGGCGATTCGGAACTCAGAAAAAACAAAGGGTAATACCTCTTCAATAAGGTGATCCTCATAATTACCCATCCCCCTTGAATTGATAAATTGCGACCCCCCCCAAAAAGTCATCCCATCAACAAACAGAAAACAGGCCCGTGGACAACCCCCAGTTCCGACAGCCTTATCCACAATCTGGGCAAAGTTGTCTTCAAAGCTTTTGGGCGAAAGATAAGAGGGGCTGTTGCCGGTGAATCCAGCCAAGACTACCACCAAGGGATACCCGACTCTGGGCACCTCTCCTTTGGGCATAAGAAGGACATGGTGGCGCTGGGTGGGATCCTTCCAAGGATTGTTTTTGAGTACCTGACTTTGGACGATCAGGGATTTGATCTTAAATTCTTTTAAGGGCAAGAGATCAAGGTTAGGTGAGACAGCTCCGGTTGCCACTTGTCCAGCCTTTGGGGTTTGGCCCTATCGGGCCTTACGTAGTAGATTTGGCTCCATAGGCTCGTCCAGGGCCCCTTTTTGCTTCTTGAGATCGTAGATGACAACACAATCTCGTCCCTCAGCCTTAGCCTTGTAAAGGGCGTGATCGGCGTATCTCACCAGACTTCTTGCGTCTATGGTGGGATTTCCCTTCTCAGTGACCGCCAAGCCAATGCTTACCGTCTGATGGGAACTGTGAGTTCCCTGAGAGAATTCATATTCTTTAATGAGATTCTTCAGGCGTTCCGCAAACACGCTAGCCCCTTCAACACCAATTTCCGTGAGGACAATGAGAAATTCATCACCTCCGTAGCGAGCGGCAAAGTCCACACTACGGATATTGTTACGAATGATTTTTCCCACTTCCTGTAAAACAAAGCTGCCAAAAAGGTGATCATGGGAGTCATTGACACTCTTAAAGTGATCCATGTCCATCATCAGTACGCTGACGCAACGGCCGAAGCGCCGCGCACGGTTAAGCTCGTTGTCCAGCTTCTCATAGAGGGAGCGCATATTGAACAGTCCGGTCAGGTCATCTTTGTCGACCAGACTTTTCAGCTTTTTGTTTGCTGCCTTGAGACTGTCATTGAGCTGCTTAATACGCAGCTGTGTCCTCACCCGACCGAGCAATTCTTTGGCATCAAATGGCTTGCATACGTAGTCATCGGCACCGGCATCAAGCCCCCTGACCACATCATCGGTGTCTGACCGACCCGAAACAAAAATGGTCGAGACATAGTGATTTCGGGCGCGTAAGTATTTAAGTGTGTCCAGTCCATTAAGGCCTGGCATACTGACATCCAAAAGAACCAGGTGAGGGTTCCAATCGGACATTTCCCTGATCGCCTCTTTTCCGGATCCAGCTACCAAAACCTGATAGCCCTCGCACTCAAGAGCCACTCGGACCAACTTGGCACTTGCAGGATCATCGTCAACAACCAGAATTCTGGTGTCTGTATTCGCGAGACTAGAACTCATTCTTTTATCATACCCCTGGGAAATCACCCTTGTAGAGGGATTTTTGGCCGACTGGCCCTAAGCCGCCCATCCATTGGGTTGACTGAGAGGGCTGCCTAGACTATTTCCTGGGTGCAACCATAACGACAATTCGTAGATCCAGCGAGAGGGCCTTTTGGTGGTCTCGCGACTGTAAAATTGATAGAGTGACGACATGGCCTACAATCATAATGAAATCGACAAAAAGTGGCAGAACGTCTGGGAAAGCGAAGCCAGCTTTAAAGCTGAAATGTCGCCCGACAAACCTAAATTCTATGCTCTGGATATGTTCCCCTATCCCTCGGGTGCCGGGCTTCACGTGGGCCACCTCGCCTCCTACACTCCCACAGACATTGTCGCGCGCTTTAAACGCACCCAAGGCTTCAATGTTCTCCATCCTATGGGGTACGACGCCTTTGGCCTGCCGGCAGAGCAATATGCGATTAAAACGGGAATTCACCCGGCAGAAACCACACAAAACGCCATTCAAAATTTCCGCCGCCAGCTAAAGTCCTTTGGCTATAGCTTTGATTGGAATCGCGAGGTCTCCACCTGCGAGCCCAACTTTTACAAGTGGACACAGTTTATTTTCCTCAAGCTTTTCGAAAAAGGACTCGCCTATCAAAAGGAAGTCCCGGTTAACTGGTGTCCCGCTTTAAAAACCGTGCTTGCCAATGAGGAAGTCGTCGATGGCTTGAGCGAACGAGGTGGCCACCCAGTGGTTCGTGTTCCCATGAAACAGTGGATGCTAAAGATCACGGCCTATGCCGAAAGGCTCCTCCAGGATTTGGACAAATTGGATTGGCCTGACAGAACCAAAGAAGGCCAGCGTAACTGGATTGGCAAGAGCATGGGAGCTCAGGTTCAGTTTGCAGTTGATGGCTCAGGCCACAAGCTGGAAGTCTTCACGACTCGACCTGATACTTTGTTTGGCGCCACCTTCATGGTGATCGCCCCTGAACATGAACTCACCGAAGTCCTAACCTCTGCGCAACAGAAGGCGGATGTCGAGGTCTATTGTAAGACTGCCCTATCCAAGTCCGAAGTAGACCGAAAAGTTGGTGCAGAAAAGACTGGTGTGTTCTCTGGATCCTACGCCATCAATCCGGTTAACAACACCAAGATCCCCATTTGGATCGCCGACTATGTGTTGATGGACTACGGAACGGGTGCCATCATGGCCGTTCCTGGTCACGACCAAAGAGATTTTGATTTCGCTCAAAAATATGACCTGGACGTTCTGCGTGTTTTGGACAGCCAGGAAGACCTGCCCTTTGAAGGCGACGGAAAATTGGTCAACTCTGATTTTCTCAATGGCTTGGACAAGCAATCGGCCATTCAAAAGATGATTGATCACCTTGAAGGCAAGGGCTTAGGACAGGGACAAACTCAGTACAAACTGCGCGATTGGCTGTTTAGCCGCCAGCGCTACTGGGGTGAGCCCTTTCCCATTGTCGAGTATCCCAATGGCGAATTGAGGGGCATTTCCCAAGACGAACTGCCTGTTCTCCTCCCTGAGGTTGCAGACTATGAGCCCTCAGAGCAAGGGGAGCCACCACTGGCACGTGTGCAGGAGTTCGTGAAGTATGTGGACCCTCGTTCAGGAAATGAGGGTCGGCGCTGCACGGACACCATGCCGGGTTCGGCAGGGTCGTCATGGTACTTCTTACGTTACACGGACCCTCACAATAATGATCAGGCTTTTAGCCCGGAAGCCCAGAAATATTGGATGCCCGTTGATCTTTATGTCGGTGGACCCGAGCACACCGTTGGTCACCTTTTATATGCCCGGTTTTGGCAAAAAGTTCTATTTGATGCCGGCCTGACCGATTATGACGAGCCCTTTCAGAAATTAGCCCACCAGGGAGACGTACTGGGGCCAGATGGGCGCCGTATGTCCAAGTCCCGCGGTAACGTGGTCAACCCAGACGACGTTCGTGAGGAGTTTGGTTCGGATGCCTGTCGCGTCTACATTTGTTTTATGGGCCCCTTTGACAAAGCCAAACCCTGGTCCAACCAGGGTATCGAAGGCGTACGCCGCTTCCTAGACAGGGCCTGGCGACTGACGGTGGATGATGAGGGGAAACTGATTGCAGAGGACAGCACCCCCTCTGAGGCCCTCACGCGTCTCATGCACAAGACAATCAAAAAGGTGGGCGAAGACATCGAGAACATGAGCTTTAACACTGCCATCTCAGCCATGATGATCTTAGTTAACGAGATGTATAAAGAGAACAGCCGTCCAAAGGCTGTACTGGCAAACCTGGCCCAACTGCTGATGCCCTTTGCTCCCCATATTGCCGAGGAGCTGTGGCAAAAGCTGGGACAGCAAGGCCTCGTCTCGCTGGCGCCTTGGCCCAAGTATGATCCAGCCCAGTGTAAGGACGATATGGTGACGATGGGGGTCCAAGTAAACGGAAAAATGAGGGGCACCGTCGAGCTCGCCCCCGATTGTTCCGAAGAATTAGCCGTTGAGGCTGCGAAAGCATTGACACCAGTCGCAAATGCGATAGATGGAAAGGCTTTGGTTAAGATTATTTACAAGCCGGGCAAGATCCTCAACCTGATAGCGAAGTAAGCCGGGCGGGCCCTGTTACTTGGGGGGTTGTCATGAGTTGGTCAATTGAGCGCAGCAGTGAACTCTATGGGGTCCACCTTTGGGGATCTTCCTATTTCGGCATTAACCAAAAGGGCAACATTGAGGTCTCCCCAAAGGGTGCCAATGGACCGCGCCTCGATTTGCACAACCTTGTCCAGGATCTGCGCGAGCGGGGTATTCGCCCACCGATTCTCATTCGTCTGCCTGATATTGTTGAATCCCGCATTCAACTGATTGCGCAGTGCTTTGAAAAGGCCGCCAGCGACCACAGCTACCAAGGACAGTTTCGCGGTGTTTACCCAATCAAGGTGAACCAGCAAAGTCACCTGGTCAAAGAAGTGGTGGCATTTGGCCGCGCCACTCACCTAGGACTGGAGTGTGGAAGTAAGCCCGAACTCCTCGTTGCCCTAGCTTTGATGGACACCACGGATGCCCTGGTAATTTGCAATGGCTTTAAAGACTGGGAATATATCGAGACAGCCCTGCTATCCCGCAAGATGGGACGAGAAACCATCGTGGTTGTGGACAGGAAATCCGAGCTGGACACGATTATAGCCGTCGCCAAGAACCTGGGAATTAGCCCCAAAATTGGTTTACGCGGCAAGCTCAACACCCAAGGCTCAGGACGTTGGGTGGAATCATCTGGGGCCCGCTCTAAGTTTGGCCTGACGCCTTCGGAAATCGTCGATTGTGTCGATAGGCTCAAAAAAGAAGACATGATCGACTGTCTGGCTCTCCTTCACTACCACATTGGGTCGCAGATCCCATCTATTCAGGCCATTAAGGCCTCAATGAAGGAAGGAGCCCGCCTGTTCACTGAACTCTACGCCCTAGGCGCCAAGCCCACCTATATCGATGTAGGTGGTGGTTTAGGGGTGGACTACGACGGCTCAGGACGTAGCGAAAGCTCGACTGATTACAGCGAACAGGAGTATGCAAATGACATCGTTTCCATTCTCCAAAGTGTTTGCGACGAAAAAGGTGTGCCACACCCAAATATCGTTACCGAATCCGGCCGCGCCTCTGTCGCTCATAGCGCCGTTTTGGTCTTTGATGTCCTTGGCTTTAATGAGCTGGCCAAGAAGGACATCCCTTTTGAAAAATCAGCTGAGGATGGCCGGCTGGTTCGCGACCTGATCGATATATTCTCTAGTCTGACGCCCAAAAACTTCAACGAAAGCTACAACGATCTCATCGAGAAAAAGCGCGACACCCTTCAACTCTTTACCTATGGAGTTTTAAGTCTCGAACAAAGGGCCAAGGCGGAAGACATTTGTTGGGCGATCACCACCAAAATGGCTGCTATGGCCAAAGAGATTGGCGAAGACGATATTTTTTGGGAACTAGAAAAGGAACTTTCGGACACCTACTTCTGTAACTTCTCAGTCTTTCAGTCCCTTCCTGACTCCTGGGCACTCAATCAGATCTTTCCCGTGTTGCCCATTCACCGCCTAGACGAGAGACCAGATCGCCGCGCCACTCTTGTTGATCTCACTTGTGACTCAGATGGGAAGATCGCCAAATTTACGGATACCAGTAATGGTGAAATCCAGAATTATTTGGAAGTTCACTCTTTGAAAGAGGACGAACCCTATTATCTTGGTGCCTTTCTGTGCGGCGCTTATCAGGAAATTCTCGGCGATTTGCATAATCTTTTTGGAGATACGGACGCTGTCCACGTCTCGGTAAATGAAAATGGCTACTCCCTGGACCATGTAGTAGAGGGTGACACGGTTGCCGAAGTACTCTCTTACGTCGAATACCAAAAAGGCGAATTGGTGGAGAGTATGCGCAAGGCGACCGAGTGTGCAATTGCGGAAAGTCGCCTTTCTCGTCAAGAGGCTAGGCAGCTGATGAAAAACTTTGAGGTTGGTCTGTCTGGCTACACATACTTAGAAGACCCAGAATAGATCCTGGCCCGAAGACGATAAAAGATTGCCTCGATACTTCCCCTAATTTAGTTTAAATTAACATACAGGGATTCACAGGGGAGACTTGCATGGCATACGCGATCATTGGCCTGGCGGTTTTGTTTTTTCTCGGTCACGCCCTCAATTGGTTATTCATAAAAACCAAAATTCCTGATCTTCTCATCCTTGTCATCATGGGTTATCTGGCCGGCCCGGTGTTCGGAGTCCTTAAGGCCGACGATTTTGGCAAGGTGGGACCCATCCTTTCCACCATGGCACTGGTGGTGATTCTCTATGAGGGTGGTCTACACTTGAGCGCCCGAGATCTTTTGCGCTCCAGTTTGCCCGCATTTAAGATCGCCATTCTTGGTTTTCTAATGATAGCCACCTCGGCATTCGCGATTGCCTTTTTGCTTGGCTTTCAGCCCTGGCACATTGCCCTGTTGTTGGGAATTGGTTTGGGCAGCACTTCCTCGGCCATTGTCATTCCCATGGTTAAACCCCTGAGTGTTCGCGATGACACCAAAACCATTTTGTCTCTGGAGTCAGCTTTTACCGACGTGATTATCATTGTTCTGTTTTTGGTTCTCACCGACTCTATTGCCTCAGGCGTCTTTAGCCCTCGTGAAGTCTTGGTTGGCATTGGTCCCAAACCTCTGCTCGCCATTCTAATGGGCATAGGCTCTGGAACCCTATGGGCTTTTTTACGTCGCCGCTTTGGCCCCGTGGTATCCATGACTTTCGCTGGAGAGGCTTGGGCACTACTGTCTTATGGTGTCTTTGAAGCCACAGGGTACAACGGAGCTCTTGGTGTATTGGCCCTTGGCTTTACTCTCGCCAACCTGGATCTGCTCCCCGAGTGGCTACAGAGCCTCCTCAGTCGAGAGCCCGTTTCAGTAAATGAACTGGGCATTCTTAGTGAAATCACTTTCATCTTAAGGACTTTCTTCTTCATCTATTTGGGTCTGCTTATTCAGTTCTCGTCCCTGCAGGTTGTTCTTATTGCCTTCGCTTTGACCGCCGCCATTTTTGCCACCAGATACTTTGCCGTTCGCCTTTTGTTTTCCACCAAAGAATGGCCGCGCCTTGATGCTATGGTGATCACATCCATGGGACCCCGTGGGCTTGCCTGTGCCGTTTTGGCTACCCTTCCCCTACAAAAAGGAATTGAAGGTGGCCAATGGTTGCAGAACGCGATGTTTGCCACTATTCCCATGACAATCTTTCTCACCGCCTTGTTTGTCAGTTTGAGTGAACGCGAGGGCTTTCGCCGCAAAGCAGAGTCATTGTTTAAAGCCTATTTGGAAAATAGCGGCACGCCCCAGCCCGATTTAGCAGACGGATCGGCTCAGGAAATTATAGCTTCCGAGGATCAAAAGCATCCCGAACTCCCTCACCGATCAGATTCAGAACCGTCAGAGTGAGGACCATCGCCACAGATGGATACACAGCCAACCACCAAGCAATCGTAAAGTAGTTGTTTGCCTGCTGAAGGAGCTCTCCCCAACTAGGCGTCGGCGGTGGTAAACCAAATCCCAGGTAATCAAGAGCCGCCAGTGAATAGATATAACCCGCTATGGAAAAGGGGGAAAAGGTCACAATCGGGCTTAGGGCATTAGGAAGTACATGCTTAAAAATCACCTGCATGCGCGACACCCCTAGTGCCCGAGCAGCCTCAACAAACTCCCTCTTACGGAGCTTCAAAAACTCCCCGCGAATATAGAGAGAAATCATCATCCAACCAAAGATCGACGAAAAAATCACCAGTGTCCACAGGCCCGCACCAAATATGGAGACCAGGGTAATTAACAAAATAAAAATTGGCATGGACTCAAATACTTCCACCACCCTTTGGCCCACCAAATCTGTCCGTCCACCGACAAATCCCATAATCGAACCAACGATGACTCCGAGGAAATAGGAAAAAAACCAAGCCAGAACCGCAAAGCCAATACTGTAGCGAAATCCATAGATCAACCGGGAGAGCACGTCGCGCCCCCGATCATCAGTACCAAACCAGTTCACCAATGAGGGAGATCCTGGATAGGTGGCCACTTCCTTATTGGATTCCAGCGGATCCCACTTGACCAAAGGCCAAACTGCCCAATCCCCATCCTTGAATTCGAGGCGCCGGTAGTTGGTAACAAAGATATCCGTCTGTTCAAATATTGTCGGATGATAAGTTCGGACCACAGGAAAGTAAATGGAACCCTTATAACTCATGATGATGGGCTTGGAATTGGCCCAAAACTCAGCAGTCAAACTCAGGAAGAGCAAAAATACCAAAACCCAGGCAGAGATCACTGCCCGCTTAAGCTTTTTAAAACGCCGCCAGCGTTTTAAGGTCAGGTCATTTTTGATCATTCTTTCGATCATGTGAAGTCAATCCTCGGATCAATCAAGGTGTAGCTGATATCACTTAGAAATCGCCCCACTAGCATCAATAAACTCTGAAAGAAAATCAAACCCATGATGACATTGTAGTCCCGGTCAAGGGCGGCCTTGTAACTTAAGAGGCCCATACCATCGAGATTAAATACTTGTTCAATGATTACTGACCCGGCAAAAAAGAACCCCAAGAAGGACGCAAGACCGGTGGCAATGGGAATCAAAGCATTCCGAAGAGCGTGCTTGTAGTAGACCACCTTCTCTGGAAGACCCTTGGCTCGGGCCGTGCGCACATAATCAAGCTTAATTTCCTCGATCAGTGAGTTCTTCATCAGGAAGGTCAAAACGGTAAAGTTGCCCACCACATAACAAATCAAGGGCAAGACGAAATGGTGAATCCGATCAACAATCTGATCCCAAGTGCTCATGTCGTAGTAATTATCAGAGTACAAATCACCCAAAGGAAACCAGTCCAAAAAGGCTCCGCCCGCCAAATACACCCGCAATAAGATTGCCAAAATCAGAGGAGGTATGGAGTAAAGGAACATGAGAAAAACACTGGTCGCCATATCAAACGTGGACCCGTCCTTAACTGCCTTAGCGATCCCCAGGGGAATACAGACCAGATAGGTCAACAGCAGCGATATCACCCCAAACTGAAGAGAAACGGGGAACTTGCTGGCTATGACATCGACAACCGGCTCCTCGTAGCTAAAACTCTCGCCAAAATCCAGTGTAACAATATTCTTAAGCCAAATCCCGTAGCGAACGTGCATGGGCTTATCAAAACCATATTGTTTCTTAAGGGCCTCTAGAACATCGGTGGACACACCCATGTCACTCTGGCCACCGGCAGCTCCAGCGCCCATCGCCCCACCAAAGCGCAATTGCATGATTTTCTGCTCAATGGGACTTCCCGGCGCCAGGTTGATGATAACAAAAGACAGGATGGTAATCCCTATCAGAGTGGGGATCATCATAATCAAGCGACGAAGTACGTATTTAAACATTTGTTGTGCCCTTTAGCATCTGGCCGCCTCTTAAGCGACCAGATGTTCTTAATCAAACATCAATCCTGTTTAATCCACCAAGTTTCATAGCCAACACCATAAGAGTAGGTCGGCTTGTCCATCTTCATTTTAGAAGTATGTGCATAGAGGAAGTACTTGTTATTGAACAAGAAGGCATAAGGAGCGTCGTCGGCAATTTCCTTGTAGATCTTTTGATAGATCTGAATCCGCTTGTTGCGGTCAAGTTCTTGACGACCCTCATCAATCAACTTATCCACTGTCGGGTTGGCGTATGAGATAAAGTTCGAACCCCCTGCTTGAGCACTGGAGGAGTGCCAAATTTGCTTGGGATCGTTGTCCACACTTCCGCCACCCCAACCAAGCATGACTGCATCAAACTTCTTGTCGTCCAAAGCCTTCACAAAGGTGTTCCACTCGACGATCTTAATTTCCATGTCGATTCCGGCCTTTTTCAGGTCCTCTTTGTAAATCGTCATGTACTTTTCCGCGTCCTTGGAGGCCATCATCAGGGTAAACTTGAACTTCTGATCTCCTTTTTCCAAGACTCCATCCTTATCCTTATCGTCCCAGCCAGCGGCCTTTAACAATGAAAGGGCCTTCTTGGGGTTAAAAGAGATGGGCTTCACTTTTTTATTCGCATAGGGGCTCTGCTGGTACCAGGGGCCCGTGGCCTCCATGGACATTCCAAAGCGGAATTTTTCAATCATCAATTTGCGGTTCATCAGGTGAGCCAAGGCAATACGAACGTCTTTCTCGGCAAAAATGGGGTTTTTAAAATTCCAACCCACAAAGCCATAGGGGCGGGGACCCTTGTGGTCCACCTTCTTCTTGAGCGCCGTCTTTCCCCAGGGTTCGTGATTGGTCTTTTGCATGTAGGCCTCAGGAGTCATTTCGCTAAGAAAGTCAATTTCGCCTTTTTCCAGGCGAGCCAACTGGGCCATTTCCTCTTTCACAAATCGAAATTGAATTTTTTCCCACTTGAAATGCCCTGAATAGATGGGATCTGAGTTCCCCCACCAGTTGGGGTTTCTCTTCAGAACTAAACCCTTGCCCTTGTCGTAGCGGTCCACCATATAGGGGCCTGAGCCGACCAGAACTTTCGTGTTCTTCTTACTGGCATCACCGTAGACGTGCTTGGGGACAATAGCCATGAAGCCACCGCTGGCCAGTACCTTAAAGTTGTTAAAGTACTTCTTCTTGATGATAAATTTAACGGTGTGGGTATCAATCACTTCCGCTTTCTCAATATTTTCGAAGTAGGGCCGAATGTGAGCTGTGTCGAACTTCAAATCGGGGTTTGCAATAGCATCGAAGCTGAACTTTACATCCTCAGCTGTAACCGGCTTACCATCATGCCATTTCGCATCTTTTCGTAAATGAAAGATGTACCAAAGGCCTTTTGGGTCCTCTTCATAGGATGTGGCCAAGGCAGGGTCCATTTCGTAGGTTTCAATGTTTGTGGTCATCAAGCCATCAATTACAAATTGATGGACGTGCGAAGCGTAGTTATCAGTACTTGTCAGCGGATTGAGTTTTTCCGGCTCCGCATTGAGCACGTAATAGAAAGTCCCCCCCTGAGGGGCCTTAGCGTTACCGATAATTGGGTTGCCGATTTTCTTCGGTGCAGCCCCTGCCCACATGGCACTCGCCAAGCTCACGGCAACAAGACCGAGTTTCATCATTTTCATATTTCTCCCCTTTGTATCTGTCGCCCCAGTGAAGGAGTGACCCCTCTACTACCCCGCGACTGAAATGCGCGCGCCGATGCTACGCGCCAACATCTTCAAGCTCCTCAATTTATCTGAGTAAAAAAATTATTCAAGTTGATTAGGTTCTCAAGGTGGTGCAAACCTCACGTTGGTCTTTGTGCGTCAGCGCCTTGATTCGGTGACTCGAGATAGCGAGCAAGAAACAATGGAGGCGTGTAAAGACTCTGATACAAAGGGCGGATGTGACCCCCTCAACTGGAAAGACTGCACAATGAGTTCAACCACCTCTTCTTCCTCATCCATTCCTGGAATGGGATGGGTCAGACGTATGTACGACTGGCTGATGAAGTGGTCCGATCACCGTCACGCCAGCGCGGCTCTCGCCGGATTGGCTTTTATCGAGGCCTTTTTTTTCCCCCTCCCAGTTGATCCTCTGTTGGCTGCCATGGGAACGGCCAAACCTAAAAAGGCTCTGTGGTTTTCAGTCATAGCCACTTTATTTTCTGTCCTCGGCTCCCTGGGCGGGTACCTTTTGGGACGGCTATTTTGGGAGGCTACACAGGATTTTTTCTTTGCCTATGTGTTTGCCCCGGAAAAGCTTAATATTGTCCTTGAAAAGTTCCAGGACAACGCCTACCTGGCCATATTTCTGGCTGGCTTTACCCCAATCCCATACAAAGTCTTTGCCATCGCTGGGGGAATCGCAAATGTTGGCATTGCACCGATGGTTGTGGGCGGACTAGTAGGCCGAGGCATGAGGTTTGGAATCATTGGCATTTGCCTGTACTTTTTCGGCCCCAAAGTCCGTGAACTTTTGGACAAGTATTTGGAGCGGTTCACCCTTGTTTTTGGAGTCCTAATAATTGTTGGCTTTGTCCTCTATCGAGGACTCACAGGATAAAAGAGAGGAAAAACATGGAACCCTTTAATCCCAGTGCACCTCTGTCAGCCGACTTCGGTATTTTTGGTTTGCCGATCAAGCGTCACGACGCCAAAGTGATTCTCATACCCGTCCCTTGGGAGGTGACCACTTCCTATGGAGGCGGGACATCTCGTGGCCCCGATGCCATTCGTCAGGCCAGCTCTCAACTGGATCTCTTCGATGTGGAACTCGGTAAGACCTATATCGCTGGTTTTTACATGGAGTCGATCAATCAGAAAATCCTCGCTCTCAACAACGAACTCAAGCCTTTCGCACAAAGAGTGCGGGAAGAGCTGGAGGACGGAGTGCTGTCCGACCATGGGGCGGGCTACCAACACCGGGTCAATGAAGGATGCAAAGAGATGGTCGAGTGGGTTTACCAAGGGGCTAAGAGAATTATCCGTGATGAAAGCAAGCTCTTGGGTATCGTCGGTGGAGATCACTCCTCTCCGCTGGGTGCGATTAAAGCTGTCGCTGAGGATCTCGGCAAAGACTACGCCATCATCCATATCGACGCTCATGCTGATCTTCGCAAAGCCTACATGGGGTTTACCTATTCCCACGCTTCTATCATGTACAATGTGATGACTTCTGACTTCGCCCCACAAAAATTGGTGCAAGTGGGAATTCGTGACCTCTGTTGGGAAGAGGCTGATTTCATTCAGCGGGACGACCGAATTCGCCCGGTATTCGGTGAGGACATCAAACGCCGTCTTTACTCCGGCGAGACCTGGAAGGCCGTTTGTGACGATATTCTATACGGACTTCCCGAGTACATCTACCTCTCTTTGGATATTGACGGACTATCTCCCGAGTTTTGTCCTCACACTGGCACTCCAGTGCCCGGGGGATTGCACTTTTCAGAAATGCTCTTTTTGTTAAACGCCCTTGGCCAGTCGGGACGAACAATCGTCGGCTTTGACCTTTGTGAGGTGGCTCCAGGCCCCGATGGTGACGAATGGGATGGAAATGTCGGCGCCCGCCTTCTCTATCGCATGTGCGGATGGTCGGCGATCACCAATGGACTCCACCCGAAACCCATCTCACACGGGTAGGATTATACAATGGCTCATAAACCCTTTTATCGTGATGGATTAAGATTTAGTTGTCAGAATAGCGGCCGCTGCTGCATCTCTCGAGGGCAGTGGGGTTATGTCTACCTGACTCTTCAGGACCGTCGTGATCTGGCCCGCGAACTTAAGATGACGACCCAGGAGTTCACCCGCAGATACACGGGCAAGGAAGACGGCTTTTACTTTCTAAAAGAAAACCCTGATGGTCCGGAGTGTTTGTTTTTAGAGAACAACAAATGCAGGGTTTACAAGGGACGACCCACCCAATGTCGAACATGGCCCTTTTGGCCCGAAGTCATGAACCCCAAGGCCTGGCGCAAGGACGTGGTGGACTTTTGTCCTGGTGCAAACAAGGGCCGCTTGTACACGGCCCTTGAGATCAAAAGACAAGTTTTGGAACAAAAAGAATCTGAGCAGCGGATGATTATCGAGCGTACTTCTTCCTAAGGCTCTCGCGAATCTCTGCGCCTTCAATACTGAGGCGGGTCCAGGGAATCGCCAACAAGCGATCCGGCTCAATGGGCTCTTCGGTCTCTTCACAAATACCGTAATTGCCATTTTCAATTCGGGAAAGCGCAATTTCGATTTCCATCAGCTGCTTACGCAAACGCTCTGTCATGCTGAGGAATTCACTTTCAGCCAGTGCTCTCATCGTCTGGTCGCCCTCGTCTCCCCCGCGATCTTCAGAAGTATGCAAATCCATGCGCGCTTCCTTAACCCGGTTGAGCAATTCGGCTTTGGCATCAAGAAGCTTTTGTCGACACTTGGTAATCAAGTCATTTGGCAAGTTGCTCATTCTAGCTCCCTCCCCTTGCTGTGTTCATAGTGCCAAAATGGAACTGAACTATTTACACATAGCCATCGTGGCCTTGGCAAGAATTTTTCTTAAAACCTCTTAAATCCTCTAAGCCTTTGACTTGCAACAAAATTCTGTCTCATTGCGCGGGTTGCCTAAAATCAAAAGCATCTAATCTTAAATTTAATTTCAGGTTTTTTAAACGCAATTCCCCATTGTGTTTCACATTGAGACACACCACCCCTTCGGTCTGGTTAAAAATTGAGCACTATTAGCCTAAGTGTTTATATTTAAATGGTATTCTAATAGGTACGCGAGGTTAGAAACCGATCTTGCTGACGGTTACGGGGCGCCATACCGTAGAGTTGTGGACCCAAAATTTATATCCTGCTTCATCCTCGACCTGGTACCAGTCATTTTTTAAATTGATGCGCTTGAAGGGAGTGTACTTGTCTGCAAACCCGTAATGAATTCCAGAAAAGTTAGTACCTGGACCAGACCGAAGATTAGCTGTTGCTCCCTTTACTGAAACGCATTGGTAACTGGTCGTCACCAGACTTGCGGACACCCAATGCTTCTCACCATCTTGGTCTTCCACTCGATACCAACGTCCTTTAGATTCCAACTTTATCAGCGGCGTGTAGCGCCCGACCACCCAAGAAATCGGAAACTTTCCCCCAGGACCCTTACGTAGGTTGGCCTCAAAGGCACTTACACAAAGTGCTTGAGCCTGTGAGCTCAAAATCATAACAGATAAAACAATCAGGCATGTTAGGCCTCTATTCATTATCGATTTCATCTCCTATTCAAATCCTACCAATTGGAGCAAACCTTGGCCATTTCTCTCCAAGAAAACCTGGCCCATTTTTTTATCCTGAGACCACTTTTATGTGAGACCCGCAGGCCTTTGTGTTATATCTGCCGCAAAGGAACGCTTTCTGGCTAGGAATGTTAATGGAACTTCTTCTCCCCGCGGGCTCAGTCATTCTTGGATTTGGACTCTTGTTGTTTGGCGGAGATTGGCTGGTCCTCTCTGCTGTTAGTCTGGCCTGTCGGTTTCGCGTGAGCCCCGCTGTCATTGGCCTAACTATCATTGCCGCCGGCACTTCCGTTCCCGAGATGATCACGTCGGTCATGGCCACCCATCGTGGATCCCCTGACATCGCCATTGGCAACGTGCTTGGCTCTAACATCTTTAACATCTTAGTCATCTTAGGGGTTGCCTCCCTCATTCGTGTGAACCGCATTATTCCCAGTCAAATTCGCCTGGAAATCCCTTTTTTGATTATAGTTTGCGCCCTGATGTGGGTGTTTAGTGGTGACTCCCTTATTTACCAATGGGAAGGGGCTCTGTTCTTGGCCCTGTTTGTCGGCTTTATGGTTTTTTCCGTCATAAAGTCTCGTCGTCGATTTGGCATCGATGTTCATCCTGACGAAGAAGAAACCATGGAACAGCTTAAGCATTTGGGTTGGGATTTGGGCTATTTGTGTCTTGGCCTTCTCGCCTTAATGGGTGGAGCGCACTTGGCTCTAGAGGGAAGTATCTCTATCGCCCGGTTTTTTGGTTTTAGCGAAAGGTTCATCGGCCTCACTATCGTTTCGGTGGGAACAGGTCTGCCGGAATTGGCCACCTCGTCCATAGCAGCACTAAGAGGCAAAGGCGGAATCGCCGTCGGCAATGTGATCGGCTCAAATATCTTTAATACTCTTATGGTCACAGGTGCGGCCGCCAGCTTTAAAACCCTAGAGGTTCATCCTCGTATGCTACAAATGGATTTCTTGTGGATGCTGGGAGTGACGGTAGCTCTGATTCCCGCTTACTTCATTGGCAAACGCACCCTCACCCGCCCCATTGGGGTCGTTTTTCTGGCCCTATACGTGGCCTATGTCGCCCAGCTGTGGTTTTCCCAGTAAAGGTCACTCTTTTTCTTCAGCTTCGATGTCGATGACTTCCCGAACTGGCCGAGAACTTTCATCTCTCACATTTTGATGAATGGTCTGGGAATGGATGTTGGATTGATAAAAGCGAATTTGGCCGCTTTGCATTCTCTTTTCCACGGCCTGCTTGAGAATCCGTAGGATAACGTGGCGAGGACCTGGCATCACCATGGAAAGACCGATGAAGTCAGTTACAAAGCCCGGAGTGATCAAAAGGAGCCCGCCAGCAAAAACTAGAAAGCCATGAAACACCGTGTCCGCTGGCATTTCCCCTCGGGCCAATTTTTCATTCACCTCTTTCCAAATTAACCTCCCTTGACTGCGGGCAAACGAAGCCCCCAGTATTCCTGTCACCATGACGACGGCTATGGTATTCCACAGACCGATAATCTGCCCGGCACGGATCAAGAAGAACAGTTCCACAAGGGGCATAACGGTAAATATAAAAATCAAATAGAATAACACTTATAGCTCCATCACAACTTTAACTGGACAGTGATCCGAGCCCAGTTGTTGATCCTGAATTTCAATGTCCTGAACACGAGACACGAGTCCGGGAGTGACACAGATATGATCAATTCTCCACCCCCGGTTAGCAATGCGCGCGTTCTCCCGATAGGACCACCATGTATATTGGTCCTTTTTTTCCGGATGAAAATGGACGAACAAATCGACAAAGCCCGTTTCCAGAAAGCGGCCAAACCATTCCCTTTCCTCGGGTAAAAATCCGCTGACCTTGCTAAGACGAACGGGATCAAAGACATCAGTCTCCCTGTAGGCGACGTTATAATCGCCAACAACAATGACTTCCAATCCTTCAGCAATCCTTTTCGCCAAATGACGGCGAAACTTCTCCAAAAACTCCTGTTTAAAGTCATGTCGCTCTTCGCTGGCCGCCCCGTTTGGGAAGTAAACGTTGTAGAGAAGAAAGTCCGGATACTGGGTCACAACAAAACGCCCTTCAGAGTCGAACTTTCGCACGCGAATCCCATGTTGAATGGAGTCGGGCTCTCTTTTGGTGTAGGTGACCGTTCCACTGTAGCCACGCTTGAGGGCGGACGACCAATAGGCCGAGCGGCCGGGAGGATGAAGAAGGCTCTCGTCCAGCTGTTCGGGATGAGCCTTGGTCTCCTGAATGCACAAGATATCCGGGTCTTCCCGCTCCAAATATTCGAGCAAACCCTTTTTAGCGCAGGCCCTTATTCCATTCACATTCCAAGTCACCAGCTTCAAATTTGACCCCCTAAGCTCTCTGCTCTATCCCACAGGTTAATCATAGTGCCTATCCGAAATCCAATTTTGTGAAGAGGGCCTTCAAATAGGTGCTTACAATCCACAACGCCCGACGATGCAGTACGTAAGATTCCATGCATTCCAGCGGCTTCCATGTGGTTGATACCTTGCAGCCTTTCCGGTTTTGTGGCAAAAATTTGCTCTATATCTGAGTTGTACTTTGGTGTTAAGCGTTAAATTAGGAGGAGTTCAAATGCCAATGATCGGTCAACCTGCACCCCAGTTTAAAGCGCCTGCCGTTGTCGATGGTGGAGACTTTAAAGATATCAGTCTTTCAGATTACAAAGGTAAATGGGTGGTGCTCTATTTTTACCCTCTTGATTTCACTTTTGTTTGCCCAACTGAGATCACCCAGTTTCGCGACTTTTTGCCTAAGTTCAAGGAAGCTGGCGCAGAAGTGATTGGTGTCTCTATTGATTCTGTTCATTCTCACCGTCGCTGGATTAAGGATGATTTGGGAGACCTTCACTACCCACTCATTGGCGATGTGACCAAGAGGATTTCTCGCGACTATGGTGTCCTTTTGGAAGATGCCGGTATTGCCACTCGCGGTACCTTCGTCATCGACCCTGAAGGTGTGATTCAGTACATGGGTATTCACAATCTCAACGTGGGTCGTGACGCCAATGAAATCCTGAGGGTGCTGACTGGCCTTAAGACGGGAGAGTTGTGCGGCGCTGGCTGGAAGCCAGGCGAAAAGCACGTAACTGCCGGCTAAATGCCTTCTGAATTTTACCAGTGTTTTGAATCGATAATGAAAGAGGAGTACCCCTCCTCTTTACCTATTGCCCAACATATGGACTTACGGAAGACCGTATCTCCATATGTTATTCAACTTCCTAGCAAAGTTCTCGACCGGGCCCGGGAGGCAGTTCACCAACTCTATCATCTCTCCCGGTCCGCTAAGTTTCGACAGGCAATTGCAACCAAAGACTCCGAACTACTCACTCACCCAACCAAAAACAATTCAGTATTAATGGCCTATGATTTTCACTCCGGCGAAACAAAAGACAGCCTGATCGAGGTTAATACAAATGCGGCAATGTACCTCATCACTGACGTCATACACCGTTGCCACGGCGACACCTACCGACTAACCCCGCCCTCACTGGACCAACTGAAACAATCCTTTGTTGAGGAGTATCGCCTTTTCTATGGAGGCAACGGAGAACCTCGCAAAATTGTCATCACAGATGAGAAGATTGAAGAGCAAAATCGTTACATCGAATTCCTTATGTACAAGGATTTGTTCACCAAGTGGAAATGGGAACCAGAGATTGTATCATTTGAAAAACTGAAGATTGATAAGGACCGGCAGGCTCTCCTTACTCCTGGGGGAGAAAAAATTGATTTCCTCTATAATCGATATTGTGACTTTTATCTCAATCGTCCAGAGTCAATTCATCTTCGCCAGGCTTTCATGCAAGGCTGGTGTCTGTTTAGTCCCAACCCATATGAGTATCTTGTCCTGGCCGACAAGTACCGCATGATTGAACTGGGTTCCCAAAGCTTTCAGCAAGGGATCGGATCGGATTCTGCTGACTGGGATGCAATCAATCAGTTCGTCTTGCCGACCCGTGAGGCGCGCAGCTATGAAAACCCTGATTCCCTTTGGGCGGAACGTAAGCGACTGTTTTTCAAACCCAAAAACCAGTATGGTGGGAAGTCTGTCTATCGAGGGGAACGCATCTCCCGCACGGTGTTTCAGCGGGCACTTGATGAGGACTTCCTGGTTCAGGAGTTTGCGCCCGCTCCGGAGCCTAAATTTCGCCAAAAGGACGTCGATCCCAAGGGGTGGAAGTTTGATCTCAGATTTTATGTCTACCAGGATAAAATCCAAAATGTCGTGGCTCGCCTCTACAAAGGTCAGGTAACCAATTTTTCCACTGATTTCGGTGGTTTCGCCGCAGTGGAATTCCTCTGATAGAGCATCAGAGGAAGGCAATTTTCATCTTAAGCACTTAATATCGCTCAAGATATGAAGCCCTCACGGTTTTGTGCCGATAAGTGGTTCGTGATGTGACATGGACCTCAACCAAAGGAGTGTTTCGTCTTGAGCCAAAAGAAGCTCTCACGAACAAGCCTCAAGACTTTGCAGCAAGTTCGTCCCGTAGAATCATCAGATGTTGATTATTCCTCCTTTGATCAACTCGACGGCCGACATCCCTGGATGGATGAGGTTCCTGAGGGATACGTGCCTTACAATGTTCGTGTTCTCCCGGATGGCAAAGTTGCCTATTTCAATTTTGACTTGGCCAAAGACATGGGGCTCATTGCACAAGATCATCCTAATCAGCTCACTCCGGCTCTGCGCAAAAAGATCATTGAAACTTTTAGTATTCGAATCATCAATGAGTATGACCAGGAACAAGGTGTGCAATTTCCCAAGTCGAAAATTAAACCCTACCCGCACATGGCCACCCGCTATCTGCAGCTCCAACATCAGAACAAACAGGGCAAAACTAGCGGTGACGGCCGATGTATTTGGAATGGAGTGTTTAAAGGAAAAAATCGAATCTGGGATGTAAGTAGCCGGGGAATTGGAGTTACCCGTCTGGCTCCAGGAGCTGTAGAGGCTGGCAAGCCTCTACAGAGTGGGTCAACGGATTTTGGCTACGGATGCGGCATGGCCGAGATAGATGAGCTCTATGGCGCATCGATAATGGCCGAAATTTTTCACCGCCAGGGCTTGATTACAGAACGAATGTTAACAGTTATTGATCTTGGCGACGGATTGGGAATCGGCGTACGAGCGGCCCCCAATCTCATTCGACCGGCCCACTTGTTTTTGTTTTTAAAGCAAAAAGATCGAGCAGCTCTGAGGCGTGCGGTGGACTACTTGATTGTCAGACAGCATCGAAATCGCGAATGGAAATTTGGTATTCACCAAAAAAACAAATACAGGCTGATGCTACGGGAAGTCTGTTCCGCTTTCGCCAAATTCGTGGCTCGACTCGATCGCCACTATATTTTTGCCTGGCTGGATTGGGATGGAGACAATGTTCTGGCCAACGGTGGAATCATTGACTACGGAAGCGTACGCCAGTTTGGCATTCGCCACGACCAGTATCGCTATGATGATGTGGAGAGGTTTTCAACAAATCTGAATCAGCAAATCCCCAAGGCCCGACTGATGATGCAGGCATTTGCCCAAATCGTCCATTACTTGGAAACCGGAAAGCGGCTCCCCCTAGAGAGGTTTCACCGCCACCCCGCTATCAGAAGGTTTGATCATCAGGTTCAGAAGAATCTGCGCCAAGAATTCCTCCATCAACTTGGATTTCCAGAAAAGGAAATTGAAAATTTGATGAAGCGTTATGGCCGGGATGTGGAGAAGCTCTACTTGAACTTTACCGCCCTGGAGAGAGTTAAAACCCGAAAAGAGGCACAAAAAGTGGCCGATGGGGTTAACCGTCCTGCCGTCTTAAATATGAGGACTCTGGTTCGTAATTTGATCCAGTTTTATCATGATCACATGGAAGATATGGAGACGGCTGAGTATCCGACCTCCGAGTTGTTCAAATCCATGCTTTCGGAGTATGCGGGGCGAAAGGATTCCAAGTTGACCCCCGCACTCCGCCGCCGCCTCGACACACTCAAGCACGATTATCTCCACCTGATCACGATCTCCATCCGCCGATCAGGAAAGGGTAAAAAGGCCCTACTTGATCAGCTCTACCAACGGGCCACCGTGCTCAACCGCGAGGACCGCATTACGGGCAATGCCCTCATCCACATTGTGGGCGAGATCATGGAGTCTAAGAAAGCTGGGTTTTCCAACTCTGAGATTCAGCAGGTCATGGACGAGTTCATCATTAATCAGAGCATTCGACCTGACCAGGCCTCCTCTGCCACTGAGCCCCAAATCCCCGGCAGAAATCGTCATCTGATTGAGTCCTTCCTGACCTTAGTTGACGGCCACAAGGAAGATATTTAGTTCGCATTCTCCCATAATAATGATAAGGCTACCCCCAAGGAGTGGATTATGATTCTGGTGACAGGGGCCACAGGCTTTATTGGTAGTGCGTTGGTATGGGAACTCAACCAGAGAGGACGTACGGACCTGCTCGTCTCTGACCATATTGAGCCCAAAGACAGATCGGACCACCTGCGGAAGCGAACCTTTAAGGACTTTGTCCCGGCCGATCACCTCACCTCACATCTCTCGACCGTAGCCAAAGATCTTGAGGCTGTCTTTCACATGGGCGCCTGCTCCTCAACTACCGAGAAAAATGCCGAATACTTAAGAAAAAATAATACCGAGTACACCCGTCACCTATTTGAGTTTTGCACCAAACACCAAATTCCCTTTCAATATGCCAGTAGTGGCGCTGTCTACGGGGACGGCTCCCAGGGATTTTGCGACCGAACAGACCCCGAGTCCTTCACCCCCCTTAATCTTTATGGAAAGTCCAAGCTTGATTTTGATATTTGGGCTCTAAAACAGGAAAGCCACCCCCCCCACTGGCAAGGACTGCGCTTTTTTAACGTCTATGGACCGAACGAGTATCACAAAGGTCCGATGGCAAGTGTGGCATTTAAGGCATTTCAGCAAATTGAAGAGACCGGACAACTTCGCCTATTTAAATCGCACAATGCAAACTATGAGGACGGCAAACAACTCCGCGATTTTGTTTATGTTAAAGATATCACTCGTTGGATGGTTGAAATCTATGAGTCCAAAGGCGGCATTCGCAACGGGATTTACAACCAGGGATTTGGCAAAGCACGGACTTGGCTGGACCTCGCTCAAGCAGTTTTTTCCTCCTTGGGACAGAAGCTGAAAATTGAGTGGATAGATGTTCCTGTTGATATCCGCGACCAGTACCAGTATTTCACAGAAGCTAATATGGAAAAGGCTTTTGCCGAAGGCCTGAGTCAGCCCCAATGGTCCCTGGAAAAAGGTGTTGCCGATTATGTAGAAAACTATCTGGTTCAATCTGATCCGTATTTATAAGGGCGAAAAAGGAGATTGTGGTGTCCAGTTCCAAGGTCAAGAATGTCAGAATTCCTGATCACCTCAAAAAGTATGTGGTAGATCAAGATTACGAGAGATACACGTCAGAGGACCAGTCCGTGTGGCGCTACATTATGCGTCGACTCATCGACTACCTGTCCGAGTATGCCCACCCCTGCTATGTTGATGGCCTTGCCAAGACCGGCATTACCAGTGAAGAAATCCCACGCATTTCAGACATGGATGCAAAACTGCGGGAATTCGGTTGGTCGGCTCTGCCGGTGAGTGGATTTATTCCACCAGCAGCTTTTATGGAGTTTCAGTCCTTGGGTATTCTGCCGATCGCCAGCGATATGCGCACCGTCGATCACGTTCTTTACACTCCCGCTCCGGACATCGTCCATGAGGCGGCAGGTCACGCGCCCATTTTGGTCGATCCGGCCTTTGCTCGATATCTTAAGCGATATGGAGAGGTCGCAAGTAAAGCCATTATCAGTAAAGAGGACATGGATCAGTACGAAGCCATCCGTGTTCTCAGTGACACTAAAGAAGACCCCACCAGCACCCCTGATCAGGTCGCTGAGGCGGGCCGCCTTTTGGATAAAGCCACTTCAGCCATTTCCTACAACAGCGAAGCCGCTTATCTAGGACGAATGAACTGGTGGACGGCTGAGTACGGATTGATTGGTGATGTGAATGAACCAAAAATCTTTGGCGCAGGATTGCTGTCCTCAGTTGGTGAATCTAAAGAATGTCTAAAGCCCAAGGTCAAAAAAATTCCTCTCACCGTTCATTGTTTGGACTACTCATACGACATCACCGAACAGCAGCCACAGCTGTTTGTGACACCCACCTTTGAAACTCTTGAGACCGTTCTTGGCGAACTTGCTCATCGCATGGCGTTTCGCCAAGGTGGCCTGGTTGGATTGGAAAAGGCTGTACAGGCCAAGACTGTCAATACGGTAGAGTTCAATTCGGGCCTACAAGTTTCAGGTGTCTTGGTTGAGTATCTGCATGGTCAGGTTGCGGGACAGGATGAGCCTACATATGTTCGCTTTCAAGGGCCCGCCCAACTGAGTCTTAATCGCCGAGAACTGGATGGGCATGGTACGACCTATCACAAAGAAGGATTTGGATCACCGGTCGGATTACTTAAGAACGAGGCTAAATGCCTATCCGCCATGGACAGCCAGGACCTAATTCGCTTGGGAATTGTGATTGGCCAAAAAACTCGCCTTGAGTTTGCAAGTGGCATTTGGGTCGAAGGGCAGATCAAGAGTATCCTGCGAGGCAATGGCCAAATTGTAGTCATCGCCTTCAATGATTGTACTGTTAAAAATAAAGACCAGGTTTTGTTTGAGCCGGGCTGGGGGGTCTTCGATATGGCCGTTGGCTGTACCATTCCCTCTGTCTTTGGCGGACCCGCCGATCGAACCTCCTACGGCAATCTGGATGACTTTGTCGCCAAACGTGTGCCATCAAAGGAAAGAAGTCCTGAGCGCCTAAGAGAGTTTGATTTTTACCAAAGTATTCGAGACCTCCGAAATAACACAAGCACCGGCACTGCGCGGGCTGATCAACTCCAGGGACTTGTGGCTCGATATTTGGAGGATTACGCCGGCAAGTGGCTCATGGGAGTGGAACTTCTGGAGCTGGCTCTACAGCTCGACCTACATGACATTGCAAAACGAATAGAAAAAAATCTAGTTGAGAACCCCCCCCGCTCTGAAGACGTGCAGAGCTGTATAGCCGAAGGCATCCGACTGGCTAAAACGATGCCATGTTAGTCGAACTCAACCTTGTACTGGTGCGAACTATTTACCCTACCAATCTGGGAGCTACAGCCCGGGTCATGGGAAATATGGGATTTCATCGACTTATTTTGGTCGATCCCCAGTGCGAGGTTAATTCCAAGGCTCGCCAAGGCGCTGCCGGGGCCCAAGATTTTTTGGAGAGACGTCTCACTTATTCTTCCTGGGAGGAGTTTTATTCGCAAGAAGGCCGAGGCATTCGAATCGGCCTCACGCGCAGGGATGGCAAGCTCCGCAGTGCCCTACCTCTTCCTGAAGTCCTGTCGCGAATTCCTGTTGATCCGCCGGAGACTGTGCCTCTACCTGTATATTTAATTTTGGGCCCTGAAGACGACGGCCTCTCTGCCGAGGATCTTAAGTTCGTGAACTACCGGGCCAGCCTTCCCACCTTTGGGGAGTTCCCCAGTATCAACCTCAGTCACGCCGCCATCCTGGCGTCCTACATTGCTCAGGAGTGGGCCCATTCAATTGAAGCAGATGGCGCCAGTGAAGATTCTCAGCCCGTGGAGTCAGGTGGCGTGGACGACAATGAAAAGGGGCGCAAGCTTTTCTTTCCTGACCAATCTATTCGCGACTGGCTGGTGGCCATGGGATTTGATCTGGAAAAGCGACGCTCTAGTGCCTATATCACCCTCAAGCGCATATTGTTACACAATCTACCCACCGACAACGAACTCAAGGTCCTCGAAGCCATCCTCCAGCAAAACATCCGCAAACTTCGCGAAAAATGATTCTCCAATTCCATCGCACTCAGCCCCTTAATTATTGATCTGCAAAACCTGGGACCTCCTTTATCGGAGAAGAAGGTCTGGGTACCGAGCCATTTCCGTAAATCCGAATCCTCTGCCGTCGCGCATGGCGGGAGGCTGAGTGACCGATTTCACTGATGAAGGATTTTGCAGATCAAAAATTAAGGGGGCCTTTATTTCTTGGCTTGTTTCTTAAACAACCGACCGACGATTGACGTGAGCTCACCGGTAAAGGTGTTGTCAGCACTAGTGGCCTTTGCCCGCTTGAGTGAGGAGATCTCCCGCCGAGCATCGAGGAAATTCGGGTCTAGAGCCAAAGCTTTATCAAGCTGAGCATGAGCACCTTCATAGTCTCCCCCAGCCTTTTTGAGCAAACCGCTGACAAAAAGATAATTGGGCGAACGACGATCCTCGTGGGTCACCTGCTCCAATAGATGACCGACCTCTTTCTGAACCTCATAGGGCACATCCCCAGTATGGGCCTTAAGCTTGGCCCAACACAGGGAAATCACGTTCGCCGTGCAGGGATGAAGTTTATAAGCTTCTTCCAGTTTTTCAAGAGCCACACTGGCACGACCCCGCCGAAGCTGAACAAGGGCCTCTTCGGCAATCCCTTCTGCGCGCAGTTGCTTTTCCGCCTCCTGCTGGCGCTGACCGCTGACGAATCGCTCTCTCTTGCCTTCATTGGTTAAAATATCATAGGCATCAGAAACAATGGCGTACACCTTGTGAACGGTCTGCTTTACTTCCTCAGTGGCATTCGGAGGTAAAATGTCCGGATGGTTGGCGCGGGCAAATTCTTTGTAGATCCGCTCCACGTCCTTCACGTGGGGATTCGGGCCGGTTCCGAAGTACTCAAAAATCTGAAAGGGGTTCTTTTTCTCCACTTCCTTTAAAATCACCTTTAAACGCGCCAACTGCTCTTCAAGGTTCTTGGTCCGCTTCGCATCATCAAATACAATCAAACGGCGTAAGGCGATTAAGTGAAGTGCTTTAAAAAACTTCTCCTTGTCATAGCCTTGCTCGTCAAGGACCTCGTTAATTGTAAGTTCCTTGTGAAGATTCTCCACAAGATTGGGCAGATCATCCGCCACCCCAAGTTTAAGCACTTGATGATCGTCGGAAAAGTCGGGGCCCATACGCATGGGATGGTCGAGCCAATCATGATAGAACTTCTCAAACCAGGGAAGCGAAATCTCTTGTTGTATGATTTCGTTAAACATCGGGGTCAGCTGGGTGGCGTTAACCGGCGTCGACTTGTCCCTAATGCGTTCGGGAACAAAGTTGATCTGCAGAGGCACGTTTTTAAACAGCCCACGAAGACCGTGAATCGCCTGTTCAGCCTTGACCACGTCAGCCGCATGGGGGCTGATCAAGCTCTCATTAATCAGGTGCTTGAGCACATCACCCCTGCGCTTTTTTTCTGGTAGCTCTTCAAAGTCCTTTTGGGTGAGAAAGCCCTTTTTGATAAGAAGCCCTCCCACCATGCTGCCACTTTCCGCAGTGTCCACTTTGGTGATGCCGCCCTTTACAAATGTGATCCCGGAGATATCGCCTTCTTTTGTCACCACGTTTAAGAAGCCTGTGCTCTCCGAGTCCATAATGATCGAGATGACCAATGGCAAATCAAAGCCGGTGATTTCCTCGATCGATTCGAGAGCCTTCAGACGCTCACGGTTGGATGCATAGGGTTTCGACAAGAGTGCGTGAAGAGGAACCTTAGGGGCGTCGATAAGATCTTTCAGTTTGTCTTCAAAAATCTCAACCAATGCGTTTAATGGAACTGGTTTGGTAAAGTACTCCAAAGCCTTAGTCTTTTTAATCGCATCTTGAGCAAAGGCCCGATCCTTAAATATCCCTGAGACAAAAACCAGAGGGCCATTGCCAAAGCGACTGGAGCGCAACTCGGTTGCCAGTTGAATGCCATTCATCCGCGGCAACATACAATCGAGGATGGCGCCATGAACCGGCTTAATGCGAACGGCGTTCAAAGCCTCCTCGACTTTGGAAGCCTCGGTAACCCGAAATCCTGCACGCTTAATGGCCTCAGCTAGCGCTGCGCGAGAACTATCGTCGTCGTCGACAACAAGAATATTAATTTCACCCTTTTTCATCCAAGTGTCTTATCGGAAATTTGAGAAAAATTATGATGATTTAAGTGGTCCGACTGGGCCAAGGAATAGCCATGCTCGCCGCGTCACCTGCGGGGCTTATTCTCCGCCGCCGTGATGCTTGGTCCAGGCGTCCTGAAGCCGCTTGGTGAGTGTCTCGATGTTAAACGGTTTGACCACATATCCGCTGACGCCACTCACCGCCGCCTCAATGACAGCCCCTTTTTCGCTCTCTGTCGTTATAAGAATAAACGGCAGGTCCTTAAACTTCTCGTCGGCGCGAACCTTCTTTAGAAAATCCAGACCGCTTGGTCCTGGCATATTGAGATCCGACAGAACCAACTGAATCGGAGTTGGGCTATCCACAAAAAACGACAGTTTGCCAAATGCCTCGTTGGCTTCACTCGCTGTTGCCACTTTTTTGAATCCCAGACGGGTCAGATTGTCGACAATTACCCGACGGATGTTCACCGAGTCATCGACCACCAAAATGTGTGTTTCTTTACCGAACATTTTTAAGTCCCAGCCGTCACTATCTGATCCATAATAACAGCCACCCTCTCAGATCGTCCACAGAATCTCAGGCCGATTTGGCCAGGTCCAGCTCACCATCCACTTCTGGAATTAGTATTGTGATCTTTGTGCCCTCGCCCAGTGAGCTTTCGACGTGTACCTCACCGCCAAGATTCAAGACTTCCGTCTTGATCGCGTCCATTCCCACTCCCCGTCCGGAAAACTCACCGACCACATCACGACTGCTTAACCCGGGGTGAAAGATATACTGCAAAACATCTTCATCACTCATCTCGGATATCTTGTCCTCGGCCACGAATTTCTTCAACTTCTCGCGAATAATATCTGCGGGTATCCCACCACCATCGTCCGCTATGATCATTTCTATCCACTTACCCCCGTGAATGACCTTCCAGTTCGTACTTACACGGATTGTGCCGGCCTCTGGTTTACTGCACATCAAGCGCACATCTGATTCTTCAATCCCGTGATCAACGGCATTTCTGAAGGCATGTACAAGAGAGGCAAAAAAGCTCTGATAGCACTGAGACTGGAGACGGATATTTTCACCGTCAAATTCAATCGCCTCCACATGCTTTCCCTGTTTTTCTGCTACCAGGTGAATGACGTTATTGTAGTGCTCAAGGATTTGATGAATGGGTTTTTTCAAGTACCTATCGTGGAGGGGTGCAAGCTCAGACGGGGGCACTCCCCGCTCACGAAGCCGAGCAAGGAGATCGCGCAATTCCTGCTCCTCAACCTCAACCTTGGTTTTTCCATCTACAGACAGAGCTTTTAGGACTTCACCATGAAGACCCATGAACTCATCAAGTGCTCCCGACAAGCCGTCCACACTATTAACAAACTTGGCAAACAGGGCCGGGGCATCCGCATCTGACTCCAACATTCTTAATGGCTCAAGATCACCCTGGCAACTTCGGGCCGCATTTCTCAGCTCCACCGCAGAAAATGCCCCGGCCTCTCCCTCCATGGTATGAAGACGGCGAAAGGCCTCATCGGCGTCAAAGTTCTCCGGACTTGAGCGCTCCAACTGTCTTTTAAGAGCGCTGATGGCTATTCGAGTGGCCTTCAAAAACTGGGCAAACTGATCTCTGCCTTTGAATATTTTCAAAGTCATCTGAGCATGTTCTTTTTCAATTTCCAAGGCCTGTGATGTTTCGTATTCACTAGTTTTATCAGTCGCTACTAGTACCAGTTGATCAATCCCAGATCCGTTTTTCTTAATGGGATAGTAATCAAGAGTGATGCGCCGACCAGAGCTATGGTTAAACAGGCGCGGAGCCAGGTCAATCAAGGTATCAAAGGGCAGAGTTTCTGAAAACACAGCCTTGCGCCACATCTCAAATTGTTCCTTGCCTGGCCCCTCAAGCTTAAGAACACCTTCAATCGACTTGCCGCCAGGTTCTGTCTCCAGAATATCAATACAGGCCCGGGTAAATACATCTGAACAGGTTCCGCTTTCATCGAAGACCAAAAAGCCCTGGCCAAGGCTATTCATAATGGCATTGAGCATCTGGTTGGCCGCCTTAACCTCGGCCGTTCTCTCTTCGACCATGGCTTCCAAGTTTTTGGAGTAAGCTTCCAGCTCTTTTTTGGCTTCCTGAAGCTGAGAAATAAATTCCTCTTTTTGCTCCAGCTCCCCTCGGTACTTGCTGGCCAGCATTTCTTCCAATGTAACATCGCGAATGATGATGGCCCAAAGAGGTTGATCCTTGGGGCTCGGATAGGGCTGGACGGAAATTTGAACCCGGCCCGATTTGCCGGCTTTCAGGGTCACCTGAGTCTCTATGTAGGGAGTGGCCTCACCTATTCCGTCAGTATGGTGAGGGAAATTGTAAACCGAGGCATCCTCAACATCCAATACATTGTCAAATTTTGCGCCTTTGGTGAGCCGGCGAATGGAGGACTCACAGAAAGTCGCTGCAGACTCATTACAGTAAACGATTTTGCGGTGCTCATCGACAATGAATACCGCATCTAGGAGAGCATCGAAGAACTTGTAATCCATCAACCCTTCTGGAGGAACTTGAAATACTTGGCTTCGATGACATCCATTTCCATCTCTTCGCCAGACTCGTCACACTTGACGTCACCCGGAGGTAATACTTCACCACCGTCTTTAAATTCCACGCCTTTTCTAAAGAGAATCATCTTTTCGTTACCAGACTCTTCGCAATAGTAGGGCACATAAAAACTTTCAACAGTACCATTGTCCGGCAGAAAGCCCGCGACCATATTGATTTGGTCAACGATCACCTTTGGACAATTTCGGTAGGTAATGGCACTTCCCGATGGCGCCGTCCGAATCCATTTGATCCACTCGCGGATGCCACAAGAATTAATCGAAGCCACCTTGTCCAAATCGAGGACAATGGACGAAGCACTGCCAAAATCGACACCCGAAAAATTGGCGTCTTCGTCTATTTGGCCGGCGAAGGTCATCACCAATGCCCCACCATCTTCTTTTTTGTTGACGTTAAATTCACCCATACGTTCCTCCTAATGCGTTACTCGCCTATCTCAAAAAAATGAAGATTTTTAGGCTCCTCAGACCTTTTTCGGTTACTCATTCCCAAGGGAACCTTGCAACACACAACGGTTCGTTTACCAATATCAACTCCCGCGTAATACGAAACACCAGCGTTGTAGATCATGTAGGAGCCAATACCGGCACCGCCTCGCCCCTCCATGTTCATATTCTCAGCCACTCCCTTATCTAAGGTACCTTTAATCCTTTGCAATAGCCTATCGACCTTCAAGGTACCCCAATCGTCCCGACAACCAATCACAAGCTGCTTCTCAAATACTCCGGCAAACAACGTTGCCTGACGACCCCGGCCGCTCTTTACTTCATCAGATTCCAGACTGACATCCTCGCGAACTCCCTGGGAGTCCAAAAACGGAGCGTTATAAACGGCATTCATGACCAACTCGTCTGCGACACTTTTGATCTCGTCAACAAAGGATCCAGACTTGGAAATCGTCTGCGACCACTCGACAAAATCGGCCAATACCTGATCCTTTTCTCCCGACCCGGAAAAGCTCCTGGAAAACACACAGATCTCGTCTTCAACTTCCTGACTGCAGAAGCCCGGCCGCAACAAGGCTGTCACCGGAAAGTTCAAATAATCTTGAGGAGAGACGAGGATTTGAGCCGCTGCCTTTACCTCTTGGTTAAAAAAGACACCGTTAACCTGGCAGATGTGCTGCAGACCACCAATCGCATGCTCAAGAATTGATGAGTCGTCCGTTTGGTCAGTCAAACCAAGGACTGCTGATCCCTCCTGTGGAGAGGTCGATGGCGAGGCTAGGTCGACCACTTTTACCCGATCTCGCCATTGTTTTGGAATCAAATCATCAACACTCATCAGTCGCACTTCCGTTGGCCGCACACACCACCTGGGCAAGGCAGGCCTCGTCCCCGGGATTGGAGTTTTCTAAAACCAGTTAACATATCCTCTATAAGCCATATCTTATCGGCTACTTATTGAAATTTCTCGGCAAAATTTCGCGAATAATATGGAGACACTAGGTCTAAATGATACAAATTGATTCACTGCCCGACAACTCGTCTCAGATATGGACAAGCCCTAGGCCATGCCTTCGTCTGCAATCTGCAGAAGCCCTTCAATCAGGAAATCCTCTCCGAAGGTCGTAACGCGATGAGAACTCATCTTGGGACAGGTGTCGAGACCCTGACTGGCAAAGCCATTCAACCAGCCCTTACCATTAATCCCGCCAAGTAGTTTGGGAGCCATGAACAAATACAAGCGATCCACGATCCCCGAACCCACCAGTTGGGAAAAGGTGTCTGCACCGCCCTCGACAAAAACAGAATTGATTCCGGCCTTAAAAAGCGAATGCGCCAGAGCCAGAGAGTCAAAATGACCTGTAGGACCAAGTGGCAACGAAAGTTGGTTCCAATCGGTGTCAGCGCCACCCTCATACCCTGGACTAACGATTTGAAAAACATCGACTGGGCCACGGCACTTAAACAACTCGTAAGTCCTCATCTGAAAACCCAGTTTATTTTGTGGGTCCAAAATAACGACCTTATTTTTGCGAACATCGTCACCAAGACGGATATTGAGCCTCGGGTCATCAACGATGACTGTGTTGCAACCAACCAAAACCGAATCGTAGTAAGAACGCAAAATGTGGACATGTTGGCGTGACTCTTCCCCTGTAATCCACCGGCTTTTTCCGGACTTCTCAGCAAGGTTACCGTCCAAAGTGGTGGCCACTTTGAGAGCAAAAAAGGGTCGCCCCTTCTCCATGTTGCAGCGAAATACTTCTATGAGTTCGGCTAACTCATCGCCAAGGGAACCCGACCAAACCTGAGTTTTGATTCCCGCCCTGGAAAGCCTTTCAGCTCCCCGACCAGCAACTTTAGGATTGGGGTCCTGCAAACCATAGACGACTCGGGCTAACGGCAAACTGGCTAGCTTGTCTGCACAGGGGGGAGTTTTTCCGTGGTGAGAACAGGGCTCAAGGGTGACAAAAACCTGCGCTCCTTCCAACCTGTTCGGGTCATCAACCTGATTGAGCGCTTCGATTTCGGCATGAGGGCCGCCACATCTCTGGTGGTGACCCGCTGATATTAACCTGTGATCTTTATCGACAATGACACAGCCAACTGGAGGGTTGGGTGATACCCGCCCCAAACCCTTTTTGCCCTCGTCAAGAGCCAGGGACATGGCCTGTTGATCGTCTAAAATATCACCAGGCCGATACTCCACACTTACCCCTGCCAGGACTTCCAGTATTCGCTGAGCTCAACACTATCTAAAGAAGGATCCCTTTGCAGAGGCCAGCGGGAATCAACCATGACCGCGTACTCGTTGGTTTCAGTCTTGTTATCGATGGTCTTAATCGCTTTCGGATGAGGACCGTGGGCAAAGCCCGCAGGATGAAAGCTCATCATCCCCGGATGAAGGTTATCACGACTGAAAAAATCACCGTCGTGATAAAAGAGGACCTCATCATAATCGATGTTCTGGTGGTAAAAGGGCACCTTAAGAGCGTCCTTGTCCGTCTCCAATGGACGGGGAACAAAAGTGCACACCACAAAGTCGCGGGCCACAAAGGTGATATGGGCACTTGGCGGCAGGTGAGCCTTGTGGCTCATCAAAGGCATGAGGTGATCCACGTGCAGAGTAAAGGGGTACAAATCCCCCTTCCACCCGACCACATCAAAGACATTGGTGTTGTATTTATAAGTCGTCATTTCATCGAGGTGTTTGACAGCAATGATACGTGGATCCAAATTAAGAGCCGCCAACTTTTTCTCCTGCCCTTCAAGGTCCGGCTTCACCAGAGCATTGGCATCGTAAAGAGCATTCCGACCTACCGGCCCACGATCCGGCTCCTCATAGTGGCTCGATCGATTCTCAACCACGAAAAACTGACAGGCGTCCAATGGGTGAAAGGCATGAGTGATACACTTGGGGACGACCACGTAGTGGCCTGCCTCGAACTCCAACATGCCGTAGTCGGAGAACAAGATTCCTTTGCCCTTATGGCAAAAGTAGAGCAAATCCCCGTCGGCGTTACGTCGAGCGACAAACTCTTTTTCGTCCCCCGGCTTCATCCACATGTTGTAAATGCCCATGTGTTGATTAAAGAGCATTCTCTGCATTCCAGCCCGATGAGGCAGTTCGACCAGGTCATACATGCGTGGCTTTAATGGGCCGTCGATCTCAACCCAGTTGGTGCTGGGGTTCTTGCGAATCAAGTGAGAGACCGGACCAAAAAAACCCTTAGTCCCCTGCTCTTCTTCAAAGTGCCCCTCGGGAATTCCCTTGTGGGCCTGTCTGGTCGCCTTACCCTGACTGTAATGGTACATGAACTCCCCCTACTTCAAATATCCACGACGGCGCTGATCTCTTTCAATTGCATCAAACAAAGCCTGAAAGTTGCCTTCGCCAAATCCCTGATGGTTCTTGCGCTGAATGATCTCAAAAAAGATTGGACCAATGATGTTCTCGGTAAACATCTGCAGCAAATAGCCCTCAGAGTCACCATCAACTAACACCTTAAGGTCTTGAAGCACGCCCAGGTCCTCAGTCACATTCGGCAATCGATCCGGTACCGCCTCATAGTAAGTATCTGGCACATCCAAAAAGCGAATGTCGTTTTGACGATGGCTCTTGATGGTTGAAATAATGTCATTCGTTAGAAAGGCCAAATGCTGAATTCCAGAGCCATGGTACTCGTCCAAGTACTCCTGGATCTGAGACTTCCCATCTGTTGGCTCATTAATCGGAATGGTGATCTTGCCGCAAGGTGAACGCATCACCTTTGAGATCAACCCAGTGGATTCACCTTTGATGTCAAAAAATCGAATATCGCGAAAGCCAAATACCTGTTCATAAAAATCGCACCACTTCTGCATTTCACCAGACGGGACGTTGTTGGTCATGTGGTCGACATACATAAGGCCGGAGCCCGAGGGAACTTTGTCGTCAGTCGTGTACTCAAAGTCACCGTCATAGATATTGTCGCCACCGTACTTATCCACAAAATACACAGCTGAATTCCCAATTCCATAAATCCCCGGAAAACTGTGGCCCGAGGCATCTCCGCCCTCAAGGGGCTTCGCACCACGGGAGGCCGCCACATCTTGGGCCTCTTTACCATTTATATCCACGCGCCAGCCAGTTGCCGAAATACAGGGTCCGTGTTCCTTGGCAAAAGCCACAGAAAAACTGTTCGGGTCCTCGTTCAAGATCAGGTTCGATTCGTTTTGCCGATAAAGAGAAACTTTTTTGCGCCTGTGTTGGCCGATCTTCTTGAAGCCAAAAGCCTCGAAAAGGTTGGCCATAGCCATTGGATCTGGAGAGGCAAATTCCACAAACTCCATTCCATTTAAAGCAATCGGATTGTTTTCCGTAGCACTCATAAGTCCTCCTTTTTCACTGACCTGCTAGTCTACAAACCACGTTTTGGTCTAATAGACAAGTCCCATCTAGGCCGACACATCCATATAACCACATGAAAACTCTTACATTTCTCCATATCACCCAGATAACGGGGGAGGCCATTTTGAGCAGAGACTCCGATCAGTTACAATAGAGTTATGGAGCTGGTGCTACAACCTTTGAATTTGAGCCATCAGGAGGCCTTCCTGGAGTTCACCGATGAAAACATCGGTGCGCGCTACTATTCGCCGGAAGATTTCCACAAGCTCTATGATCTCTCCTGCCATCACGGTCACTCTTTTTGCTATGTCCTCGTCAATCGAGTCGATGGTCAGATTTATGGCGTGAGGGTCACCTATCCACCATCAAGGTGGCTCCAACTGGAGACGGCCCCTCTGTTTACCGACCGATGGAACGTCCCTCCTGAATCCGTGGCCTACTTTAAAAGTCTGTTTATTAGCTCTCAGCTCCAAGGAAAGGGATGGGGACCTAAGCTGTCTCAGGCCTCTCTCCAAGACCTGAGAGCCATGGGCTGCCAGGCGGTCGTTGCCCATAGTTGGAAGGAATCTCCAAATAACTCAAGTATGCGGTATTTGGAAAAGCTCGGCTTCAAGGCCATTGGCGAACACCCACTGTTTTGGAGTGAAGTGGATTACGATTGCACCCGCTGCGGAAAGCCACCCTGTCAGTGTACGGCTATTGAAATGATTCTTTATCTGGAGCCCATCTCCTCATAGAACTGAGTCACCACTGGATCAGCACGAACAGACTTTTCCTGCCAACTGGTCAACCATAAATTATCGGGATTGGTGATTCGGCTCAAGGCCACGTAGGCCTGACCGGGCTCCCACAAATCACCCAGATCCACGGCCAACCGATCCAGAGTCATTCCCTGTGATTTGTGAATCGTCGCCGCCCAGGCCAAAATGACTGGATAGTTGGTCACTGCCGCCCGCACCTTTCCTTCTGCATCCAACAAACTAAAGGTGGTCTTTTCGATCTCAATTCTTGGACCCGACAGTAAATCAATAATCAAGGTCTCATCTCCCACAGCCCGTAATGTTCCCGTGCTGCCATTGACCCAACGCCCGCGCGGATCATTCTGCCGAAGCATCACCAAGGCGCCCTCTTTGAGCTTTAGCTCCTCCGGAAGTGGTGAGTACTTCTTCATGGCAGTTACATAGCGCGATTCTCCGCTGTAGACAGAGGGAAAGTGATGAAGCTTCCCTTTCAATTTTCCCAACCGCATCTCATTGTGCTTTTCAGCCTGGATGCGCCGAGGATACAATCGGGTTCCTTCAAAATCCTCGGGCACCGGTTGGCTGCGCTCACGCAAAAAATCGCGCACCAAGGGAGTCACCTCACCCTTGCGGACTGAATTGAGAACCTGCAAGAACTCCGGATTCCCCGTGCGCAAATTCTGCTTTAGAAGTGCAGGGCTAAACTCTGACTCCCTCCACGTCCGACTGCGAAAGGCCCAGTCCGGGGTTCCCTGGCGAAACCGCTCGACGGGAGGCAGTTGGGCAAAATCTCCGACCACCACGACTTTGAGGCCACCCCAGGGAATTTGTTCCTCTCGGGCCAGGCGGCACACCATTTCTGCGGCCTTCAGAGTCTCTCCTGAAATCATGGATATCTCATCAATGATGAGACCTTTGGCTTTCTTGATTCGCCGGACCACCCGCCGATCTCCCAAAGCCTTGGCCACGGCGCGATCCAACCCGCCCTCCAAAATCCCCAACCCCAAAAAACTGTGCAGGGTCCTTCCTCCCACCAACACGGCTGCGGCACCTGTACTGGCGAGAACCGGAAACTCCTTCGGGTCGTGATCCCGGGTGAACTTTCGCACCAAATAACTTTTGCCGCTACCGGCCTCACCGGTGAGAAAAACAGGATTTTCTCCCTGCAGCAAATCCCAGGCTTGCTGTTGGGATTCAGTCAAACTTTCCACGCATTCTGCTCCTGAGTTGATTGACGTCGACTTTGTCAATGGAAGGTAATAGACTCGAAGGTCAGCAGTTCCGACCATACCAGAAAGGACACCTCTATGCCGAAGGGATTTGTTGATTTTCAGTCCAAAACCTTAAATCCAGAGCACCGCGACGTCCACGACGTGGCTCCAGAAGAGGTTTTGCAACAAAAAGATGGGGTGATGCTCATTGACGTCCGGCGGCCAGATGAGTTTGAGGGGGAGCTTGGTCACATCCCGGGAGCGGAACTTTTGACCTTGGATTACCTGCCCAATCAGATCGGCCAATTGCCAAAAGATGAAACCATTGTTCTTATTTGCAGAAGTGGCAACCGCTCGGGCCACGCCGCGGCCTTTTTGATCGAAAATGGGTTTACCTCTGTGTTCAACATGAAGGGAGGCATGATTCTCTGGAATGAGCTCGGCCTCGTCACCGAAGGGAGAAGTGAAGACTAATGAAGGCACACACTGGTCGAGTTTATGTCAATCGCACTTTAAATCTGAAACGCATCAACTACATTGGCTTCGATATGGATCACACCCTGATCCGCTACAACAGCCGCGCTTTTGAAGAACTGACACATAAAATTCTTCTTGAAAAGCTCATTGCTGACAAGGGCTATCCGGATCTGATTCGTCACCTCAAATTTGATTTTGACCGCAGCATTCGCGGCTTGGTGATCGACATCCACCGGGGCAATATTCTAAAGCTAAGTCGCCATGCCGCCATTCGCGTAAGCTATCACGGTCTGACCCCGATCACTTATTCCCAACAGAGGAAACTCTATAAGAGTGCCTATGTGGACTTGGGTGATCCGGGCTTTGACATCGTCAATACGACTTTTTCCATCGCCTTCTGTGGCTTGTTTGCCCAGCTAGTGGACCTCAAAGATCAGTCGGAACATCAGACTCTGCCGGACTATGGCATGATTGCTGACGACCTCAACTCCTGCCTGGACAAAGCCCATCGCGACGGCAGCCTAAAGGATGTTGTCGCGCAAAACCTGGATGACTATATCCTCAAAGATGAGAGTGTGGTGCGCTGTCTGGAACGCTACAAGGCCCATGGCAAAAAGGTCTTCATTGTTACCAACTCGGATTTTCACTACACCAAATTGCTACTCGACTATTCTATCAATCCCTTTTTGCAGGGACAGACCTGGGAAGACTTTTTTGAAATCGTCATCACCTCGGCCGACAAGCCTCGGTTCTTTTATGACAATCTTAAATTTCTAAAGGTAGACCCTAAAAGTGGCATGATGACGAACCTCGAGCGCAAGATTGGCCCGGGCGTGTATCAGGGTGGCTGCGCCTCGATTTTTACCTCAGACCTGAACCTAAGCGCCGATGAAATCCTCTACATTGGTGACCACATCTATGGCGATGTGGTGCGCTTGAAAAAGGACTGTGCCTGGAGAACCGCTCTGGTTGTGGAGGAGCTGGAAGACGAGATCGACAAAATCACTCGTGCCCAACCATTTATTGAACAGATCAATGATTTAATGGCCAGGAAGCTTCCCCTTGAAATCGAGTTAGACCGGTTGATTTCTACCAAGATTGAGACGGGCAAAAACGAGAAGGAAGAGGCCATCAACGGATACCTTGGGCAGATCTCAGAGATCGACAAAAAAATTGCTCCTCTCATCAAATCTCAGCAGGAAATTTTCAACGCCCGCTGGGGAGACGTCATGAGGGTGGGGATCGAAGAGAGCTTTTTTGCCTACCAGATGGAGCGATACGCCTGTATCTACATGGCCAAAGTTCGCGATCTGTTAGAATTAAGCCCGCGCACTTACTTCCGAAGTGCCAAGCGCCTGATGCCTCACGAAGTCACTCCGCAACTGGAAGATTGATTCTACCCGAGGCAAAAAAAATGGGGGCTGCTTTCGCAACCCCCAAAACCCGTGGTTTCCCCGAATTGATGCACGATCCTGGTTACTCAACAGGAAGGATCCAATTCAACCCCTGGAGTGGTCCAGCAGTAAAAGTGGATACCGCTTGGTGGTTCGGGTGTCCGGGAATTCGGCTCATATAATAGGTCTCATAGCTAATTGAAGTCGCTGGCAAGATGATCAGGGTTGGGCACTCGTTTTGAGTGTGATCAACAACCGTCAGAGTTTCCAAACCACCATCGACAGGAAGGTCATTGCGTTGAGCAATGTAAACGATATCGCCACAGGCACTGACTTGCTCTGAAATCAGTGGAAGGTGAACTCTAAGAGGGGCAGGAGCCAGGGCGATACAGGCCATGCCCGGAGGACAGTCGATAGTTTGTTGAACAGTTAAGGTGATCACTTTCTTTTCGAGATTAACCACCACGTCTCCACCAATGACTTTGTTGCCAGCGGCGTGATCTGAGTGAAGGTTAAAGGTTTCAAGCGGAGCATGCAGAGTCCAAGATGGCATTTGCGAGGCATGGGCCTGGACAAAAGCGACGGCGACGGTTGCAGCGATAATTGTTTTTTGAATGAGTCTTTTCATGGTTCCCCCTAAGTTTTTGCGGGTGAGTCCCGCTGACAGGGGCACTTATCCCACAGCCCGATTTCTAACGAAAATTATTAGCTCGAAGACAAGATCATCAGAATTTGTGATCGACGCTGTACGTTAAGTCGGCGAAAGACCTGCAGTCTCCTTCGATCGAAGGATCCTCTTGAGCTTTTCAAACTCGGAGAAGAGCTTGGTGTCTCGCCCAAATTCTGCTATGTTCCCGCCTGTTGGGCACTTACTCATTTGATGGTGACCCACTGTTTGTGAAAGTCGTTTTCCTAACCTGATGCCGATAAGGCGGGACTTGATCCATGGGACGGGTACCTGAAATTCAGAACGGGCAGCATTGCCATTTGCTTGTAGGCTCCGGACGCCTGGCCCGACACCTCAAACACTATTTTCACCTTAAGAACATTCCCACAGTTTCTTGGTCGCGCAATCGTGATCCTGATTTTAATTCCATTTCGCCCGCTGAGATTCCCAACAATAAAGAGAGGCTCCTCACAAGTCTTAAGCAGTGCCAGTATGTGTGGCTCCTGATTCAAGACAAAGAAATCGCAACCTTTGTTGAGACCCATCCGGAGGTGACCACCCGACAGGTGATCCATTGCTCCGGTAGCTTGGTGATTCCCGGCACTTTGTCCTTTCACCCATTGATGACTTTTGCCGGCGAGCTTTATACGGAAGAGTTTTACGAAAGAATTCTCTTTGTTGGCGAAGAGGGTCAACCAAGCTTAGACTGCATCTGCCCAAACCTCTCCAACCCATACGCGGAAATCGAGCCCAGGCTAAAGCCTCTTTATCACGCTCTATGCGTAGCCAGCAGTAACTTCACTGTCGTTCTTTGGCAGCAGGTCCTGCTTGAGTTTTCTCGTCTGGGTATTGATTGGCAGAACCTCATTCCCTATCTGCAGCAGACAACTGAGAATTTAGTCAAAGATCCCCTGTCCGCCCTGACCGGCCCACTTGCCCGGGGCGACAGCCAAACAATTCAAAAGAACCTCTCCGCCCTTCGCGGTAGGCCTCTTGGACCCATCTATGAGGCCTTTGTTCAACTCCACTCACCCAAGATGAGCCCTGCGGTTCGCTCACCTTCCCCAGGAGGTCCCGATGTCCATGCTTGATTTTCAGAAGATGAAAAAGGCCGGCAAAAAAATCTCCATGATTACCTGCTATGATTATTGGTCGGCGCGCATTCTCAATCAGTCTTCCGTGGACTGCATCTTGGTTGGCGACAGCCTGGCAATGGTGATGCACGGACATCCCACCACACTCCCCGCTTCGGTAGATCTGATGGCGGCTCACACCGCCGCTGTTGTCCGCGGAGCGCCAGATAAATTTGTTATTTCGGATCTCCCATTTTTGTCCTATCGCAAGACCTTGTCGGAAAACATGAATGCGGTGGAGACCTTGATGAAAACCGGAGCCCATGCCGTTAAGCTAGAGGGCGCGGCAGGAAACCTGGAGCTCGTGGCCCACATTGTAGAATCAGGTGTACCGGTGATGGGGCATTTAGGCCTCACCCCCCAATCGATTCACCAACTCGGAGGCTTTCGCGTCCAGGGCCGTGATGCAGACTCATCGGAACTGTTGTTCCAACAGGCCAAAGCTCTTCAGGATCATGGCTGCTTTTCACTCGTTCTCGAATGTGTGCCTTCGGCCTTGGCCGAGCGGATTTCGCGAGAACTCATCATCCCGACCATTGGCATTGGTGCTGGCCCCAACACCGACGGCCAGGTGCTTGTGCTTCAGGACATGCTTGGCCTGAATCAGGGATTTAAGCCGAAATTCTTGCGTGAATATTTAAATGGCGCCGAGCTGATTCTGAATGCCGTCAATCAATACGACCAATCTGTTAAAGAGGTCAGCTTTCCCAATATTGAAGAGAGTTACGAGTAATGGAAATATTCTGCCACCTGCCCACATGGAAAAAGCAGCGCCAGGAGGACCGTAAGGCCAACCTCAGCCTGGGATTTGTTCCCACCATGGGAGCCCTTCATCAGGGCCATTTGTCTTTGGTGGAAAAGACCCTTGAGGAAAACGATAAAACCTTGGTGAGTTTGTTTGTCAACCCCACCCAGTTTGACAATCAATCCGATCTTGAGGCCTATCCGAATCTGGTTGAAGAGGACATGGACAAGCTCAAGATGGCTGGGGTTCAATATGTCCTTCTCCCCGACTTCGACATGATCTATCCAGACAAGTACCGCTACCAGGTTTCAGAAAATGAAGAGAGCAAACTCCTCTGCGGTGCTCATCGCCCTGGTCATTTTGATGGCGTTTTAACCGTGGTGATGAAGCTTCTCAACATTGCTCAAGCTGAAAGAGCCTATTTTGGCGAGAAGGACTTTCAACAATTGCGACTGATTCAGGGGATGGCCGAGGCCTTTTTTATGGACACTGAAATCATCGCCTGCCCGCTGGTTCGCGAGGACGATGGGCTGGCCATGAGTTCGCGCAATTTACGCCTGACGGCAAGTGAACGAAAAAAGGCCCCTCAGTTTCAGCAGATCCTCACCATGGCGGACTCGATTGCCTCGGCCAAGGAGATGCTCACAGCGGCGGGTTTTCAAGTGGACTACGTGGAAGAACTTTGGGGCCGCAGACTTGCGGCTGTGAATCTTGGCAAAGTGAGGTTGATCGACAATGTCCCAACAAACTAGCAAAAACATTCTCTTTCAAATCACCGGTTCGATTGCCGCCTATAAGGCCTGCGGGGTGATTTCCCAGTTGGTGCAACAAGGTCATCAGGTCCAGGTGGTCACCAGCTCTGGCGCCAGACAGTTCATTGGCGACGCCACTCTGGAAGGCCTCACCGGGCGCCCGGTGGCCACGGATATTTTTGCCACCGGCGAAATGATGGGCCACATTGATTGGGCCCGATGGGCCGATGTCTTTGTCCTCTGCCCCGCCACCGCCAATACTTTGAATCGTTTAGCCAACGGCTTGAGTGACGATCTCATCGGCTCGGTGTTTCTGGCGCAGAATTTTTCCAAGCCCTATTTGATCTTTCCGGCGATGAATTCCTCCATGCTTGTCCATCCAGCCACTCGGTCCTCACTGGAAACACTGGAACACTGGGGAGCCCAAGTATTTCCCACCGACACGGGGATTTTGGCCTGTGGCGATGTGGGTGCGGGCAAACTCTTAGACCCAGAGGTGATCCTCGGGGAAATCCTCAAGGCCACCCAAGGCGAGACAAGGGAAATAGTGATGGAAGCCGGCTTTGTTCCCCAGCGTATTCTGATCACCGCCGGCGGCACCCGGGAGCCCATTGATGGCGTGCGCTTTCTCACCAACTTCAGCACCGGCCGTACTGGCGTGTATTTAGCTGAGAGACTGGCCGAGAGGGGACATCAGGTGACTCTGCTTAAGAGTGGGCTGTCTCCACTGACTCACTCAAGTGCCGGACTGACCTCCAGGACCTTTGACTCCTTTGCGGACTTGAAATCGCAAATGGCCGATCTTTTGAAATCCAAATCTTTTGATGTGATTCTTCAGGCGGCGGCAGTGTCCGATTTTTCTGTCGATCATGTGGAGAATCCTGACGGTACTGTTGTCAAAACTTCTGGCAAGATCCCGTCCGGACATGACGTCAACATTAAGCTCGTACCTAATCCAAAGCTAATCTCCATGGTGCGCGATTGGTCCACAAACAAAGAGATTAAGGTTGTGGGCTTTAAACTGACCAATACCAAATCTGAGGACGCTCGCCAGGCGGCGGTTCGGCGCCTGCTGAGCCAGAGCGGCCCCGACTACGTGGTGGCAAACGACTTGGGTGAGATCAGCGACCATCAGCATCCCTTTCAGGTGTACAACCCGTCTTCTTTGGTGGGATCTGGAAAAACCAAGTCTGAGATGGCCAGCTTTTTGATTCGATTAATTGAAGAAGGTTCCAGTTTTGTTTCCCCATCACGGCGGGAGCCTGGACCGGAGGTGACTTTATGATCTTGTGTTTAGATGTGGGCAATAGCCAAATTCATGGCGGTGTTTTTGAAGACGACAAATTGTTGATTCAATTTCGCCGCAACTCCAGGGGCGGAGGCTCATCCGATGAGTACGGGTTGTTTTTGCGCTCGGTGCTCAGAGAAAACGGAGTGGACCCCGATGCCATTGATCGCATCTCTCTCTGTACCGTGGTGCCCGAGACCCTGCACTCGCTCAAGAACTGCTGCCTCAAATACTTCCACAAGAATCCCTTTATTTTGCAGGCAGGAGTCAAGACCGGGCTTAAGATCAACTACCGCAATCCAGTAGAGGTCGGTGCTGACCGCATTGCCAACGCCATTGCCGCCTCTGATCTTTATCCGGGACAAGATTTGCTGATCATCGATTTTGGTACGGCGACAACTTTTTGTGCGATATCAGCCACCCGCCAATATTTGGGTGGCGTCATCCTTGCCGGTTTAAGAATTTCCATGGAATCCCTGGAGAGTCGCACCTCCAAGCTGCCTTCGGTTGAAATTCTCAGACCCAAGGAGTGCCTGGGCCGCTCAACAGTCGAGAGCATCCAGTCCGGCCTTTACTTTGGTGCGATCGGCATGATTAAAGAGATCACCTCCCGGCTGACCAAGGAGGCCTTTGAGGGCCGCCGTCCCAAGGTCATCGCCACGGGGGGATTTTCCAGCCTGCTGGACAACGAAAAGCTATTTGACGTGGAGATACCGGATTTGGTGCTTCGCGGATTGAATCTTTCACTGAAAATGAATACCTGAACATCTGAGGGAGACATCGCTATGAGACTTACAATGCTTAAATCAAAAATTCACCGGGCAACGGTCACCGACGCGGACCTCAGCTATGAAGGCTCAATTTCCATCGACCCCAAGCTTTGCGAAATGGCTCGCCTTCATCAGTTTGAGAAAGTCGAAATCTACAACTGCAACAACGGCGCCCGCTTTTCCACCTATGTCATCTATGGTGGCGAAGGTGAAATCTGCCTGAACGGGGCGGCCGCCCGCCACGTCCACCGCGGCGACCTGGTCATCATCGCTTGCTACGCGGAGTTCGAGGAGTCCGAAGCCCCTCACCACAAACCCCGCCTGGTCTTTGTCGACGAAAAGAACCAAGCCAAAAAGCTCAGCTCCGATTACGAGCGATAAGAGTTCTCGGTCAACCTAACCCGTTACCCGTTCACGGTGCCGTGCCAGTCGACCGTTTCGGTCACTGTCAACGGACACACATACTGAAACGTAGACAAGGACTTCTTACCGAACATCCTCGGCTAGCGAGCCAATAGAGCTTCCTCAAAAAAAACCTTTTGGGAAATCACATGTTGCAATCTTCATTTTCAAAATTAACCTCAATCGTTCTTTCTCCATCCTCCCGTAGATGAGGAACCCAAACATCCTGAGCAATCACTTCTTCAATTGGGTGGGTCGATTTTTCCGTGCGGCAGGTGGGCCTCAAAAATAGACTACCAAAATGCCAGATCTTTCCCTTGTGAGTTGTCGAATATTTGGGGTAGAAAAAGTAGTTCGACTCTGAAGGCCGCACCGTGTATCCAGGACGAGGCTCCCTGTGGCAAATGACTTCATTGCTACTGTACTGTTTTTCCTTCTGGAATTTGCCACGCCAACTTTTTGACTTGTGCCTCTCCATTCTTATGGCCTTCTCACCAGAGATTTTAAACTCCACCTTCTTTCCCCCCGGCGACTCATAGGCCGCAAAGGGACAAGAAACTGGACCAAACTCCCTGCCCCAGTAGGACTGCCCCTTAAATTCGATTCGATCGTACATGGACTTCATCCATCCCACCAAATAACCTGCTCCACCCCTTACTTTAAACTGAACGCGAAGAAAATTTCCTTTTTCACTCATTCCAATGACATTAAAGGCACCAGGCCTTTTCATGGGGCCAGGGCCCGCAGGAGCTAGGGCACCAACAGCTGACCACCAGCCAAGAGACGTATAAATACCAATCACCCGAGACTCTAGCTTCGGCTCTTCATAAATGAGCTGATAGCGGACTATTTTTTCAGTACCTCCTGTCCGACTCGACGGCCCGGGGAATCTCCAGAAAAAGTTTAAATTCTCAAATGACCCATGAAGGGATTCCTCAGTCAGTGATTCACTAAGCAAGGACTTCCCTTTGGTTGGAGGCAGGATTTCAACTGGCTTTCCCCATTTCAGCTTCAATGGACCCTGACCATCATTAAACCTAAGCTTCAAATCAAATCTTCGCCCGTCTGGCTCCTGCTGGGGGTCTGGATGGTACCAGTAGTGAAACTCCCCATTGAGAAATCCTTCATCGCCAAAATCCGCGGAAAAACCCGCCCAGGCAGTCGACTCCCAACGCCCAACTGGAGAGCTGTTTTTTGAGAATCCTCTGGTTACCGCCCGGTCTCCTATGGTGAAAATTACCGGCCCAAAGTCCAGCCATTGATCCGAACAAAAGTGGTATGACTTAAGCCGATCAATGCGCACGCCGTGCCTTTGACCACATAGCTTCACTTCTGCCTCTTCCTTCGAATCTGTCAAACCCACAGGGTGAGGGCCCATCTCTTGAATAGTGTCTGCACCGGCAGAAAAATTTAAGATCAAACAAACGGCAAGGCCAACGGCCTTAGCTATTGAACCAACCATAGGTGATAATGTCCGTAATGATTTGTCCATCCCGATTTAAACCTCACATTTGATAAGTCACAATTGAATACTGAATTGTAAGCCTTTTCCAGAGTAAGCTCAAACGGACTAGCCCTTTCGAGAAACCTAAGGTCATCGTCCCAGCACATTCCAACCTCGCTACTTGGTTCGCCCTCTGCCGCATAGGAGTTCCTGATGGGAATATTGTTGGGCAGAACACCAAAAAGAAGGGCGTTCATAACCCAAGGTTTACTCTTCATGGCTGAGGGTAGATAAGCTTGATTGGTATTATCTGCTCCTGAGCTGACGTGAATCTTTAAACTCGGATCAGAAAACAATCGAAAGCGATCCGCCTCCATTCGGAATTTCCGGACCCACCTAGAGATTCGATCAACTGCTTGAAGGACTTCTCCACAATCAGGCGTAGCAACGACCTCTCCCGAAGCATCGTCGATACAAGAACCGTCATCCCCTTCGACCGTCTTGAAATCAATTGCCAAAAGCGGTCCATCAGCGGGCTTAAATACTTCGCCAGGCTTGTTTCCGGAACAAGGACTTGGATGATGATTTCCCGTGCATCTTGTATAATACCCCGGATCTGTAGATCCAAAAGCGCGAACATCAACTTCCATCCCCGTTCGGTGCTGGCCATGAACTCCAAAAGGCTTGTTTTCATCATCACAACACAGTGAAAATTCCCCACCGAAGGGTAAACTCGCATCGTTAAACTGAAAATGCGGGAACAGATTTGTCGTTTTATCCAGGATTTCATAAAGACTCTTCTTCACGTACATGCTGATATTTTGACTGTACATCGGCGCCTGAGTTTTCTTGCCATTGTAAAAAGGAACAAACCTCTTTTTGAACGCTGTGCCCGTAATTGGCAGATTATTACCCGAAATATGCCGAATGGAGCCAACTGGGACAAACTCAAGCATGACGTATTCGGCCTGAACATTTTCAATCAACGAGATATTCAGGTTCTGAATGAGGCCGGGATTGAAAAAGACCTGCTGAGCTAGGGGCTCCGCTTTATCCGGCAGGACATCTACGGGAGAATAAAGATCAACATTGGACAGCCATCTTCTCTCTATCGTCCGCCCCAGATCGTCTTGGGCATGAACCCAAGTATCAACTGACTCCCAAATGAAGGGAACCTTGCTTTTCACTCCCAACTAAGTAGAGTGACCGTCACTTTTTGGTATTGCGGTACAATACCAAAAAGTGACGGGCTGAGTGTCCAAAGCCAGTGCGACTCGGTGATTAAGAAAAAAGCCACCCTGTGGTAGCCCCTTAATCGCCAAAAAAAGGAGTCGCATAATGCATAATTACCGCAGGGTGACCTACGAAGATAGGTGCCATATCTCTGCATTTTTACAAGCAAATTTTCCGGTACGTGAAATCTCAATAGCTCTCGGTTTCCATACATCAACCATTTACAGGGAAATACGACGAAACAAGTATCGCTCTAGCTATGACCCGGAGAGAGCCACTGTGCTGGCGGCTAAGCGCTTCCGGCGGTGTCGCCGGAGGAAGGTGATGACCAGAGAATTGGCTGAGAAGATCCTGGTATACGCCGAATTTGGCTGGAGTCCAGAACAGATCGCGGGACGTCTTAAACAAGAGAAGAGCCCGGCCGTAAGTCGTCAGACGATATACAGGAGTTTTGGCGAAAAGACCCTTAGGCAACGGATCATTAGGAAAAACCGGCGTCGCAGCGGCGGACGTGCCACTCAAAGGAAATCTCGCAGGACAAACAGAGTCATCATTCATGAGCGCCCCAGTATAGTTGAACAAAGAAGACGCATCGGAGACTGGGAGCGAGATGGAATGTATGGAGCCAACCGCAAACAGCTGCTTGTTCTCACAGATAGAAAAACCCGTTACACAAAACTCAGAAAAATAGAGATCCGCACAAGCAAGGAAGTATCTAGACTAACCCTAGATACCTTGGGCGGCTTAGGTAAGAGAGTCTTTACCATGACCAATGACAATGGTACTGAGTTTAACGACTCCGCGTCATTGCCCTTCCGGACCTATCACTGCGAACCCTATAAGCCGCAACAACGAGGGACTGTGGAGAACACTATTGGATTGCTAAGAGAGTACATCAAACGAAACACGGATCTAGACAAGCTTACAGCCAATGATCTACAGATAATAGAGAACAAGATCAACTTCAGGCCTCGAAAGTGCCTAGGATTTAGGACACCCTTCGAGGTATTTTTTAACAGAAAAGTCGCACTGGCACTGTGAACCTAGCCGGTCACCTTACTAAGCTGCCTCGGGTTTCAAAAGTGTGTCCATACCTACTGTAGTGGCCGCGGCATCGGAGCAGAAAGGTCTACCTTCCCTTTTGTATTAAACCAAACAAATGAGTTTTTAGGATACTCTTTCCCATCCAAGACCAGATCCTGCTTCAACTCTACATACCAGAGCTTCTGGTCTTCAGAACCCACCGCTGGAGCAAAAGCGAGCACACTGCCTTCTGGCCATGTATATCCGCCATAGGAGAAATCATCGGTGATCTTGACTGATTCGAGCTGAACCTTGCCAAAGTTTGAGAACTCAAATCTCTTACCGGGAACCCCCTTTATTTTGAGTGAACTCTGGAAGCTAGCTCTGCCAATATCACCACCTAACACTGCTGTTTCAAACTTAGTTCCCTTTGGCCAATCGACTCCAAATAGTTTCGTATCACGGGCAAGCGTGAATTCAATAGTTGAGGAAAGTGGATCAAGAGTTAGGTTCGTGACATCCCCGGGCATGAAGTGAGGCAAGCACCTCGAGATATTTTCAACCATGACTGGACGACAATGACGACACTCCTCCTTATACTCCCCAATCGGTCGTTTTAGATCTTCTCCATCACAAGTTCCTAGGACTGTCCTGCCAAAAGCCGACCCACTTAAGACCATACTGGTTGTGATCAATAGAAATCTCAATGAAAATAGTGAACTCCTCATTCTGAACTCCAAAGATGAAAATGATGAGTGTGGGGCTCGCTGTTATCCCATGTTATTTTCGGAGGGTGGCAACTGTAGTCGATGCCGCCATCAGGCGCATCTTCTGGTTGACGCCATCCAGGCGTCCAGGCAGACCCCGATTGGAATTCCATCTCGAGTAATTAAATCATCGTTCGGCCAGGTACCTTCGACAATACTCTTGTATTGCCATTGGGCGTGCTCAAAACAGGGTGCGCTCAATGATCCCAAATCAGATCCGCCACTAGAAACAGTCACATCGAATATTGAACGAGACCATCCAAATTTCCTCGACCGACTATTGCAGCGGCTTTGGTTTTGGAGCCGACAGATCTACCTTTCCCTTTGCATTAAACCAGACATAGTCTCCCTTTCTATACTTTTTCCCATCTAGCACCAAGTCCTGCAGCAGGTTGACATACCACAACTTAGGCGGGTCAACCGATTCCGGAGAAAAGCTCAACCCGAAACCCTTAGGCCATAAATACCCCGATATTTTACAATCTTCAGTTATTTCCGCATACTCTAAATGCACATCTTGGAAGGAAAAGAAGGTGGCTTGGCTTACAGGTATCCCTTTTAGCTTGAATTGACTTTTGAAGGTAGCGATTCCAATGTCTGCACCTAAGACAGACGTTTTGAACTGAGTCCCTTTCGGCCATTCGACTCCAAATAGTTTCGTATCGCGGACAAGTGTGAATCCGATAGACGAGGAAAGCGGATCTTGTGTCAAACTTGTGACGTCACCGGGCATGAAGTGAGGCAAGCACCTAGGGATTTCATCAACCATGACTGGACGACAGTGACGACACTCCTCCTTAAAATCCTCGATCCGCCCCTTTAGGGCCTCCCCATCACAAATACCAAGTACCGTCTTTCCCAGACTTGATGTACTCAAAAACCAACACAAAATTCCTAAAATTGACCGCACCGCCAAACCATGATTTTTCACTCAACACTCCTAAGATGAAAGTGATGGGTATGTACATCCTTGATCCCCCAAGAAAAAGCTGGAGGATGGCAGCTATAATTGACTCCTCCATCAGGCTCCACTTCTGGTAGTTCTCCCATCAAACCATCTAAACAAATCCCAATTGGAGCTCCAGAACTCTCAATTAGATCACCATTTGGCCACTTCCCCTCGACTATACTCATATACTGCCAATGAGCGTTTTCGAAGCCTGGTGATGCCAATTTACCTTTGCCAAATCCGCCACGAGATATGATTACGTTACGAATCGAGTGAGACCACCCAAGTTGGTTCCACGCGGTCAAACCGTTTCGTTGATTAACAACCCAGTTCGAAAACCGAGTAACCTCAGAAGCTGGGTATCCTGGGCAACTTTCGGGCTTGGGGTCTAAGCCAGCTTCATTGCAGGCACCCACCCAAGTAAGATAGGCATCAATATCCGACCTCCTCAAATTTGCATGACTGATATCATAGCTGTTCCGGGCTGCAAGGCTACCTCCAAAATACCGCATATCCAAATGAAGCCCATCCCTATGCTCCGCATGATCCGGACTAAAACTTCCACCAAACGGCTTGCTTCCATCATTGCACAGCGGTGCCCAGGGGTCACCAGCAAACTCTCTCTGCGCCTCCCTGACCAAGGAATAGAGAGCGTAGGAGCCATACATCGAAATCGTCCCACTGTACTTTGGTACCCCCAGTTTTTTGAAATCATAAAGCCGTTTGAACTGATGTTGAAATAGAGATGATGTGATCCTTTGCCCGTTGAGCCGCGTGGCCGAAAGCTCAAAGATCATATCTATCGTACTGGAATCCCCCAAGATGGAGTCAAAGCCCTCAGCGACGTTCTGAAAAAGACCACTCATTGCAATACTAAACCGGACTCGGGACTGTTCACTTTCAATCAAAAGATGATCCATCGAAGGAGTTTGTCCCTGCGGGGTTACCTGGACGGTTCGCAAAAGGCGTTTCCCGGTCGAGGTCGCAACGTAGATGTTCAAGGAATCGATTGTTAGGTTATGATCAAGAGTATTCTCATAGGATAAGTTATAGGCCACTCGATAGGAGTTGGGGTCGGTGTGGTCCACGTAGTTTGCATGAGTGCCGGTTTCAGTATCGACAGACGATGGAAACCCATGTTTGATACTGTCTATAGAGTTCGTGTAGACTGTCGAGTTGACATGGTTACTTGCCGTCAAGCCAGTAATCTCCAAACCAACTTCGATCAATCCACAGGCGAGGGTGTTTCTCCCGATACCAAATTCAGTTGGGACCTGATTGGCTGTCTCTAACGTGATATCGGTCCCACCGCTATTCTCCGGAGAGGAGATAGTTACCGGTGGAAGAACAAAATGGGTATAGTCACCCCCCAAACAGTTTGCCTTTTTTATCATCGCCAGCGGCTTGGATATTCTCAATAGCTCGTCATGGAAAAAGGCCCCAAGAACCTTCAGTCCTACGTCTAATGGCTGGCTGCCTTCGGCCGCCAAGTGAGACCATCTAATAATGCCCGCCGTAGGAAATTCGTGGTCAATCTGATGTTGGTTCGGGCCAACCCCGCAGTTTTGAGTTTGGCCATCGGCACAAAGAGCTGCTAAATAAGAACGATGAGAATAGCTATCCGGCCATACAACACAAAAGACCTGTACTGAGGAGCCCGCGGAAATTCGTAATGGCGTTTCGGTCAGGCGCTTACCATGAATTCTCCCGGTAATAGAGTCTGAACAGTTTGGTTTCAAGCATCCGCAATTGGGGGTATCAAATCTAGTTTGCTCTTGGTTTTCCTGATTAGGCTCAACCTGCAAATTTGGGGCAATTCTTGCAGCCGGCGCAGACAGAGGCTCTCTAAAATCGATGACTTGGCTTGAATGAGGGTAGAGTGACCGTCACTTTTTGGTATTGCAGTACAATACTAAATAGTGACGGTCACCTTACTACCTCGCAAGCCTCAGCATCGCATTCAAATTCCTTTGCGCCTTCGCCTTCTTTTCTGCCAAAGTCCCAGGCCCTGTATCCGTCGCCGCCATCGCGTCAGCACAGGTTCCTGAATTATCCAAACACTCTTGTTTTGCCGTCGCCGACAGGCCATTTAAGGCCGTCAGAAACTCCTTGGTATAATCCCAGTCCTGAATCCGCCGAGCTGCATGGTTAAAGTCATAGAAATTTTTAAAGTTGCCGTAACCGTTACAGGTCGTCACATCACTACCCTCAAATGCACCGCAGTCCTGGTCGGAGAAATATCGCATATCAATATGATTTCCGCGTTTGAGAGGCACTGTCTATTTGATCTTCCCAATACGTTTCAGGGTTTTGATGACCTCCCGATCCCAAACACGAACCTCGCACTCTGCCATCCTATCCTCCGGACTCTCAGGTCTGAAGTCATCTGATAGAGCAACGATTCTCTCACCTTTCTTGAAAGCCGTTCCCCTGTAGTTCATATCATTTCCGGGAGTAATACAGGAAATGTCAAACCACCTCTGATCCACCTTAGTTTTGTGAGGCATAAACGCAACCTTCGACCCACCCGGTATCTTCACCCCATTGATCTCTGAATCCTCACAAAGCTTGATCTCAAAGATCTCCAGCGTCTGCGCATGCTGACCCAGGTGATCGCAGATCTTGATGCCATTGATCTCCACTGGTTCGGGTGGGCTAAGTCGATAAAGAAAATACTCTCCTGAAAGACGGGTCCCGGCTGGGTATTGCCGGCCACCGACCTTCACGCTTTCGACTGCAATAATTCGTAGCTGAATCTCCTTTTGTACATCGGGTTTCCATTGTACAGCCGTGTTGGCAAAAAACTGACTCTCTTCAGAATCCTTGAAAATTGGCAACTTCAACGCCTGAGCGAACACCCCCGGCTCTACGGCGATCCGCTTGTACATATCCTTTGGAATCTCAAAAGTAGATTTGGTGTCGTTTGCACTGCCCTCGCTGGGTAAGACGATGGCTATCACAGCCCAAATCAAATAAGATATAAACACTGCTCTACGCTGCTCCATCATCAAAACCCCAAATGTATGTGGTGCAAATGACCAGGCGCACGCTTCAAGTTTTTATTGCTTCCACTTACATTTAGATCGCAGTTCGCAGCTGATTCGCAGTCCCCAATCAAAGATAGGCCAGCTCCCGAAGGCTCAAGTACTGCCATGTTTGACACCTCACCGTCCAATAGCAGGCGCTCTTGCCATTCGCCAACACCAGGAGTAAACGTAACGAACAGGCCATCAAACTTAGTCGTTATATCCGTCCACTTCCGCCTATTATACTTCGTCCAACTCGCAAGCCTCAGCATCGCATTCAAATTCCTTTGCGCCTTCGCCTTCTTTTCTGCCAAAGTCCCAGGCCCTGTATCCGTCGCAGCCATCGCATCGGCACAGGTTCCTGAATTATCCAAACACTCTTGTTTTGCCGTCGCCGACAGGCCATTTAAGGCCGTCAGAAACTCCTTGGTATAATCCCAGTCCTGAATCCGCCGAGCTGCGTGATTGATGTCATAGTAATTTTTAAAGTTGCCGTAACCGTTACAGGTCGTCACATCACTACCCTCAAATGCACTGCAATCCTGATCTGAGAAGTACCGCATATCAATCTGGTTTCCATTGTTATGTGTGAAATGGCCTTCTTCCGGGGCCGTTAGCTTGGCGATAAACTGCCCCCCAAATGGCAAAGACCCATCATTGCAAAGTGTCTCCACCCCGAGATTGTTGGTCAAATAATACGCCACTTGGGCCATTTTCGAACTCACATAACTACTCATACTGATACTGTATTCCCCGCTGCAGCCATTGGCCACGTAATTGTTCGCCGTGTTGGTGCTCCGGCGCAGATTAAATGACGTTCGATAGGACCGAGTGATCGGTAGATCTGAAAACACCGTTTCTCCCCCAGGTGTCTGACCCATAAAATAGTAAAGGACACTTAACTTATCGATCTTATCGGCATTTGCAGGCGTCCAATTAAACTGATTCGATATGGGTATCATCACACTGTTCATCGACGTCGAATTCACAGAGCTGTCTGTTGTCAAGGCCGTCGTCGACCTCGCCTTACCCTGGGGCTCGGGGTATACCCCCGATTGAAGTGGTAGATCAAAATGAAGCATGGAGCTTGTCTCATTTCCGACATAGGCTCGCACTCCGGTCCATGTCACATGGTTCGAATTATATCTTGCGCGAACACGAAACCGAGGTACAAACCGCCCGCCTCGGTTTCGATAGGTGTTGGAAGCGGCCGCCGACTGGTCGATGTCCAGAGGAACAGGCCTTCACTCCCGCTCTCAAGTCTTGCCCCATCTTCCATTGATTGTAGGTGCCCGCATCAGTTGTAAGTGGCGGTGAAGTTGAAAGTTCTGTTAACTCAATGGCACTACTTCTAGGCGTCACGACGACACAATTCATGCGATCAAACAGTTCGGGCTGAGAATCCCCAAGGGGTCGATGTCGTTGAACAAGAAAGGTAACGAATCCTCCGTTGCTAGAATAAGTCTCCTTTGGAACCGGTACGTCAAATGTAAAATTGACTCCGTAATTTGGAACCAAATCAAAGTCAATCTTGTTGGGATCACCAAAGTCATAGGGGAGGCCGATTCGAGAAAGGGCAACGCCATCATCTTGATCTGCCTCATTTGTCACCCAGTTGTTGAATGAAAACTGTTTCACCACTGCCTTGTTTGAAACATAGTACTGATGATTTCGCCCAAACCACATCGAGAGTTTGTGTCTGTGACCTCCACGTTGAGCCCTCCATGTATTTGAACTCGCTGTCTCACTTTTCCATCTTTTTACACTCCTGCAGTAAGCCCCAATTGCGCAGCAATCTTGCGAAACCGTGGTGGCATACCAGGAATAGTAGGCATTTAGAATCCGCCAGGACTGAACGTTGCAAGAGACCTTGATCGATTTCTGACCAACGGAAATCCAGGAATATGAAGCCCCGCCGTAATTGCTTGAGGACACCGGCGAGAGGTCATAGGCAGGATTGCCTTTAGGTCCAGCTTCTCTAAGAACTCCAGAAAATGGCGCAAGCTCCGCGTATGGATCAAATGTGCATTTCCTTGCCCATCCAGGTCTGTACTCATACCCTTTCTCGGAAGAAAGGGTTCTGGCACCAAGTTCTGGGTAGTGACGGCAGCGCTTTTCAAACTGGCAGTTTTAAGAGTGACCCCGGAAGATTTGGGAAGTTCAAATGGCTCAGGAAATCCTGGAGTTCTAGCCTCCAGGTCAGCTATCGAAGTCGGCGGTAGGTTGGTGGGAATCTCAGGTTCAGCGGCCATCGATGTAGTCCGTGCGGAAAGACCATTTACTGTCTGCTGCTGCACGACCTGACCACTTGGCGAGTAGGGATTCTGAATGGCCGCGACCTGAGTTGAGGCTTCCGAGTAGGGATTGGGCACCAGAAACTCACCCCAAAAGATTGACCATCCTCGGAAATCGCACGCACGTTGTAGCCCCGGGAGGAAGAAACTCTAGGGTTACGGTGCCCGTTACTTGAGGCAAGGTCTTCAGATACTTAAAATTCCCTTCGTCCACTTCCAGGGGTGTAAATCCCTTCCGGGAGATGGACAACTCCCCTGCTGTCCCAAAGTAAAATTCTTGAGAAGACCCGTTCAACCCCACGCTACTGTCAAAGCTCTGACCGCGAATTTCAATGGCATAGGCCCATCTTAAGTTGGGAACTCGCTGCAGCAGGTCCTGCACATTAATTTCAAGGTAGCTTCCACGGATTGAGTCAGATCAGTGATATCGACGGAGGATCTAACGAGCGAGGAATCTTCTCTGGCGACCAAAACCACTGATTCTCCTGAGTCCCCAAGGGAAGAGGAATAAGTCCCGTAGGGCACTGCGAAATTATTTCGGAGACTCAAGGTCTGGCTCGGACTGCCATCAATCGGTAACACCTTACCGTCTAGTTCATTGATAGAGTGGCAGGCCTCATCCCCTTCTTCTCGTAAACACCGGTAGTCGGCGACATCGATTTCAATTGTTGCGCTCGTTTGGGAAATCTGGCCAAGCTCATTCTCGATTTGCAGACTAACCGTGTAGATTCCCTCTTGGGTAAACTGGTGCTGGCCATAACCAGAGCTAGAGGTTCCACCGTCTGAAAAATCCCAGCGATATATTAATGAATTCCCGTCCCCATAGGTGCTCATCATTCCATCGTATTCAATTATCGCAGGAAGTTGGGTCACCTGCAGTACTTCGCCATTGCCAACAGTGCCGGAACTCCGATTGGCGAGATCCCTCAATTCAATATACACCTCAGGCACCTGAGGCGGAGGAACTTCATTTTCCGCACGGACTTGAACGTGGTCCGTGCCGACGGCCCCGGCACTATCGGTTACGGCAAGAGAAATTGTAAAATCACCGACCTCACCAAAAGTGGAGACAAAGTATGGTCCCCACCAGGTCATGCCATGTGTAGTTGTCCATCTGTACTCAATGATTTCCCCATCCGGATCATAGGAGTTATAGGCATCGACCTCCACCCGCAAAGGAGCAGTCCCCGTCGTGGAGGCGTTAACGCCACAATTTCGGCAACAGGAGGCTGGTTATCTTGTGGCGGCGGCTCACTAAGAACGCGGATTTCAGCCATATGGGTTGCGTAGTTTCCTGCTTGGTCAATAACTGTGAGGCTGGGGAAATACTGGCCGGGCTCCTGATAAGTATGGCTCTCATAGGGGCCACTGATGGATTTTGTCCGTCTCCCCAGTTCCAAATCCACGTTGTCACCTGATCGTCACTGTCCCAAGTGTAACTACCGTTAAAACTAACTTCGACCGGAGCTTGGCCGACAAGCGGTGTGGCAATAAAAGTGGCAAAGGCGGAGTGCCGGAATAGACATTGATTTCCGTTTCAAGCCGAGTAGTCAGATTTTCGGGATTTGTGAGCGAGAGAGTTATTTTGTAAAGGCCATTTCTCGTGTACGTGTGGCTTATGCTGTGAAGGTCTGATCCAAGGCCTGTCAAAACTGTGCCGTCTCCCAGATCCCATTTGAGGTTGAAATCAGCAACTTGACTAAGATCAAAGGTATCAAGCCAGATTTGAATCTCTTCATTGACCGATGGCGAGTAGTTATTGAGGGCAATCGCTACGGGTAGATCAGATGTGGTGTCCTGGACATTGATGGTTTTTTCTTGGTGAGATACCTTTGGCCTAGGACATCAAAGGTCGAGAGCTGAACTTCATAGGGGCCAGGACCTGGGTAAGTGTGGCTTTGGTTTCTTCCTCTGGCGTAGCTATTGTCCCCGTAAAACCAATGAAAATTGTGATATTCAATAGGAGCCGTTGTAAGGCCAACTGAGTTATCAAACCACAACTCTAGAGGATCTGAAGGGTTGGCCTGGGCCAAAAAATCTACTTTTGCAGGATCACTTGAAAGAACGTGAACCGTAAAGTGCTCAACTGAAGACTTTCCTTGAGAGTCCCTGACAGTGAGTCTTCCGTAATAAGATCCTGGGTAGTTAAAGGTGTGGCTTGTCATTGCCCCTTGGGCAAAATCAACTGGATCATGCTCATCCCCAAAGGTCCACTCGATTTGCGAGATCGAATCGCCTGAGTTGATGTCAAAGGACCGTGAGGCATCTAGTTGAACTGTAAATGGACTTTGCCCCAACAACCCCGATGAAATTAAAACGGGTGTGGGAGATACATTGGCACCTGTCTCCCCCACAACGATCTGAGTCGTCACTTCACGCCGAGCCAAGAACTGATCTCGAAGCCTGAGCCTGACAGTGTAGGTTCCAGGCTCTGTATAGGTGTGGCTCACAATTGCTTGATCTGTACCAATCATTTCAGGTGAATTATCCCCAAAGCGCCATCGGTAACGAATTTCATCACTTTCTGGATCAAAGCTCTCTGAGGCATCAAATGTCACGGTCAAGGGGGCTACGCCACTGACTTGATCAACCGAGATGTGGGGCACAGGGGGCTGATTGGGGGCAATTTCAATCTGTCTTGAAGTCGAAGTTGAAAGCCCTGAGTCATCAATAATGGTGAGTGTGACCTGATAAACCCCAGTGTTTTGATAATAGTGCTCCACACTGGCATATAGATCTGTTTCATGAGGGTAAAGAGTCAGGATATTACCTGTGCCAAAATCCCAGGTGTAACTTACGATCTGACCTTCATCCTGGTCTTCAGCTGGCGTCAAAGTGGAAAACAACGCCTTGGTCGGCACGTGATCCGTTGTCGTAACAAAAAAGATTCCGCCCCCATCAGTGGGAGGCTTTGGTTTTGGCAGCACAGTAAACTCAATGGGAACCGAGGTCTGAGCGCCATCGTCACCGGTAACCGTCACGGTCACCACATAAACCCCTGCCACTTGCCACGAGTGCTCGGCCACAAAGCCGGTACTTGAGGTATTGTCCCCCCAGTCAAAATGCACTTCGCTCACTGACCCATCGGGGTCGGTAGAGGCCATAGCATCAAAGAGCACCACTTCGTCTTCAAGTGGATTATCGGTACTCCAGGTGAGATTTAAAACGGGTGGCTGGTTTGAGCCTTCGCCGTAAATGCTCACTTTTACGAATGAGCCTGGAAAGCCTTTAAGCTTTAAAGAGAGAGTTGATGTGTCCCCAGTGAGGTCAATCGGGATGCGGACTTCCTGAGTGGTGATGTTGAGGCTTCCCGGAGTTAAGATCAAATTTTGATTGAGCCACACATGGCCCGAGTGAACGCGAGTGAATAAGCTCTTAAAGGCCGCAAGCCCTTGCTTGATTCGACAAACAAGCGAAACAAAGCTTCGCTCTTTTGGGCAAACTCCGAAATCAACAGGAACACCGTTTTCAATAACAAGGAGATACCCCCCCTGGCTAGATCGAGACTCTGTGTTTGAATGTGAGGCTTAAAAATGCGGCCATGAAAAGTCTCAGGGCCCCAGACAAGATTGAGATCATCAGAAGATTGCTGGTTGTTGGAGTCACTTGGTGGTTGAACGACCGACGGGCCATGCTTAAACCAGTGGCCCGTTTTTGCATTTGAAACTTGAGGGCTAAGAAGACCAAAACCCAAGAGCACTAAAAAGGCTCTTAAGGAAATTGAAGTAAAACCAAACCACCGACCGCTACGACTGCAAGCTCTCTCAACTCCGAACGCCATGACTTCTCCCTTTTTATCCCGTCAACGTGCCACTTTAAAACACGGGAAGTCGTTCTTATTTTGTGAAGACTTGATATTAACCTAACAATCCTTGTTGACCTATCACCCGCCAAAACGAGGGTCGCGCAAATCAAGGACTTAGAGGCCAAAATCAAGGAGGGAAAATCGAGAAAATCCGCATTGGTTCAGGCTTTGGTGGAAAAATAGGGATTATTCATAAGAGTGTTTCAGATTTAGAAGGTGCGACCGAACCTTCGCTCGGGGCCTCGACTCAACTTTGATTAAGATCAATCCCTTCTCGAAACGCTTTCTCAGGCAATTTACCCTCGCTAGGTCGCGAGGGTGAGTTTGTAGATTGAGGCCCCTAGATGATCGGCAAAATCAAGAAGCTTAAGGTCTTCGATTCCTTCAATTCGCAGTATCGCCTGACATTCGCGCAGAGAACCAAGGGCAATGGAGTAAAACCGCCGCTTGTCTTTTGGACTTGGCTTACCACTCCCCTCAGCGAGATTCAGCGCAACGGATGAAGATGCCCGGAGCATCTGATCCCGCAAATGAATCGGCAACTTCAAAAGTTTCACCTTCTGGCAAAATTCCACCGCCAAATCCAATGATCTGAATCGGTAGTCGCATTTTTTCTGAGTCATTTTAACTTCCTTTGTAAAGTGTGTTGGCCATCACCCCAAGGTGGGCCAACCACTGCGACAAAGGAAAACAGATCACGGACCGGACACGGCCACCGTTACGGAAACGTTAACTGGTTACAGATTACTGGTTACGGAAAAAGGGGACCAACGAACGGAGCAAAAGAGGAATCTCCGTCTGCGTAACCTGTAACCCGTAAACGTGACAGGGACAGCTACAGCTACGGATACCGAAACCGTCACGGGAACGTTTACGGATCACGGACCACGGGTTACAGGAAAAAGTGGACCAACCACTGAAACAAAGGAACCAATCCCGCGAGCGTTACCCGTAACCAGTAAACGTGACAGGGACAGTCTCCGATTCCGTGACTGTAAACCGACACCCACACGGAAACGTTTACGGACCACGGACCACAGGTTACAGGAAAAAGTGAGCCAACCACTGAAACAAAGGAACGAATCCCGCGAGCGTTACCCGTAACCAGTAAACGTGACAGGGACAGTCTCCGATTCCGTGACTGTAAACCGACACCCACACCGAAATGTTTACGGATCACGGACCACGGGTTACCGATCACGGGTTACAGCCCAAGTCTTTACTTCTGCAACAGCAACTGCCGGAAGATCGCGCAAGTTTGACTGCTATAGCCCATCTCTTCGCAATTCCACTGATTGACCGCAGCCAGCTGAATCTGCTGAAACTCGGCTAAAAACGAATCACAGAATTGGGGATTCGCTCCACTGTCGACACAGGCACTTGGATTGAGCACAATGTCCAGATCAATGGCGCAGTTATTTTTGTCTTCAAGGTTTGGTCCACACCAATCGTTGATTAAGGGATCTTCCTGAAGCTTGATCGGCAGCTCGCGCACGGCTAGTAGTCTTCCGTCACGGCCACACTCCTCTTCACCCTCAAGACCACAAGTTCTGCTGACTGGCGATTGATCCCAGTTTTGACTTTGGCGACTAATCGACGCCTGAGCTCCAAAAGCACCCGCAATTGTCATGGCTCCAACAACCAGGTGAATACCCCACTTTCGGCAACGCATCATTTCCTCCTTACACCTTTATAACCCTAAGAATGAAATCAGATTGCAAATGTTATGCAAGAGTAGGGAATCCGACCAGCCAATCCTTGCCGGATGTAAAATTGCTGAATCCGTTTGCTTTCGGGCACTTACAAAATTGCAGAGGACCGCTTGGTTGGCCCTGTAGGAGCTGGTCTTATGGAATCAAAAAAAAGTCATTATAGACACTTACGATGGTTCTTTTGGGACAGTATTTTCTTCATATTGACCCTGCCCGACCATCACCTTAGTTTACGCCTTGGGTGAGGGGGGAGTTTCAACCGCTAGAACTCCCATAAATAACTCTCGATTTTTTCTGTCCGAAATCACAATCCGGGAAGGGTCTCTATGTTGAATTCCAATATTATCCGTCTACTCGCTAGTTTGATGTTGGCTGCTTCCTTTTTGGGGACCACAGCTTGTTCTAAGGACGGCGATTCCGGCGACAACCAAGCTAAAGGTTCAATTGTTCAAAAGCCCGGAAAGGGTCCGAACAGTGGAACTGGCAATACTGGTGGTGGCACCAGTCCAGTGATTGAGATTCCCGGTGGCGATCGGTCAACGATTACCCAACCTGGTGAAGATGATGGTGCCGGCACATTTGTGCCCCCCCATCCTATCGATGGACCAAACTCTGGCAATGGTGGCGGCACTGCTTTAGTTCCACCGACGGAACCCGGTAGCGATACTGGAACCGACACAGGAACTGATACCGGCTCTGGTACGGACACCAACAACGGCAGTGGCGGAAGTGACGGAACCGTTGTTGCCAACCCGACTGAGCCCGGCGGAACCAACGGATCTGATGGCGGAACGACTCCTGTCGATGGTGGTAATTCCGGAACTGACACGGGTAATGCTGGTGGCAACACCACCGATCCCGCAGACCCAGGCTCAGATCCCAGCCAGCCTGGTGATGGCCAGATGAGCGAAGAACAGATTTACACCGTCATCACTGAAGCCTTTGTGGAGTACATCCCTCTTGGAACCTACAAAGGCCAAGCCGAGAACGGTCAGTCTTGCACCGTGACGGTTAAGCCCTTTGCCCAACAAGGAAAAGACCTGTCTGTAACCATTGAAACTTCTGGCGGAACCAACGGTGCAGGAAATGATAAGCTGACAGTCAATTTGGCGCCCAATCAAAATGCCTCGATCATTGGCGTTCCCAAGGAGGACCCACCCCTGATGCGCATGTGGATCGAGTTGGCTATTCCCAGCTTTGGCATGATGGGACCAAAACAGGCTGTTCAATTGTTAAGTGTGAAGTTTGATCCGCAAACCAAGAAGGCGCAAAAGATCTACATCTTTGATCAGACTCGCGAAGGTTTGGGAAACACATCGATCAACTGTGCGGTGAGCTCTTTCACTCCACCCGCAGCACCCTAAAGCCGGTAAAAGGGAACCGCATCCCAAACACCGCTGGGACGAATGGCCGCAAGGCTCTCGTCCCAGTTTTGGCTCTGCCAACCCAGTTTGGTTGCCAGGACTTTAAAGTCATGATCATCTAAGTGAAGCAGGCTCGGCCAAGATTTGAACTTGCGGACCGAGGGCATAAAGAGTCCCAAAAATTTCATCGACGGGTTTTCTCCGATAAAAGACTCCCACCCGCCATTGATCAGTGCGGACCAGTTGATCTCCTCGATTCCTTCCTTACAGAAATCAACCACCAGAACCCGCTTTTCTTCCACTTTCTTGATGTCTTTTTTGTTAACAGCCCCACAGCTAGCAAGAATATGGTAGTGGGCGCGGATGCCGCCCGCCTTCAAACGTACCTGCTGTCCACCAGAAAGCAAAACCATTCCTTTGCCAGAGGCGAGGATCAAATCGATTTCGGGCTTTGCCTGACTAAACGACACCAACTCTTGTAGACGATTTTCCGGCAGAGACGATCCTTCGATCAAAATTGCCACATCAGAAGGCAACCACTCATGGTGACCTTCGCTTACAAAGCCGAGCGACTCCCAATATATGTTTGTCGTCATTGCCACCCAGTCTCTGAGTTCACTTATATTCTTGGGCTGAAGAAAGCTCTGCCACTGCCAGCGGCTTAACACGCCCTGTTCATGAAGAGTGGACTTGATTCCGGCCCAAAACTGCTGCTTGTCGCTCAAGCTAGCTTCGCTATATCGGCGCCACAACAAATTAGCCACCAAAGGAGCCAAGGCCGTTTTTTCGATATCAAACAGGGTATTTATATACTTCTTTTTGATCGGCTTGATCTGACGGGTGCGGTGGCAAAGACCAAGATGATCGTATGAAACCCAGGGACTGTAGCAATACTGATCCAGAGTCAGCACCCAGTTCAGCCAACTCCGAGGTTCGGCCAAATCAATCCTCTCCTTCGCGAACGGATCCTCAATGACTGGTTTGTCTTTTAAAAATCCCAGGGTCAAATAGCCCAAGACTTCTAACTGAAAGCGGTCCTGTTGAATGACCGTATTTTGCCTACGTAGCCATTCCTGAAGTAGAGCCTTTTCCAGGTGGCCCTTTGCTTTGACCCACTCCCAACCCAGAATCAAGCGATCCGATTGCCAACGAAATTCAAAGGGATCTAGGGCAGTGATTTCCAAAGAAACAGGGCGAACGGAATTGTTGAAGCCAAGCATCGTCGCCCGAGCCAAAATTTCAATGCGTTCCTTAACCACCCGATGACTAGCCTGCAAATGAGAACGATCCCAAAAGCGGATATAGCTGGTCAAGCTACAGGCTTGAATGCGAGCACCCTCATCCACATCGGCTCCCAAAAATCGAACCTCGCTGACGATGGGGGAAGACAGGCAATCCCGTGAGACCTGAATCATATGCAAAGCCACCCAAATCAGGGCCAAAAGGGAGATTGCGGTCATGGATAGGAGGGCTCGCGTCTTCATCGAGTCTTCACTTAAGCAAGAATAACGCCAGCTTAGGTCCGTGGTTGAACAGAAAATGCCTTCCCTCACGTGAATTAATTGCAGCCCTCGCCCCAGCCTGAAACCACCCGGAGGCGCAATTCCCCAAAGGTTCTGCACCTCAAGCTGGCTTTGAATTGCTCACAGGGCCGTCTGTAGCAATTTTAGCCCCGATTGACAGGACAAGGCATAATTCCTAGCTTCGGCTCCTATTGCGACTACGTGACCATTTTTGGAAGAGGAGCCCGAAAGAGGCACTCTTTTCCCGGGGTTTCCATCTCTCAGATTTGATGGTTCGTATCCAATAAAAGCGAATGTGAAGCGAATGAAAATTTGGTCGAACCACTATCTAGAGAGGTCCTCTCATGCAAAAGAAGACGTCCCCCTCGGTCTATTCTTTTAAGACTGTTCTAATTGCCGCCTTGTCGTCTTTAGCCCTTCAGGCTGGAGCCAGCGAGCAATACCCAGACAAAGAAATTCCCGGCTGTAAAGGATTAGCCTGGGAATTGTTGAGTAAAGACTGCGAAACCTACTTACCCGACATCCACTATTCGGACTCTATTCAAAATCGTCAGATTGCTGACCTTCGTCTGAGGGGCCCCTCTGGAAAGCGTTACTACCAAATTGATCGCTTGATCTACCCCACCATCGGCGCCCCGAATCTGTTTTTCCAGGGATTGACTGAAGGCAAGGGTGCCAACGTCAACGATGAGTTCGTCATGATGTTGAGCCTTCCTGATTCAGACTACAAAAATCTTTTGACTGATGTTGGTCAAAGCATGACCACTAAGTCCGCACGTAAACTGCCATTTAACCCACAGAACCTCAAAAAGGGCGCTGAGTCCGGCTTGTTTGTTTATCTCACTGAGCGCACATCCAGCCAACGGGCTCAACTATTTTCCAAAAAGACATTTGGTGGTAGATCCAAGGCCGGCAGCTTCTACGCCGTTCAGCCCCTGGGAACCTGGCGCTATGCCCGCCCCGACGAAATGCCCGCCAGTCTTTCTGAAAGAGCCAAGCTCAAGTTGATCTTTGGCCAGGAAGAGATGAAGGATGTTCCTCCTGGATTCTACGATGTGCGCATAGAGATTATGGACGAAGGCAAAATGGTTGCCTCTGAGTTCCAATACAATGCGGTTCGCGTCTTTGATAAAGACTTTGACCAAACTAATTACGAAGTTCTCAACGTGACTGATAGCCAAGCTTCTGTTGGCGTGATTCCTCTTTTGTTGGGTAAGTCCTTCAAACAACAAACTCTTGAGCGCCTTGGCCAGATGAGCGAGCACATCAAAAAGCTTTTCGCGTCAGGTCAGGCCCGCAACGCCGCTGAGGAAAAGATTCTTAAGACCGCCTTTATCACCTTTAACGGCGATTTGCACAATGGTGGCGACCCTTTGATGCTGAAGCCTGAAGATGTAGCCAAAAATTACAACGAGGAAGCAATTGCCATTCTGGACATAATTAAAGAGTTGCCGATTCCCTTCTTCCTCACCGCTGGTAACCACGATGGCTACGTGGCCATGGGACACGCGCCTGGTTTTATTGTCAATGGCAGCAAGCGAATTGCCAAAATTGCACAGGAAAATGTCTCTAGTGGTGCCATCAGTCAGGCCACTGCAGCCGAATTTTCCCGTTTCCTTAAGCAGACTGAGGATCTTCCAGGCGGAAACCACGTTGACATTTTTGATGGCAACTTTGTTCGTCGCGCCAATGAACAACGATACGACAAAGCATGGCTTGAGCCTACACCAGGAACCAAGCGCAACCTGCCGCTTTATGATGGCTTTAACCAGTGGAAGAAGACCTACGGCCCTTTGACCCAAAGCTGGGCTTTTGGAAACACCACCTACATCAACATTAACAGCTTTGATCTGCGCCAGCACATGCGTTCCGGCTGGGGAATGTATACTGTTAACTACGGTGGTAACGTTTCTCCTCAGCAAATGATCTGGATTCACCGCGAGATCAACCGCAGCTATAACGGTCAAAGGCGCGAAGCCGTATTGCTCGCCCACCACGATCCCCGTGGCGGACACAAAAACGTGGCTTACCCCTTTTACTTCCGCCAGGTTCCTTTCCGCGGAATGGATGAGTCCTTCAAAAACTATGTAAGTGGCGAAGTCATTCAGCCCAAAATCTGTGAACATGCTCCTGAGTGGGTCAAGGAAAAATCCACAGACCTCTTCCTTGGCTGTCTGCAGGATGGTCTTCAAGAGTGGATGCGCCCCGATCCTCAGTTTGACTGTGGACGCTTGGGTGTACTGACCAGCGGACCTAACAAGGGTCAGTGCGATATCGATAAGATGCGCAAGGACCCCAACATTCACCCTGACTATTCTGGATACAAGCTTCTTCATGAGTGGGCTACAAATCGCAACGTTCGGACGGTGATCCTTGGTCACACCCACTACAACAGTTTGGAAGTTCTCCAACCCGGCGATCGCATAGTCCCTGACCAGTTCATTCTGGACCCCCAAACTCATGAGTCCTATGCCATGTCTCGCACTTTCTTTGACGCCGTCAACCCTGTCCGTCTGTTCTCTCGCTGGATGGGCAAGGACAAGAAGGACCGAGAAGCAAAGATGGAAGAGATGTCCATGCGTGGAATCGTGGAGGAAACCCTTAAGGACGTAAAGGTCTTAAGCCTGGTTCTCGAGCTCGCTGGTCATAGTTTTGAACGTATTCTCGGAGATCATGAGCTGGTTGTGATGCGCTTTACTTCTGTTGCCAAGTTAACAGAACAGGAAGTGCGCGCCGACATGGACGCCGTAAACTATGGCTTCCAGGTTCTGACATTTGATGACAGTTTCGAGTACGACGACAAGCAAAAGCGTAGTGTCATCAACGGCGTGACCTTTTTGCGCAACTCTGAAGATGGAGATTTTGTTCCTGTCAACAACGGTGAAACCATTGCTCTGGACCGCAGCCAGCGCCTCTCAAGTGTTGCCAAGAATAACCCCTTTGAGATCATCTTTGATTCCAGCAAGTCTCGTCCTCACGTAGATCCCATCGACAAGCTTCGTAGCAGCAAGTAAGGACCTGACAACTTAGATTTCACAATAAATGGTATGATCGAGAAAGAGCCGTCACTAGACGGCTCTTTTTTTATTTTATGGTTCCCGCCAAGGGTAGACCCGCATGGCCAACGTGAGAAGGCATTCGGTGACCGACTCGCTTTTCAAGCCAAGGGCGAATGGCAATTAGGGACTCAAGCTCTACACCGGTCTTAATGCCCATCCCATGCATCATGTAAACCAAGTCTTCGGTGGCCAGATTTCCCGAAGCGCCTGAAGCATAGGGACAGCCTCCAAGCCCACCTACTGAGGAGTCAAAGGTACGAATACCCATTTCCCAACTGGCGAGCACGTTGGCGAGGGCTGTTCCCCGAGTATCATGGAAATGCATAGCCAACTTCTTGAAGGGCAATTTCCCTTCGAGCCCCCCTAATAGACCGCGAACCTGTTTGGGAGTGGCCACACCTATGGTGTCACCGATGGACACCTCGTAAACGCCGAGCTTAAGCATCTTCTGAACCAATTTGGCCACATGGCTGGGATTCACGTAGCCGTCGTAGGGGCAACCAAAGGCTGTGCTCAAATACCCTCGCACTTTGATCTTGCGGGCCTTGGCAGCCGACATGACCTCCGCAAAGCGAGCAAAGCTTTCATCTATGGTGCAGTTGATATTTCTTTTGGAAAAACCCTCGCTACAGGCACCGAAAATGGCGACTTCTTTTAATGGGGTGTCGAGAGCCCCCTCCATTCCTTTTGGATTGGGCACAAGAGCGGAAAAGTTGACCTTAGAATCAATGAGTCCCTTTGCCTGCTGTTCAAACAGTCGGCGGATCAGCGTTCCGCTCTCCTGCATCTGTGGAACCCACTTGGGAGAGACAAATGCCCCCACTTCGATATGGGTGAGCCCTGCTGCGGCCAATTTTTGCACAAACCTCTGCCGATCATCCAAGGACAATTGAGTGGATTCATTCTGGAGACCATCTCTGGGTCCAACCTCAACTATGCGAACAACTCCGGCCATACGGCGGCCCCCTTATTCAACCTCACCCACATAGACTAATTCCTGGCCTAAGCTCACCTGGTCCCCCGGCTGACAACTGACGCGCTCTACAGGCCCATCAACTTGGGCCTCAAGTGTGTACTCCATTTTCATGGCTTCCATGACAAGAACAGCCTGTCCTGACAGGACTTGTTCTCCTTGCTTGACCATGACTTTAATAATCTTTCCCGGCATTGGCGCCTGAACACTTCGGTGAACAAGACCCCCGCCTCCGGCGCCACCGCGGGATTTTGTTTGCGGAACAAAACTATAGGTCTCACCCTTAAAGTGGTACCAAAGAGTGCCACCAACTTTTTCGGCGAAAACCTTGTGGGTCTCACCTTCAATCTCGATTTCATAGCGTTTCATTGTTGGCTCCACTGATAGGCCCATGGGCTTGGCCCCTGATCGGTCGCGGAAGATCCTGCACCACTCCCCACTCTGGAGCTGGCGACTAATCGAAACAATTCATCTCCGAGAATCTGCTGTTTGGTGGACTGTTGTTGCCGCTTCAAACCTTGAGGAAAATGGGTTTCCACAAATTTGGTGGTCATCGTTCCTTCAACAAACTCCACATGAGAGAGCATCTCGATCAAAAAGGGGATATTGGTTTTGACCCCAAAAATAACTGTGTCCTTTAACGTGCGGATCATTTTTTGTATGGCGCGCGGCCGGTTCTCGTCCCAAACGATGACCTTGGCAATCATTGGATCGTAAAAGCTGGTGACTTCATCGCCAGGTTCAAAACCAATTTCGAGGCGGCGTCCGGGTCCATGGGGAAAGCTATAGCTCCCCAACTGACCCGTGCTGGGAATTCCACCTTTATATGGATCTTCAGCATAGAGCCGGCACTCGATGGCATGGCCCCTGACTTCAGGCTCTGCAGGCCAACCCAAACTTTGACCCATGGCCGTCAAGAGTTGGGCCTTAACCAGGTCAACTCCCATCACCATTTCAGTCACGGGATGCTCCACTTGGAGGCGAGTGTTCATCTCCATAAAATAAAACTCACCGTCCTGATAGAGAAACTCAACAGTACCGGCTCCTTGGTATTTTGCCGCCTCGGCAATCTTGACGGCTGTTTGGGCGATCAGGCGACGTTTCTCATCCGACAGGGCTGGTGAAACAGCCTCTTCAATGATCTTTTGATGGCGCCTCTGTACTGAACACTCGCGATCAAACAGGTGATAGACCTTACCCGAACAGTCGCCAAAGATTTGCACCTCAATGTGCTTGGCATCGGATAAGTATTTTTCTAAAAACACTCGGTCCGAGCCAAAGGCACTTTGACCTTCACGCTTAGCGGACTCAATGGCGGCTGCTGCCTGATCCATGGAGTGAACGACCTTAAGGCCGCGACCACCTCCTCCACCGGCGGCCTTTACCATTGCCGGCAGACCGATTTTTTCAATTTCCTTAAGCAATCGCCCTTCACTTTGGTCTTCACCTTGATATCCGGGAATAACCGGCCCACCCGCTTCTTCCACTAGTTTCTTGGCCGATATTTTGTCACCAAACAAGCGAATGGCCTCTGGGCTCGGGCCAATAAAGACAATGCGATTGTCGTTGCAAGCCTCAGCAAAGTCGGCGTTCTCTGACAAAAATCCAAAGCCCGGATGAATCGCATCGGCACCCACACTGAGGGCTGCGTGGATATTGGTATCGATATTGAGATAACTCTCCCCAGTTGGTGCCGGCCCCACACAAACCACTTCATCGGCGAGGCGGTAGGCCAGAGTGGCCTTGTCGGCCTCAGAATGGAGGAGAACTGTTTCAATTCCCAATTCCTGACAGGCCCGTATGATCCGCACCGCCACCTCTCCGCGATTTGCAATGGCAACCTTAGCGATCTTTCCTCTCATGACTTCACCTTTTGCCAACTTGGAGGCCTTTTTTCAAAGAAGGCGCCGATTCCCTCTTGCCCCTCAGCACTCACCCGTCTTTCAGCTATAACTTTCGTGGTGAGTGATTTAAGCTCCGACCACGAGTTGGCTTCGCTAACTTTGTTCAATAAATCTTTTGTCACTCGCACGGCCTCGGGACCTGCCGCGAGAATTCTCTCAGTGACCTTGTCTAGTTGTTCTTCACACTCTTCCCGGCTGCCAACAAATTGAATTAAACCCCCCGAAAGGGCCTCCTCTGATTCAAACAAGCGGGCCGTCATCATCAATTCCCGAGCCAAGGCGGGGTTCATCTTTTCCATCACAAAGGGGCTGATCACCGCGGGAGCAATACCTAGCTTCACTTCAGAAAAACAAAACTTGGTTCCGGGCTCTGCCGCCACATGATCACAGGCTGCCGCCAATCCAGAGGCTCCCCCCATCACACTGCCGTGCAGGCGAGCCAAGACTGGCACCGGGCAGTTGCGAACAGCCTCAAACATATCAAAGAGCTTTTCTGCATCGGCCTGATTTTCTTTTAAATCAAAGCCTGCCATGGACTTCATGTACTTAAGATCTGCGCCGGCACAAAAGGATCTACCATTGCCAAAAAGGCGCACAACGCGGATCGACTGATCTGAGTGTGGCTGGGCAAAAGCTGCCGTAAGGTCAGCAATCATCTCGGCGTCCATGGCGTTATGAACATCGGGGCGGTTGAGACAAACGCTTAAAACCCCGTTCTGATTTTTGATTTCAACCCCCGACATGACCCCTCCTACATCCGGAACACACCCTTGGTCTGATCTGGCCAAGGGCGGTTAAAGCTGGCACTAATTCCTAAAGCCAAAACCCGGCGGGTGTCAGCGGGATCAATCACCCCGTCATCCCAAATGCGCGAGCTGGAATAGTAAGGACTACTTTCCTTTTCGTACTTCTCCAATATCGGCGCTTTGAACTCCTCCTGTTCGGCGGGAGACATGGTTTGTCCATTTTTTTCCATCTGGTCGAGCTTCACTCTTAGCAAAACATTGGCTGCCTGCTCGCCACCCATTACAGAAATGCGCGAGTTGGGCCACATCCACAACTGACGCGGCTGATAGGCTCTACCACACATGCCGTAATTTCCGGCTCCGTGTGAGCCGCCGATAACCACGGTGAATTTGGGAACACGAGTGGTACTGACCGCCATCACCATTTTTGCCCCGTGCTTGGCAATTCCTTCGTTCTCGTACTTTTTGCCAACCATAAAACCGGTGATATTTTGAAGAAAGACCAGGGGGATGCCTCTCTGGTCACAAAGCTCAACAAAGTGAGCAGCCTTGACCGCACTCTCACTGAATAGCACGCCGTTATTCGCAACAATGCCAACCGGGTATCCCCAAATATGGGCAAATCCTGTGACTACCGTCGTACCATAGTTGGTCTTAAACTCATGAAAGCGACTGCCATCCACAATGCGTGCAATTACTTCTCGCACATCGTAAGGAACCCGGTGATCTTTAGGAATAACACCATAGATTTCTTCAGCTCCATAGAGGGGCTCTTCAACAGGCTGAACCTGAACAGGAACGGATTTGGTGCGATTGAGATGAGCTAATATATCGCGGGCAATTTCCAAGCCGTGCTCGTCATCCTCTGCAAAGTGATCGGTGACGCCGCTGACTTCACAATGAACTTGGGCTCCGCCCAGCTCTTCTGCTGTCACCTCTTCTCCAGTCGCCGCCTTCACCAGTGGTGGCCCGCCTAAAAAGATGGTGCCGTTGCCTTTGACGATAACGTTCTCATCGCTCATCGCCGGAACATAGGCACCGCCCGCCGTACAACTCCCCATCACCACCGAAATCTGCGGAATTCCAGAGGCTGAAAGACGTGCCTGATTATAAAAGATACGGCCAAAGTGATCCCGATCGGGAAAGACCTCTGCCTGGAGGGGAAGAAAAGCTCCCCCACTATCAACCAAGTAGATGCAGGGCAGGCCGTTTTCCAAAGCGATCTCCTGGGCCCTGACATGTTTTTTGACTGTCATGGGCAGGTAACTGCCACCTTTAACTGTCGCATCGTTGGCGACGATCATGCATTCGTGTCCCTGGACGACACCGATGCCGGTAATGACACCAGCTGAGGGCGCTTGGCCTTTGTACAAATCATGGGCGGCGAGTGCCGAAAACTCTAAAAATTGAGTACCCGGATCAATGAGCTTTTTAACCCGGTCGCGGACAAAGATCTTACCGCGAGATTCATGGCGCTTACGCGCCTCTTCGCCGCCGCCCTTTTCCACCTCGGCCATCATGCCATTGAATTCACTGAGAAGGCCCCGCATCTGTTCAGCGTTGGCCTGAAAGTCCGCACCCTTGGTATTAATTCGCGTCTGCAAAATGGACATTATCGCACCTTGTTCATTCCGATGATTTTGCCTGGAGTTAGGTTGTACTGAAGGGACTTGCCAATGACAAATTGAAATGGCCTTCCACAATGCAGTGGGCTTAAGCGGATAAATGGTGTCGCTGCAGAGTTAGGCGAGGGCGGGGGTTGACTCCCACTTCAGCTCGAAAGAAACATCCCCAACCTGGATGTTTTGTTCATTGAACAAGGGAATGGCAATTTCCTGGCAAAGCCCACCCTCAGATGCCCCCAGAATCCTCAGTTTTTCTCTGGCCGGATGGGTCAATCCGTAGCGCAGCTGAAGCCGCCCCTTCCATGCTCCAAGCCGCTGAAGTCGGACTGATTGGATTTCAAGCCGATCCGAGGGGGCCAAGAGATGCCTCTCCCAATAGAGGCGCAGGATTTTCTCCGCTCCGCCGATGACATCAGCCAAAGTGGCCTCCACATTTGGCCGATTCGCGTCCTTCGGACTGAGGGTGGCTGCCACGCCCTGGTCTGTCCAGTCGGTCAGCTCAAAGCCATAGCCTTGGTTCCCGGGCAAACTGGCCACTGACGCGTAGCTTAAAAGGCGGCGGGCAATCTCGGGGCTGAGGCTTTCGGCCCAAAACAAGGCCTGTTTCGGGCGTTGTTTTACTTCCTGCCAAAAAGGCGAATCCAACTCGGTGCGGATCTTGTTCTTCAGGTGGGAAACCCTGCCGGAGGCCTCGCGCCTAAGTTCCTGCCAGATTTTGTTTCGCTCCTCTTTCGTCATGAGCCTCTCGCTTCGCTAAGGTTGTCCGGATGCAAAAGCTGAAGTAGGATGCCTCAAAGATCATGCATACTCCCTGTGGAGGGCCGTGGGAATGAAATATCTGAGTTTGTTGGTTTTTCTCTTTGCAATGCAGTGGAGTTGGTCCCTGGTCCACGATCCATCCAACGTTTCTGAACATATTCACCTGGGCATTCAAGATGACCTTAAGCGCATCATCAGTGAGTACATCCAGGAAAACCTACCCAACTCTAAGAATCTTCGCTTTGAGCGATTTTGGACTGAATCGATGAAGAAAGATCGGGTAAAGGCCTCCTTTATTTATTCCTTTGAGGACGAAACCGATGTTATGGGCCCGGCCCGAGTGGAAATTGAAGGCTATGCGGTTCTCAATCGGGATTCCAACACCGATGAGGAATATGACTTTTGGAATTTCGATGAGCTTTACATTCTCAACAATCGCATCGATTTTAAAGAGCCTCTAAAGGTGAATAGTCGAGACGATGATGCCGAGTCAGGCGACAGCGAAGCACCTGCCGAATGAGCCAGGATAAATTTATACAGATCGATGAGGAAGGCTACCTTCTTGCCGACGGGGTTCGCGTCACCGATCCCGAGTATGGGCATTTGCTGTTGTCCAACTTGGTTCGGGAAGAGAAGGGCCGCTTTCAAACATCTGTTCAAAACCATACGGTTTGGGTTGAAGCTTTTGATGAGCCGCTGGTAGCGCTACAGATTGACAAAAAGGAAGGCCAAGATTGGGAACTGTTGTTCCCGTACGGATTTCGTGCCGCCTTTGGCTTCGACAGCCTCTCCTTGGATGAGTGGGATCGCTTTCACGGACTCACCCGCGCAGGAATTCCTTTTGTGTTATCCCGAGCTGCGCAAGCTGAGTTTTTCAATCTTCTCGAAGACTATGACGACGAAACCATTGTGGTGAATGGCAATCGCCTGGAAATTCCCACTTGGTTGATTGCCGAACCAGAGGCCAACAAGGAAGCCTTTTGGACGGGCAAGTACAATGAGAATTTCATGCCCTGGGATTTGGAGGAGCCTTCGCCCGCACTGGTTGATGCTTTGGCTCAGTTGAAAATTCCCAAGTCGCGCATTTTGGTTCCTGGATGTGGTACGGGAAATGACGCTGCCTACTTGGCCAAGCAAGGACACCTGGTAACCGCATTTGATATCTCACCAAATGCGATTGAGATTGCCAAACAACGCTATGGGCAGATTCAGCAGTTGGAGTTTCTGCAAGCCGACGTCTTCCAACTCCCCGACAGTTACACCAGCTCTTTTGACATTGTCTTTGAGCACACATGTTATTGCGCAGTGAATCCGACACGCCGTAATGAACTCATGCGAGTATGGAAGCGAGTCCTCATTGATGGCGGCCACCTTCTCGGTGTGTTTTTCACCATGGACCGCCGCTCAGGCCCTCCGTTCGGCGGGAGCGAATGGGAAATCCGCCAACGACTCAAGAAGGACTTTGATTTTCTCTATTGGACCAGGTGGCGAAGATCTGTTCCCGGCCGGCAGGGCGCGGAAATGATTCTTTACGCACGCAAGCTCTAGGTACCAAGTCCCTTTTTCCATTGCACAGCAATACCAAAAGATATCCGATACCTTTTGGTAAGCTTTCCTGACCCGTTTGGTCGACCCTTTAACAACATTTCTTTCAACTCGAAAAATTATCTGACATCCTTCAGGTCAACGGTCTGCCTCGACCGCTGGAAGGCCGGGCGCCCCGGGGAGGATCCACGGGACGCCCGGTTACACGAGGGGACGATAGGGGTAGGGTTAATGGGAATTCACACCCCAGGCTTCTTGTCGCGCCTCAGTCCATTGCTGAGCCGCTAGCCTGGCGTCTTGAATCTTTTGTTTCAATTCCTGCATATGAACCTCCGGCTTGATGGGCCACTCTTTAAGAAGTTCGCGTAAGACAAACTTCCAATCCAGGGCATCTTCCGACAGGCTCAGGTTCTCCCACATTGAGGAGAGTAAGCTGTCAAATGTCTCTTTCATGTGGGGGTAGCGACGAACGCTCACATTATGTCGACGGTACACGCGATTGAGTAAATCTCTCACTTCCCGGTCGCGGGGGACCTGCACCCCCCACCTTCGACTGTCGTCTTCAGGAGAGTTCTCCAGGTTGACAGAACTCCCTGACGATCTCTCTCCTGACACCAATCGGCTGACGGCGATGGCGGTGAAAATCAGACCCAAAAACCACCAGCCTTTTATGAAAAACAGGACCGATAAAACTCCGAGAATCATGGCGTTCTTATTCCTTTTGTGATTTTGGTTTCGTTCTTTCACTTTCCTTCTCCTTTAGGACACGGGGACCAAGAGACGGCTGGCAGACTGATTCTTCATGCCGTTTTTAATGCGCATGAGGACATCCATATGCCGTTGCCGCTTTTGATCCTCACGCATATCAGACAATTCTTTGTCGTACTTGTTAGGTGTCTCACCCATGGCCTCCATGTCGGCCTCCAGTCTATGAATGCGCTCCTGAATTCGCCCCAATCCGTTTGTTGCGTTTGAGGATAGCTGGGAGGCGTGTTCGACGTTACTTTTCAGCTGCTTGCGCATCTGCAGGAACTGGTGTCTTGAGCTAAGAGACTCCAGTCGGTGCTTCAATACCTGTGTCTCACGAGCCAACTCAACCTCAGTGTCACGAGCGGACTGGATATCGGTGTCAATTTTGATTTTTTGTTCAGCCAGCACCCCACCCTCTTCGCTGATCTTTTCCAGCCGGGCGATTAACTCCAGGGCCAAATCATCTCTGTCCTGGGCCGCCGCCACCTGAAGATCACCCTTGAGCTGAGACTCCTCAGTCATCAATTCGTTGAGCCTTTGCTCAATCTTTTTGCGTTGAAAGATCAACTCTGCCAGAGCCTCTCGCAGGCGATTAAGCTGGCGTTGGTGATCCTGAATTAATCCGCGGTTAAAGGCCTCTGGATTTCGGTCTTCGGCACTGCCGAGAAAGTTAGACCAAAAACCCACCCACAAAACTCGAAGTCGTGAAAAGAAAGACATTAGGACCTCCCTGAATCTGAGTAAATGCGCTCTTGGGAGTTCTCAGGAAGAACAAAATAGAGAACCAAATAACCAACAATGGTGGCCCCCAAAGAACTGATTCCCAAAAAGACGGTTAGAAAACGAACCAATCCCACATCCATCCCAGTCTTTTGACTGAGCTTCCAGCAAACGCCGAGGAACTTCTCCTGATGGCTATCTTCCATTCGGTCTTCGCGTGGAAGGGTGAGGGCAAGAATCAAGTAGACCAGAACACCGAAACCAAAGAAGACCATGCTGACAAACCAGGCGGCCCGCAAAATCCAGGGCTCAATGCCAAGTCTCTCGCCGAGACCCTGACAAACACCAGCCAACCAGCCGTCACGTGAGCGTACCCACTTTTCTCCGGCTCCCCATTGTTCCCATTTCATCTTGATGCCTCCTTTTCAAATAATATGCATCGCTATGTTGAGATACATACTAGAGCATACAGATGCATACAACAAGAAAAAAGTTGTAAAATTATGCATATCCGTGTTAAAATCAGGGGCAACTATATTATGAATTATGCACATGCATAAGGTATTGAATATAAAGGGTTTTGGTGGTTTTTGATGAAAGACATGGCGCTTAAAAGAATTAGCTTAATGATACGCGAAGATCAGGCACAGGCTCTCCATGACCGGGAATTGAATTTAAGTGGCCTGATCCGGGACCTGCTGGACGACTACTTAAGTGACCACAAAATCACCCTTAGTGTGACTGAAGAAACCCGAGAGATTTACGACAAGATCATTTCCAATACCGGAAGCACCGACCAAGACGTGGAGATTTACCTCAAAGACTCTCTGAAGCTACTCCTTCACGATAAGATCCAAGCAATGAAGGAACTCGAGTCGACTGTCTTTGGTGGCACTGGCAAAAAGAAGAAATAGGCAAAAAAAGAGGGACGGGATTTTATCCCCGTCCCACAAAGGCATCGTAGCGGATTTGCTGTAAGCCGGATTCTGTCTGACGAGAAGAAAGATGCCTTCCCGCTCGCCGAGGCTTTCATTCATCTGAGAGTGACATTACTGACACCCTTAAGCGACCTACCCGGAAACTTCGCGCTGGCCGCGCTCTTGCGTTTCCCTATTTGGCCTTGCTCCGCGCAGAGTTTAGCTGTTTTCACTCCAGCAGCTCCCCCGAGGCCTCCCGTTCCCGGCCAAGGGATCAATGCTCTGGACATTCTCTCTGTTCCACTGGTCCTCACCTTACGGTGGAGGGGCGTTACCCCTTGCGCTGCCATATGGAGTCCGGACTTTCCTCCCGATCTCAAGATGAGATCAGGCGAGAGCCTGCAATTCCGCTAGGGGGAGGTATAGCATATTGGCCCCTGCTGCCACAATGAACTGTTGCGGAAATGCCTCAGATGGAAGCTGGAAGATTTGAAAAACTCTTAAACAATGGGCCTGGACCGTCTCATTGGGAGAAGGGCCCTCAACTGCTCCTGGGCCCCAACCGATGGGTTTTTACTAGGCACGGATCAATCAATCAGAACGTCGGATGCGAGGGGATTATGCATAGACAGCTTTTCGTCATTACTATTCTTTGTTTGGCCTCAGCTGTCTTGATCCTCGAAAACTTGAGTTATTTCCAGTAAGCCTTCGATCCAGCAATACCACCTCAAATCAGCTGCGAACCCTCTGGCGTAAGAGCCTGATGTTTACAATCGAGCTTTAATTAATAGGAGATCTTTACGCCCTTAAGGCGACAGGTGATGTCCTCTGCAAAGCGGAGGTAGCTGGGACGGAACTGGCTGGCGAAGAAGACCTGTTGTTTGGTCGCCTTGTGGCGCAGGAGCTTGGGAGAACCAAGATCAATGGCCACGTAACCGCCCAGGCCAAACTCGCAAAAATAGATCTCTTCGTCCTCATGAAAACGACACTCAGCACTGGTGTTTTTGACCTCAAGCTTCTCCAGCTGAGAGGCCTCCAATGCGAGAGCTCTCTTACCATCAGGCTTCTGGGTCTGAAAGCGAAGCCTCTCGGGCCAACTGCCCAACTCCCCTTCGCATTCCACGGGGGCAGATAGGTCCATTTCTACAAGCTGTGCGGAGTCCAGAGTCTGTGTCTGCGAGTTGTCTGCCCACAAGGGCGCCATACAGCATAGAAGAACGGTCAATATGATTGGTCGCTTACGCACCATCTTCTCCTTTTGGTCCACCAGGCAATACCCCGCAAAACCAGTCTGGACAAGGCTTTACTGGCCGCTGTCTAAGGAGTTTTAAACAATAGTGAAATTATTTTAGGGCTGGTGTGTCGACTCTTTCTTCACCTTGCCACGCACAATTCCGAGGACTTCATCCTCAACGTACTTGTCAGCGGACTGGCGACACTCAGCAAAATGGCCTTTTTCACCGCGCCCGATCCAAGTGCGTACACAACCAGCTGTAAAGGCCGTGCGCGCCAGCTCTGTCGCCGCATGGACAGACACCACGTCTTCGTCCGCGGGCGTGGGCCCCTTAACCTTAGGCCCCAATGAGGCGCAAGAGAGAAGCAATTGGGTTGCTATAAGCAGGAAAGTCACTCGAAGCATTCTTAAACCTTAGCTTGGGTGTTGGGCCCTGTCACATCCCTTTCGTGGATTTTATGGGGGCAAGGATTTGTGTACACTTATGAATAAAGAGCCCGTTTTTCCTAGATGCCGGTGGCCGTGCCTTTTCCCGGAAAATGGTGACTTATGGTTTTGCAGATCAACACCAAAGTAAGCCAACATCTTTGTTTCTAGAGACTTTTCAATTTTCCCAGAAGCCTACATTCCGTTCAGATGCTTTGTTAGCACTGGAGTCGTCGTATGACATCACACAGCTTACAGGGGGAATTCTTATGAAAGCCTTAGCCATTACACTCATATGTGCCTACTCCGTTTCGGCCTTTGCCTGGGATATGTCTCAAGGACTCAGCAAATGTGGGGACGATATCTACTCTCCGCAGATTTTGGCTGCGTTTAAAACCGTCGTCGACGATGAACTCAATCGCCACGACACACCCTATACTCCGGGCATCACTGTCCACTCCTTTAGTCATCCAAAATTTTGTGACTACAAGAAGTCCGGCAACTCAGTTGAGGTCACCATTGGTTCTCTTGTCGATGCTGACTTATGGGGCGACGGTGTTGACAGTTTCGAACAAGGTGAGTGCTTCTTGGTTCTCACCAAGGAACCCGACACCAAGTGGACACCGGTCTACCTCCAATGTGAATCCTTTATGGTCGAAGACGAGCTCTAATCTGAATTCTAGTTCAAAACCCACAGAGCAGATTCTTGAATGATCCGCAAAGCCATGAGCCGCCTTTTTCAGTGAGGGTGGTCTGGATGCCGAGCCATTCCCGTAAATCCGAATCCTCCGCCGTCGCGCGGGGCGTATCCGAAGGGCGTCAGCTAGCTGATGCGCTCCGAAGACGCACCCGCGGCCGAAAGGCGCGTGAGGATTTACGGAGGATGGTCGGCAAAGGGCCTCTCACACTGAGAAAGGACTTTGCGGATCAACATTCCTCGCACAAGCGAGCGACTGAGCAACGATGTATTTGGGCCCTGTGATTTTTGGTACCAACCTCTCAGGTGGCCTAAAGACGAGGCGCGAAGGATGTGAGTGCGGAGAGGTACTACCTGTACCTCGCACAAGCGAGCGACTGAGCAACGATGTATTTGGACCCTGTGAAAATTTGGTACCAACCTCTCAGGTGGCCCAAAGACGAGGCGCGAAGGATGTGAGTGCGGAGAGGTACTACCTGTACCTCGCACAAGCGAGCAACTGAGCAACGATGTATTTGGGCCACCTGAGAGGTTGGTAGGGGCTCCAGGACTCGAACCATGCGAGCGCGGCAAAAGGCGATATGCCTTTTGCGTGACGCATCCGGGAGTTTTCGTCGGGAGCCTGCGAACGACAAAACGGACCGGTAGAGGCGAAAGCCTCTAGGTGTTCGAAAGATCGCACTATCAAAAGGACTGTGTTACGGCGCTAAGATTCGCGGTTGGTAGGGGCTCCAGGACTTGAACCTGGGATCCTCCGGTTATGAGCCGGATGCTTTAACCAACTAAGCTAAGCCCCCTCAGATCAGTTAGATGAGCCCAACCATACTCTACTTTTCCGTTAGGTACCAAGTACCTTTTTCGGGTGCGGAAAACCAAAAGCGGCGATCATTTGTCACCGATTTTGATTTGCCGCACCCGAAATCGGTACTTGGTACCTAAAAAAAAGCTCCCAAGAGGGAGCTTGTTCAGCATCTATTTTTTGTCTGTGGACTTCCCGATCAGCCCTCGCCCTCTCCGGCGCCGTCCTTTCACCTATCGCCGGAGTCGCTGCTCCCCTCGATAAAGGTTTTCAGCTTATTGGACCGACTGGGGTGGCGCAGCTTGCGCAGAGCCTTGGCTTCAATCTGACGAATCCGCTCACGAGTCACGTTGAAGTCCTGACCTACCTCTTCCAGGGTATGGTCGCTTTCTTCGCCGATACCGAAGCGCATACGCAGGACCTTTTCTTCCCGCGCTGTCAGAGTGCTCAAGACCCTACGGGTTTGTTCCGCTAGGTTGAGGTTCACAATGGCCTCGGCCGGATTGATGACCTTTTTGTCTTCGATAAAATCCCCAAGGTGTGAGTCTTCCTCTTCACCCACGGGGGTCTCAAGACTGATAGGCTCTTTGGCGATCTTCAAAACCTTGCGGACTTTGTCCACAGGCATGTCCATCTTCTCGGCGATCTCTTCGGGCATGGGCTCACGACCCAGCTCCTGAGTGAGGTAGCGAGACGTACGCACCAGCTTATTGATGGTTTCAATCATGTGCACAGGAATACGGATGGTTCTTGCTTGGTCAGCAATGGCACGAGTGATGGCCTGGCGAATCCACCATGTGGCATAGGTCGAGAACTTGTATCCACGACGATATTCAAACTTGTCTACAGCCTTCATCAAACCAATGTTACCTTCCTGAATAAGATCCAGGAATTGCAGGCCGCGGTTGGTGTATTTTTTGGCAATTGAAACCACCAAGCGCAAGTTGGCTTCAACTAGTTCAGCCTTGGCTTTATCAGCTTCGCGCTCACCACGCCAAATGGCGGTGTAGGTGTCACGAATGGCCTCAAAGGTCATTTCTGTTTCTTTGGACAACCTCTCCAGGCGAGTCTCAGCATCTTTAGCGCGATTGTAATAGGCACGGAACTGGTTGTAGGTCAGACCCAACTCGCGGGTCATCTTGGCCACTTCTTGATCACTACTTTCAATCACTTTATAGCGCTGAGCAAGCGTCGCCAAATCTGGAGTGAATGTGTATTTGCAAGCATCTCTTACCCGGTTGCGCAATTCCTGCATACGATTACGCAGGTTGCGGAATTTAATCACAATACGATTGATAGTTTTACGGTTGAAGTTGATGGACTCAAATTTGGACATCAACTCTTCGTTGGCCTTTTCCAGATCATCCAAGGCGGCCTTATATTCATCATTCTCGTGACGAGCGGCTTCCATCATCAGAGGAAAGTGTTTGCGGGCCTTCTTCTCGTACTTCTTCACGTGACCAATCATCTCGTGAATCTTCTCGATGTATTCGGCCTCGTCGTATTGGGTTTCCTCATCTTCCAGACCACGGAAAATGGACTTCACTTTGATGCGTCCGTCATCCAGACGCTGACCCAGCTGAATAATCTCAGAGATTCCAATAGGCGACATCAGAATGGCACGAACGATCTCACGCTCACCCTGCTCAATACGGCGAGCGATTTCCACTTCGCCTTCTCTAGTGAGGAGAGAGACAGAGCCCATCTTGCGCAAATACAGGCGTACGGGGTCATTACTACGAGTGTCCGTAGACTCCTCTTCCTCATCCTGGTCTTCTTTGTTGCGCGATTCCGCATCGTCGAGGAAAAAGCCTTCGCCCTCCTCGTCCTCTTTCTTATTTTCTGACGAATCAGTAATATTTACACCCGCAACCTCAAGGGCCTGCATGAGTTGATCGAGCACAGGGGCCGCGATCACCTCGGGGGGTAAAAGCTCATTGATTTCCTCAACTGTGAGAAATCCACGCTCTTTCGAAACCTTCGTAAAGCGTTGAATTTCCTCTCTTACGATGGCTGTTTGCTCTTCAATAGTAAGCTCTTTTAACTGCTCATCGCTGCCTGTGGATTTGGGTTCCTTGGTCATTAAATCAGCTCCCGAATGCTCCCTAATTAGGGTCTCGCTCTTTTTTGAGATCCCGCCGGTCCCGATGGATATTCATTATTTGTTCCAAAATTTCGAGTTGCTCAGAGGCCGGACGACCGCGCAATACGGCTGATTTCTGACGGCTCTGAGCCTTCAGAAAGGCATCTTGAACCTTGCGGTTACAATCAGCGATCAACTTGCGTGCCCCCTCTGAGTTCAGATTTGCTAGATGCGGCTCTTCGCGAATAAACAACACCTCAGGTGAATCCACTTGCGACACTAGCAAAGCTGGTAACTTATCAAATTCATTGGGCATTTGTCTATGTTTTCGGACAGCCCTTTTTAATACTTCTTGAAGGCCCGGATGGGTGAACTGATCGGCTACCCCTAACTCTTCGATCCTGAGTAGGTACTCGACCTTCATCAAAGCTAAATTCACCAACATTTCCTCGGCCTTAGGGCGTTTGCCGCCCAGCTGAATCATGCTTTGATCAGGCTTTTCCAAGTCCCGTGCCACCTCTTCTGAGGCCTTTTCTGGCACTAGCACCCGCGTTGAGATCCGGTCTTCGGCGCGACCTTGGGCCAGGGCCTTCTGCAGCCAGTCCATCTCGACGGCCAGGCGGCTAGCCATTTCCTCGACATACAAATCCCGCAATCGGGCATCTGGCACGACACTGAAGACAGGCGCCATTTTGTCAATCAGTGTGACCTTTTCCGCTGAAGTGCCGCGAAATCCTTGGACCTGCTGATCGAGCACCTGAATGAATAATTCAGGGGCTTCGGCAATTTTTTGTTTCATCTTTTCGGCGCCAAACTGGCGAACAAAATCATCTGGATCAGTCTTGTCAGGAAGGTTTAAGCCACGGGGGTGAAGGCCTGCCTTCAACAAAATCGGCAGACTTCTCTCGGCAGCCTCGCGCCCGGCCTTGTCGCCATCAAACAGCACGACAACGTTCTTAGTAAAGCGTTTGAGAAGTTTTGCGTGATCTTCAGTTAAGGCTGTTCCTAATGGGGCCACAACATTTTTGATTCCCGCCTGATAGAGAGCGAGTAAATCCATGTAGCCCTCAACGACAATCACTGAGTCCTCCGCACGAATAAATTTGGCGGTCTCGGAGAGGCCGTATAAGATTTGTCCTTTGTGGAACAAGGCCGACTCAGGGCTGTTCAGGTACTTGGGCTCTCCATCGCCTATCACTCGCCCACCAAAGCCAATGCAGCGGCCATCGATGGCGAATATGGGGAACATGAGGCGCTCTCGAAATAGATCGTAAAACCCTGAACGCCCCTGACTTCTCTCCCGCACCAGGCCCAGTTTTTCAGCCACCGCCAAGGGAGCTTTTCGGGCCTTTAATAACTGTGACAACTTCTCCCACTCATTCGGTGCATATCCCAGGCGGAAAGTCTTGATAATTTCTGCAGTTAATCCTCTTCTGCGCAAATATTCGCGGACGGGACTGCTCTCTGCCGAGCGAGACAACTCGCTCTCAAACACCTTGGCCGCGAATTCGTTGATATCGGCCATGAGCTTACGCTCTTTCTCATGAGCAACAACCTTTTCACTTCGCTGGTACATCTCCTGGGGAACGGGAATTCCGGCCTGGCGGGCCAGCCACTCCACTGACTCAGGGAAGTTCATGCCCATCATGGATTCCACGAACTTAAAAATGTTGCCGCCTTTTTTGCAGCCAAAGCAATAGTACAGCTGTTGAGTGTCATTCACTGAAAACGAGGGTGTCTTCTCCCGATGATCTGGAAAAGGACAAAGACCTGTAAACCGCCCACCAGCACGATTCAGCTGAGTGTAGCGTGACACAAGGTCAACCAGATTGTTGGCATCGCGGACTTTCTCAATAAAGTCCTGGGAAAATCTCATAACCGAAGGACACCTATCCCCTCAAAGCCAGGCAAAACCCGACTGCCCCTATTGGAGCTTCGATTTAACGATTTCGCTCACTAATTTTCCGTCAGCGGCTCCAGCTGTTTTTGCTAGAACCTCTTTCATGACCGCGCCCATTTGCTTGATGGAATTGGCACCTGTAGCTGTGATGACATCGCTGACGATCCTCTCGAGGTCTTCCCGAGACATTTGTTTGGGCAAATAGGTTTCTAAGACTGAAAGCTCAAAGCTTTCTTTATCAACCAGGTCCTGACGTCCGGCCTCTTGAAACTGGGCAATGGACTCCTTGCGCTGCTTCACCTGTTTGGTGACCACGCCAAGAATATCCTGCTCCGAAATCTCATTGGGACGAACTTCAATCTCTTTGTTCTTTATCGCAGCCTGAAGAAAACGAAGAACCTCAAGACGAGGTCCTTCCTTCTTCTTCATTGCATCCTTCATATCAGAGAGAATTTGTTCTCTGAGGCTCATCGCACCTTCCAATGAAAGAGTGTTTTAGCGGTCGCCAAGATTAGCGGCCGCCGCGACCAATTTTTTTCATTTTTTTCAAGAGGCGCTTGCGGGCAGCAATCGACTTCTTCTTTTTGCGCACGCTGGGCTTTTCGTAGTGTTCCCGTTTCTTCACTTCAGAAAGAATCCCGGATTTTTCACAGGATTTTTTAAAGCGACGAAACGCCTGTTCAAAGGCTTCACTGTCGCGAACTTTGATCATTGCCAAGGAAAATCACCTGCCCTTCTTATAGAATGCGGCCTGTAGGGGGCCGGCTGCCTGATTTTGCAGCAAAGGCTGAAGACTTACCAAATGATTCGCCGCTTGACAAACCCTATTCCCGGGCAGGATGGTGGCCCGAAGGCGAATAACGAGGCGCACAAGAGAGATGGATAAGTCACCGGAACAAAAAGAGAAATGGATGGGCGAAGCCCTTGCCTTGGCCCGTCAGGCAGCCGAGCTGGGGGAGGTCCCGGTCGGGGCCGTAGTGGTGCACGAAAACCAGATCGTTGGCCGGGCCTTTAACCGCAAGGAATCCGACGCCTGCGCCACTCATCACGCCGAAATACTGGCCCTCCAAGAGGCCTCACGCCACTTGGGTCGCTGGCGACTCTCAGGCTGTGATCTTTACGTCACCCTGGAGCCCTGTGTGATGTGCGCAGGTGCCCTGGTGAGCGCCCGGGTTGACGGCGTTTACTATGGGGCCACAGATCCAAAAGGCGGAGGCGTTGAATCCTTATACCGGATCCTTGGGGACGATCGCCTCAACCATCGTCCCCAAGTGGAAGCAGGAATTCTTGCCGAACCCTGTGGCCGGGTTCTCAAGGAGTTCTTTCGCCAGAGGAGAGGGTGAGCCTTTGAAAGCCTTGCCGGCAGGGCTTTGCCCGAAGCTAAGGATTTAAAATCACTTGCCCTTTGGCGGCACAAATTCCCCAATTTCGTCCCCCTCTGAACTTCTAAGTCCCTGATTTTCCACAATACTGATGTGGCATAAATATTGGAATTTTTGGGCCGACGGAAAAGTCTGTCTTAACAGGAACGGTCCATATGCTTTTGTTTTTCCAAATCGCAGGCGGTACGGCTTTAGGGCTCCTCATCGCCCTGATCATTGTGGAGTACTTTGAGGAGATTGTTTTAACCTCGATCCTGTTTTTGGGACTGGGCATACCCATGATCTGGGTTCTGACCTATCTGGAAGGCTCTGGCAGCTTTCTGCAAAAGCTCGTGAACGTTTTTCGCCCCCTGCTCCCCGCTTAAAAAAGTAAACCCGCGGTCATCCCGCGGGTTCCAATCCTGCTGATCTTCCTTTTATTGCATTTGCCCCTGGCGATTCACCATACCAGCCAATTACTCCGTTGCAGTCCCTCCTACAGGCTCGACTTCCTGAGTCTGAAGTGTTTGGCTTTTCAACTTTGCGTATTCCTCAAGAGAAAACATGTCCTCACGAGAAGTCACTTTGCCATCATAAGCGGAACTGAGGGTGTCTACAGAGCTACCCAACAACTCCAGAACATCCATCACGGTTCCGGGATTCACCTCACCCTTAGGATTGATATGGGTTCCAATCTCCGGCCCGGTCAAAAAATAAGGGAAAAAGCGATCACTCCACATGAGAGCGCCGATTTTACCGTTCCAGCCCCAGTTTAAAGTTGTAAGAGCGGAAAGCTTGCCGGGCAAGTTGGTTCGCACCCAAGTCTTAACCCGCTCCCTGACTCTCAAAGGGAGCTGGAAAGTCTTTGAGTAAGACATGGTTCCACCAGCGAACTCCTCAGGGCGACGAAGCTTTCCGTAGACTAGACCGATGCCAAATTTCCCATGGACACCAGGAGTTTTGTCATCACTGGCGGCCTTAAGACCCACGCGAGTGTCGGCCCAAAACATCAGGCGGCGCACACTCTTAACATAGGCTTCTTCGACAATATAGTAGTTGTTGTAAAACTCATCGCTGCCTTCATGAGCCTGAATCTTGCTCAATAGGACTTCTAGGTTCTCTGTACAGGGCTTGCCATAGATACTGGTGAGAATCACACCATAGGCCCGGTCAACGATCCCCGGTTTGCGATCCTGAAGCATTTCGAGAAGGCCTTTGTCCTTCTCCACATCCTGCATGGGGATTTTCCTGATTCGATGGGCACACTGGGGAACCACCACTTCGGTGAAGTTTCCTGCCATACCCTTAAGAAACGAGAGTTTGAACTTTCCCTTAATACCAGCCTCCACCACGATTCCTGCCGGACGCCACCAGTCCACACCACTGAGCTTGCTGGCCTGGCTGTCAGCCAATCCGGGGACGGCATCCTCAATGGCTTTTCGCACCTTCGCTCCTGAGGCATCTTGGATGCGCTTGTAGATTTGATCGTATTGGAGTTCGCCTAGGGTGATGGAAGAGTCCATCAGGTCATAAAGTGTGTCGGGGAGCTTGCCCTCTTTCCACATTTCAGAAAGATCTTGCTTGAGAAAGTGAATGGCCCTAGCGGCAGCAAGTCTTTTTGAGGCATCGCCCATTTCGTGAAAGGGGATCTCAATTTCAAACCACAGACGATTCACGCCATCGCGCACATGAAGGCTAATATCCTTGTCTTCCCTCTCATAACTCATGCTTGCAGATGAAGATGAGCTCATTAGGATCAAGCTCAAAAGAGCTGCTGCTCCAACCACAGCTTTACGGCGGCCACCTCTCCCCAACATAGGATTCTCCTTGATTGTTATCCAGTTCACCTAAAGTGAAGGGACTATAGCAACCTCTCGGAAATTTTCGAGAAGTGTTTGGGCAAGGCCTGGAAAATTGAAAATTAAAGTCAGGTTTGTGAAGAGAAGTAATGCTTGATTGAGTTAATTTGTAGAAAGGCGTGGGCCCTAGAAAAGTTTTACCCAAAGGACCTAATCGGCCCCAGGAGTCCGTCCAATCACCAGTCACCTGGCTTGATCAGCTCCTCCAACCCCTGTCCACTGCCTGTCTCGGGCAAAAACATAGGGATAAGTTGCCAGCGAAGGTGATCCCAATAACTCATCACCTGATCGAGAAGAGGAATATCAAAGGGCAGAAACTGGGCAATGAAAAAGTAAAGGGCTGGCGGAACGGCCAAACCCAGGTAGGTGGCACGCAAAGTCCGATAAATCACATCAAAACGGGAGCGCAGACCATGTTGCCTAAGGCCGTACTTACCGACCCACTCTTCCACCATTTCATGTTTAAAACCTGAGGTAACAATTTCGCGGACCAGATCAGGATTTTTTTTGACCTCGGCCTCAAGAGCCTTGGTGAGGGGTAGCCACTCCGCCAGGTTAACCTCGGGTAAGTGGACGTAGCCAAACAAATAAGCCATGGGAATGAGAACATACCAGTTGATTACCGTGCTGATGGCAATACCCATGAATTGCCGCAAAATCCGGTTGTGACGAATCTCGCTGAGAACCGGATCTTTGATGGGCATGTTCATATTGCCCATAGCCTCGACTACTCCGGTTCTCATGACCTCAAGATAAAATCTTTTTAAAACTGCATCCCTATACCATGACTGGTAAAAGTCACCCGTGAGTGGGAGAATACTGGCAATCAAGGCCTTTATTTTGGCCGGAAGCCCGTCTCGACCCGGATTTTGGAGAGTGTACAGATCGAGCAACAGATCTTCCAATTCACCCATTTTCAGTTTATTCAGCTTAAGAGCGTCGATTTTTTTGAAGAACCGCCTTTTTGCCAAAAAGTCGCGCAATCGGGTGTCGAGGATCCGCTCGGCGCGGAGCGGATTAGCATTTGATTCGGAGATAAAATGGCGTCCAACTGCCTCAAGAAAAGCTAGCTTTTCTTCAGCCGTGGCTTTTTCAGAAACCTTGATTCGAGATCCGACACCAGCTGTTCCCGTAACACTTTGACCGTTGGGATAGAGCTCCTCTAGGCGACTCAAGTAGCGAGCACGATGGCTTTCAAACTGGCTCTGATCAAATCTTTTACTCCAGCCGATGTGAACACGGTTCCATGAACGCAATCCTTCGACTTGCTGATCCATGAGCTTTCGCGATTTTTGCGCCCATGACTTAAGATTTTCGAGACGTGAGACTTCTTGGCGGCAGGGTCCACCAGTCGCCCAGACCGGTGCCGGAACAGCCAACACAAGGCTTGTGCTCATCACCAATGCTAATACGAGTCTGAAATAATTGCCCATTGCACCTCAACCAGATCAAGCCAATTGCCTTCTATCGCCGATTACAAACCCCTGAGAATATTGCAAATCCCATTCCTCGAAGAACCTGTTTGCCGTTGATTTCGCTCCAACCACCCTCTAACATCCTAGGATATGGAGAACCAAACTTGGATGTGTCCAATGCCCTGGATGGCTGTGGCCCTGACTGTGAGCGGGCACATTAGGCCATGTTGTGTTTATGAAGGCCCCTCCACCATATATAGAGCGAGTTCGGAGTTCGGCAGCATTTTCCCTCTGAGAGCTTGATTATTTTTCTGAATCCTTCATTCTGATTTGGTGCAAACACCATCATCACCACAGAGGAATAGCCATGACAAATCCCCGTCAGATTGGATTGTTCGATCACATTCATCCCATCCAGGCCGACATTCGCATCAAGGAAAATCACGAGTTGTTGCGGCTTACGAAAGTAATCCCCTGGCCGGATTTAATCGAGGCTGCTCAGGGGATCCGGGCCTCAAAGGTCAAGGCTTTGGTAGGCCCGGAGCCACATTACAGAGAGCTATTGGGTGCCATTGCGTTGATGTCCGTGCGACAAATTACGTATCGACAAGCCGAAGACCTGATTGCGCACTATGCGCCAGCCAGGTATCTGTGCAATTTGATGGATTCCACTTGGAACCCAGATCACATCACGATTTTCGAGTTCACCCGGATGATGGGGGCCGAGGGGATGGATATTTTCAACAAGACCTTTTTGTTAAAGGCCGAAGAGCTTGGGATGTTGGACTCGACAAAGTTGATGGCCGACACGACGGCGCAAGAGGCCATGATCCCATATCCCAACGAAGTGGGATTGATGAAGCGATTCACGGATCTCACGGTCGGCGCACTGAACAGGGTGGGCGGGAAGTTTTCAAGCATCAAAGGCAGGGCGCGGGAACTGGCCAAAAGAGTCAAAGGCCTTGTGCGAGGGTCCCATTTGTTTGCAAAGACCAGGGAACAGAAACAAAAGGTCGGCAAGAAGCTGTATCACACGGCCAAGGAGTTACAAGACCTGATCAAGTCGGTGCTTTCAAAGACCCAGCGCAAGCTTCACGGGAAGTCTTCAGTGGAGATCGAGCGGCTGTCAAAGGTGATGGACACCTTGCTCCCTCAGATTTTGCATTTTCTGGAGACGGGATTTGTGGCCTCAAAGAAGATCATCCATTTGCAAATGTCGGAGCTATACTCGATTGTCCGGGGCAAGGCCGGAAAGTCTGTGGAGTTTGGTCAGAAGTGGGGAGTGATCCAAGTCGATGGCTTTGTATTAGGGTTCTTGATCAACGGCGGAGGGAATGCCTCGGACAAGAAGTTTTGCCACCAGTCCATCAAAGAACACATCGCTCTTTTTGGCGAGGCGCCAAAGACTTTCGGCTTCGATCGCGGGGGCCACAGTCAGATCAATATCACACGGGCCAAGAGGCTGGGCGTGAAAAATGTGGGCATTGCTCCAGCCGGGAAGGCCAAGTGGAGTGTCTCAGAGAAAATGTCGGAAGTGATCCGCCGAGAGCGGGCCCAGGTCGAGGGCCTGATTGGAAATCTGAAATCAAAAAAATACGGCTTCAACAAACCCAATGTGAGGACCACAGTGGCAATGGAGATGTCCGGCCATCGCTCCTGCTTGGGCTTCAATCTCAACAAAGCGCTCAGAAAGTTAGCCAACCACCAACTTCAAATGGCCTGAAGTTCGACAAGACTGTGGGAACGATAGGCTGCGTAAGAAGTTTTCCACAGATCCTAGCCTGAAAAATCACAAAATTGTGGATAACTGATGCGGAATTACGAAATGAATCGCCGAACTGGATCTCATTAATAACAAGCCTCGGGAACTCTGCGAGGTTTGTTATTATCACGATAGGATTGGTGTCAAATCTAAGAGAGTCCTGGGAATAGAGCTCTTTTACGACAAGTACCAACACCTGGTCCAGGAAGCCCTCGAAAATGATGGCCAAATGACATCCTTTCCAAAGTGGTGGGAATTGCGGTTTTCTATGAGCTGTAACCTGGCCTGTCGTATTTGCAGCCCTGCCAATTCGACCAAGTTCATGAACGAGCTTTCTCCCCACAAGGATTCTTTACCGGCTCCAATGGCCAAATCTCTGGGGCGAGTCATCGATCTGTTTGATCAATATGGCAATCTGTCAGACAGCAACCAGTTCATGAAAGAGCTTTGGGATCATATAGACGAGGTCGATTACATCGAACTCCATGGTGGTGAACCTTACATCAACAAGCGCCTTTGGGAGTTTCTTGAAAGCCTTTCGACAACTGACCATGCCAAGCGCATTAACATTTATTCTCACTGCAACCTTACATCGGTGACTGATCAGCAAATTGAGATTCTAAATCGATTCGTCGGCGGCCGAGTAAACGTCAGCATTGACGCCGCCGACAGGGAAAATGAATTTATCCGTTACTATTCGGACTGGAGAACGACGGAACAGAATTTTCCCAAGTTTGGTCATTTGCACGAGGGGTTTGTCATCTGCATAGGAACAAGTGTTTCCGCCTATCAGGCCTGCACCATAGATAAGCTTCTCATCTGGCTCGACGAATTTCTGCAGCGCCATCCAGATTTAAATGTCACCTGGTTGGTTTGGCCGGTAGTGAAGCCCGATATGTTCCGTGTCGATTTAGTTCCTCTGGAGCTTCGCCTTGCCACCATTGAACGCATCAAAGCCATCGCCAAAGAGTGTTTCGCCTGTAATGAATATGGTCATGCAAAGGGAATGAAGTATGGCGTCGAGACTCTCATTAATTTGCTCTCAAACCAAATTCAGCCCAGCCAGGAGCAAATCGATTCGTTCATCAGTTACACCAAGGCTCTGGATAAGGTCAGGGGTCAGGACTCCTTCACCATGTTTCCCACTTAAAGACAATCCTCGACCGGGCCTCACAGCCCCAAGAACTGTCCGAATAATCAGCACTTGCTCGCCTAAGCAGGCTCTAAAAGGCAAAAAAAACCCAAGAATTTAACCCCTTAGTTGATAATGCTTTACATCAATATATCAGCATGTTAACCGCTATCTTCTAAAATCAAATGACGGGAGAGGTGGCCGAGTGGTTGAAGGCGCACGCCTGGAACGCGTGTAGGCGTCAAAAGCGTCTCGAGGGTTCGAATCCCTCCCTCTCCGCCAAAACAAAAAATGGTCGCCATCGGCGGCCTTTTTGTTTTCTGGAGCACTGATGAGGGATTCGAAGTGAGGCTGCGACCGCGGCAGATGCGAAGCATTTGCCGTGGACTGACAAGCAGGATGCTCCGGCACAAGGCTGGGTCGCCATCGGCGGCCTTTTGTTTTCTGCGAAGTGGCTGACCGCGGCACGAGCCGGCGGTCTGCAGGGAGTGAGCACTATGCGAACGACCGAAGGACAATCCCTCCCTCTCCGCCAAAACAAAAAATGGTCGCCATCGGCGGCCTTTTTGTTTTCTGGAGCACTGATGAGGGATTCGAAGTGAGGCTGCGACCGCGGCAGATGCGAAGCATTTGCCGTGGACTGACAAGCAGGATGCTTGGCTGAGCAGACGAGCCGGCGGTCTCAATGCCGATATCCGATATCGTGATATCGGATATCTGATATCAGAGTCATCTGAAGCCAATAGACAATCAGATCACTTGTTTCGGCAGATCACCTGATGAAGACTGGCTCCGTGGGCATCTTCAGCAAGAACATATCCCTTATAGAAAGCCTGCTCCGCGCGAAAGTCACCAGGAAGCCTAAAGGAGAGTCCCATCCAACCATCAAAGCCTGTCTTGTCAGTGCCCAGACCATACTGGAAGTATCCCGGGTGAGAGCTTCTGTCGGAAAGAATGTGAGCCTCCTGAAGACCTTCGACGAGCTCAATTTTTTCACCCTCGACTGAGCCGGAAAGAACTTCTGCCTTATTGCCACTGTCGATCTGAGCCACAAAAGACAACTTGAGGTCGGAGAAATAGAATTTTGTAAAACACGACACCCTCGTCGAGGCAAGGCTCGACAGGCTTGCAAGCACAACCGCTAAGGTAACAAGCATTTTCATGATCCCCTCCCAAAAATCGCTTTATCAAACAAAGAGGGCTCAGGAGGCCCCCCTTGTTGTTTAAAATACTAATCTAACTTAGTTACCAGCGACTTAACTTCACATCCACTGGGTCTTCAGCAGATCCCCAGTTGAGAAGGTTGAAATCCAGATCGAAGTACAGGTTGTTCACGCGAACATTTTGTTCTTCGGTCTTTTCGTAGGGCTCACCTGTGTTGGGGTCATATTTACGATAAACTCGGCTGACTTTGTTTTTACAGCTAAGGGACGAAACAATGTATCCGAGAGTATTGCCAGCATAGTCAGCGACCAGGCTGACGTCGTATCTACCGTTTGACGACAAGAATTCACACTTCTCGGGGCTCATCCATTCAAAGCGAACCGTATTCACTTGATCATCTGTGAAGTCGTAGCCATCAACCCAATTCAGAAGCTTCTTCGCCGCGACGGCGAAGTTGGCCTTGTCGGCCCCCGCAAAATCGGCTGTGTTGACATAACGGCTGCGCTTGTAGCGAAGAGCCTTGAGGATAAGGATCTTTTCTTCCTTGGATTTTGCCATCCAATCGATGTCCGGGGCCTCAATTTGAGGGTAGTCATGAATTTCACATTCCACGGGACCCGCGTAGCCACGGTTTCCGTATCCATCCTGGCTATAGGTGATAGTAGAGGTCTTGCCGTTAGTTGAAATCTGAAAGCTGCGATGGTCAGATCCTGTCGGCCCTTGGGTGTAACTAATGGTCACCACACCATCCAATACTGAGTATCCGATGCGGGTTAGAGGTGCCCCTGCAGCTCCGCGACGATCGGCAAGACCGTCTTTGTTGTCATCCGGACCGTATACATATTTTCTTAGCTGTAGGCGGGACGGCGAATAGGGATCAGACTCGCTCTTTAGCTCTGCCAATATGAACTCTGCGCCCACTAAGTCGGCTTGCTTCCAATACATGGATTGAAACCCGTAGGAACTTGAGTTTTTGTAGGCTGAAAAGGCTGCGCCTTCAAATTTACAAGTCGCCAACGCCCGATAGTCCTGATTAGCCGCGTAGGCCGCACCAGCGGACAGCATGGCAACAAGAAGAATGAATTTCTTCATAGGGGAATCCTCCTCTTGAATTCTCGATTATTTGGTTACGAGGGCACCCTAGCCAGAATCACAACGGAATTCCAAAGCTCTCACCAGGCTTGAAAAGCTTGTCATGTTTGCAGGAGAAAGTTTGTGAAGACCTGAAAACACTTTAGGGTGTGCGCGGCGTTAAATCCGCCCACGGCGATCTCGACCATCGACGGTGACTCCCCCTTTGGTCTGACCTCCTCAATATGCCGTGATCCTACACCCCTAATATGACACCCTTAAGGGATGGCTCTGGTTGTTGTCTGCCTTTTTCTGACTGGTTTCACTAGCCTTGTTCTTGAAGTGGCCTGGGCCCGAGCCTTTACCCCCATTTTAGGAAGCTCTCTCTACGCGACCGCCACAGTCCTTGCCGGCTTTATGGCTGGACTGGCGCTTGGAGCGTGGCTGATCAGTAGGTGGCAGGGGGCTTTGCATCGCCCACTTCGCACCTTCGCATTCATTCAAATGGCAATTGGCCTCATCGGCGCGATGTCCATTCCGCTGCTGGAGTGGACATCCCCACTTTACACCTACATCTACCAATTGGGGGGCGAGGGATCTCTGACTTTTCTGGGCCTTCGATTTCTCGTCGTCAGCCTCCAGCTTGGCCTGCCGGTGATCCTTATGGGCATGCTTCTGCCCCTGGCCAGCACCTTGTTTCAGCAAAGTCGGATGGAACACGGAAGTGCCTGGACTTCTGTACTCTACGGAGCGACCACGACTGGAGCAGTATTGGGAGCACTGTTGTCCGGGTTCCTGCTTCTGCCTCGATTTGGAATTGCTACAACATGCCTGATAGTCGGAGTGGTTGATATTGTTGTAGGAATTGTCATCTATTGGCGCCTTCGTCATTCTTCTCCGAGTTTGAGTTCCGACTTACCCCCAATTGCCAAACCTCGTGTGACCAAACGAGTCCGGGGCATTGAAATGCTAATTTTTGTTTCTGGTTTTTCAGCAATGTCTCTGGAAATCAGCTGGTTTCGAATGTTGTCCAATGTCTTTGGTGCTACCGTTCACGCTTTCTCAATCATGCTTGGCGTATTTTTGTTGGGAATCGCCATCGGAAGCTTTGCGGCCAGTCGCCTGGTACGCCACTCAAGATACTCAAGCCTAGAGGGCCTTTATCTTTTTGGCATGGCTGGTCTTCTGGCACTGATTTCATCCGCATTCATAAATGAGCTTCCCATTTGGTACGCTCAGCTCTATTGGCAACTGTCCGCTGGCGAGTCGTATTTCGGTTATTTCTTTTCTCAGTTCCTCGTTACCGCTGCGGTTGTTTTCCCCAGCACATTCTGCTTTGGCAGCGTCTTCCCCTACCTGTTGAAAATCCACCTAGGCAACTCTAAATCCATGAGTCTCTATGTCTCTGCGGGAAGACTCTATGCCTTTAATACCCTCGGCGGCATCCTAGGGATTGTTTTGACTGGCCTCGCTCTGCTGCCTCAGTTTGGCGTTTCCAAATCACTTTTGATTTCTACAACTATTATGATAATCGCATCATTCGTGTTGGCCGGAGCCTACCTAAATCAGATTAGCCACAGGCGAAAATTCAAGGCCGTTGCCACCATGTCATCACTCGCGCTGATAGCCGCCGTTGCTCTCCCCAGGCACGATCCACTTTTGACGAGTCAAGGCCTGTTTATGAACATGAAGGGCCAGGGTGGCATCGAGGCCTTTATTGATGAAAGAGAGTCTCCGGTATCCATCCTTTTGCACCACGAAGAGGGACTACACGGCACAGTTGCCGTGATCGCCAACGAGGCTAATTTGGGGAGAATCAATCTAAAAATTTCGGGCCGGGTTGTGGCCGGATCTGGATTTGGAACCCGTAGGCATTTGGCTCTTTTGGCTCACCTTCCCTTTATTTTCAACGCTGCTGCTGAGTCCGCGATGGTCATTGGTCTGGGAACGGGCATTACTGCCGGTCACCTACTGGCTCATCCATCTTTAAAGCGCCTGGATGTCCTTGAGCTAGAACCTTCTGTGGTCAAAGGGAGTCGGTTTTTCTCCTACATCAACCAAAGGCCACTCAATGATCCGCGAACCAATCTTATCCTTGAAGACGGTCGCACTCACCTGCGCTACTCTACAGATCAGTACGACCTCATTACCTCGGACCCATCCAGTCCTTTCCTCAGTGGTGGCGGCAGCTTGTATTCGACCGAGTTTTACGACGAGGTAAAAAAACGCCTAAAACCCAAGGGCGTTTTCAGTCAGTGGATTCAAGGGTCTGGTCTGTCTTTGTCCACCTATTACTCGGCTCTTCGGTCATTTTTGCTGGCATTCCCTCAAAGTTATCTTTTCATTGACGGGGAAAACACGGTTCTCATCGGCTGCCAGGGGGAACCGAGTCTTACTTATTCCCAGTTAGTCAGTCTATTTACCAATGAAAAGGTGGCGGGATTGCTGGCCGCCGAAGACCTAACTTCCCCCGAAGATCTTCTTGGCCTTTTTTATGGCGATACCCGTCACTTGCAAAACTTGGGGTACTCTCACATTCCCGCCCACTCTGACGACAACCTTTATTTGGAAACTGCAATTCCTCTGGATCTTTTCACCAGCATGGACCGCTTGGTCTCCTTGGACCTTGCCACGATTCTTGCCAAAGGCCGGCTGGAAAACCTACTTGAGACCTTCGAGGGGACTCCGCCTGAGCAGATGCTTGAATTTCTTGTTTCCGGAATGCCGACGCAGTTTTCACAAAGTCATTTGCAGCTTTTTGAAGAACTGAGGCGCTCACGGGATAATCTTGGCCTAAAGAGCTCTGATCAAAGGCTTTCGGCCTGGTATGAAAGCCGCCTCAGTACTGAAAAAAGAGATCTTTTGTTTAAGAAAATTGATCAGGAAATCATGGGGGCAATTAAGAGTCGAAAGACAGCAGACCTGATCGACGTCCTAAAGGAGGCCATGATGTACCCGGACAGCAAGGGCTACTACGCCTCCGGGGTCATATTGGGGGAAACCTACCTCCAACAGGCTCAATTTAAAGAGGCCCTATCCGTTGCTCACAAAATCCGCAGTGAGCACCCGGCCTATGGCAGCGCCTACCACATCGCCGCCGAGGCCCTTATTCAAATGAATCAGCTGAAGCGTGCCCGCGCGATTCTTGAAGAAGGGTTGTTTTACCACCCAGGCCACCAGGGCCTGAGCAAGCTTCTCGATACCATTGCTCGCCTTCCCTTTGATACACAACCAGAAGGCGAGCAGGATTCGTTTCACCAATAGACCTGACTATTTAACTAGTTCTACTTGCAGGACACCCGCATGGTCGCGGAAGAATTTCATCGTAAGATAAAATGAACCACCGGCCCGAATGTAGGGGCTCACTTTGGTTCCGTTACTACCTTCAGAAGAACTCATCCAACGTAAGAAAGTCTCCACTCGATTATGCACGTCCTCACCCCGAGTCCAAATGGCCTGGTAGGCATCGGCAGTTAGGATTTCTTCCAAACCCACAACGAAGGAAACCTTCTGGACTCCAGGCTTAGTGCCCACCGAAGCTGTCTTGGCATCTTTTGCGGACATGGTGGGGTTCCACAGCAGAAAGTGAAAGTCCTCTTTCTTCGTCATTACCTGTATCTTGCCCTCCCCTGTGTTGTATTCATAGACGATCGGTGTATCCAAGCTCTCTGTCAGGCTGACAAAAGCAAACTGACCAGGATTTTTCTCGATACATTTGACCGGCAAAAAAGAGTAGCTAATCGAGACTTCATTTGCGCCAATCATTTGTGCATCATAGCCAAAAAGTCGGTAGGCAAATCCACCATCACGGTGAACATCACCCTTGCCCTGACAGGTCGCTTTTCTGCCATCGAATGTCTTAACCAATTTTTCCGGAACAACCTGAACCGATGCTATCGCCAGTCCTGTCGCAGCCAAAGTGACCGCACCAAGTACCACCCGTGCCAAGTGAAACATTGTCTCTCCCTCGTTTTAGAATTGATGATGCATCGGTCATAACACCCCCGCAGACACCGGTTAAGATTCCGTGAGTCCCGGTGAAATGTTTTTTATCCAGGTCGATTTTTAGACCTCCACCATTTAGTCCCAAGTGGCTAAATATTCTAAAATATTTGGTTTTTCTCCCTGATTAGGTCCTGAACACTCAGGTAATTCTTACCCACCCACTTGCCCTTTCTACAGGCCTATGACAGTGTGCAGCAAAAGTGCCAGATAACTGGAGAACGGTCGATATGCAAAAATTGAAATTGCTCGTGAGCCTGCTCGCTCTTGTGGGAATGTCTCAAACCGCCTTTGCCATTGCTTTGTCCCTGTCCAAAAATCCTAATGTGGTTTCCAAACCGGCCATCGACCTCGTCGACAGTGACGGAAAACCCATCAGTCATGGGCGGGTTTCGGGAATGTTGGCCAAGGGTCAAGACACCAGCGTCTACAACCCAAAATCGGACAAACACAGGCTGTGGGAGCCAAAAGCTCTGGTTGGCAGTGATGAGGCCTCTCATAATTATCCAGCTAACGGTGCTACCGTTCGCTACATTAAAGATGAAGCCTACAACCGCTTTACCTATATGGCCCGAGTCCAAGATCCCAAGAATCCTGGTAGATATTTTCGCTTCGCCATCAGCCGCTACACTCAGGCGATGCTCATGCGCGCAGCTCTGCTACGCAAATTAGGTTACCTAGTAACTTCACCCAAATTCTACAACAACATCACCCTGCAGTTTAAAGACAAAGAGGAAATGGACGAGTTTCTGCGCGTCTCACAGGAAGAATCCATTAATGACTTTGAAGATCGCAAGTGGATCACTAACAAAGACGAGAAAAAGTTCACCCTAACCTTCTCAAATGCCACTCTTGAGCCTGCAAGACACGAGTATTTTGATGTCCACTGGGCCTTTGTCCCCAACCCGGAAGAGCCCAGCCAAAGGGGCCAGGTCCTAAACCTTGGCCAATACCGTGCCTTTCGCGCATTGATTGTTCCCTTTGTGTTGGTAGACGTTCCTGAATCAGTAAACCGCTTTTCCCCAAAATTTGCCCACCTCCAATCTGACGAAATCGTATTAACCCACGAGTCGGCCGCCACCTTCCAATCTTGTGGACTAGATGATGCCAAATGGATCGTTCGCCGAATGTCTTACTTCCAGCAAAGAGACTGGGAGGAGATCGTTCGCTTAGGCCAATATCCGAAAGAAATCGACCAACTTGTACTTGCTCGTCTACTCCACCGAGTGCGCAACATGTTTGAGATGTTTGGTATTGAGCCACAAAAGCCGTTGACTATGCCGGAGTTAAACTTCACTTCCCCCTCTGGCTTGGTGAAGGATGGTAAGGTCACCCAGGAATTCGTCGATGGCTACCCTCAACGGTTTGCCCACGGTGATCGGGAGTCTCCATTTACGGAAGAAGACATCGGCCGCTATGTTTCAATTGAAGCCATCTCAAGTGGAATTAAATATGGCCTAGACAAACTCGGCGAGAAGTTGGTTGTTCAGGACGTCAATGACTTGGCTCTGAAACGACAAGAAGAGATCTACGAGCGAATTATTAATCACATTCGCACCCGACCGATGGAGCCCCTTGAGCAAGAAATTGAATCCTGGGGCGGGCCGATAGCCAACTTTAATGTGGGCGCCAGTCGACACGTGACCACAGGAACCTACTATGACAGCCATGCACCTATTCAGTTAGTAGACACAGTGAATGTCGGTGGCACGGTCGGTTACTTCCGCGCTATTGATGGAATGGTGACCATTAGTCCTAAGTTTGCAGGCCTCATTCCAACTCTTGGCGGAAACCTGAGTTATAACCGAACCTACAACCATGTGCGTCCGATTGAATCCGTAAAACAGGCAACTAAGTATGAGTGGACCAAATTGTTCATTCCTGGGTTCATGCAGACCCTCGGGGCCATGCTTGAGGTTGAGGATTTTGATCCCAAAAAATGTAACGAAGAGCTGGAAAGACTCGCCAAAGAAAAGAAGGTTTCTATCAATGAGCTTCCAGACGAGGATCAGGCCAAGTGCCGCCAACCCCTTCATAAGTTTATGACTGAGCTCAAGGATGGAGAGGTTTTCACCATTACTGATTCCCTTGTGGTGGGGGGGTACGTGAATGTCTCCAGTCCCCTGGATATTCTCATGGGCTTTAGCCCCCTCGGTTTTATGAACTCCGTCAGCTTTGGTTTGGATACAGCTAAGGCTTTTGTTCTTAAGCAGACCTCCATTGTACGCACAACCAAGGGAATCCAGGTTTTTGTCAGAACCTCTGATACCACTTCCTTCGGTGCTCAATTTGATATCAACTACTGGCTTAATCTGCTGCGTATTCGTGCTGAGACCAAAGACACAGACATTCGCTCCCAGGCCTATTTGATCGACTACAATGCTGAAACCGCGCAGTTTGTCGATCCCAATGACAAAAACGGAGCCGAGGTCATTGAACGGGGCAAAAATCTTAAAGGCGCTTTGCGCGGATTGTTCCGGGAAAATGACCCTGAACTGTTTCATGCCTTCTTTAAAGACCGTCGTTTTGAAATTGACCACCATTTGGAAACCAATGAGCTTCAGGTCAAGATTCTGACAGAAAAATTCATTAATATGGATGAAGGGCATCTGCTCAAAATCAGGTACCCCGCTCACCCGGACTATCCGGACCTCAAACCCGAAGACGAAGAGGTCACCATATTTTCCTTTAAGAAGGGTCGCCTGCTTGGCCGGGACATCATTGGCTTCTTTTCAGACGTTATTGATGGATTCTTTAAGAAGATTGGCGTCTTATCTCGGCCGAAAAGCACCAATCCAGCTGATTCACCTTTTGGAAAAGCCCACTGGAAGGTAGTGACGACGGAGTCGGATCTCACCAAGAATGGTGAAATCTTCCCAAGCGTCAGCCTTGTTCAGGAGGTATGGGGCGGCTGGAAGATGAAGCGCAAAAAATTTCTAAGCCTGTTGGAAGAGATCACCGAGAAGTTTAAGGACACCAATCTCGGCTCTCATCGAATCATCGAACCTGAAGCTTTTGTAAACGTGGAGTCCGTGGATTTCTATCGAATCACGGCCAACTTGTCGGTCACTGAAGATGGTATGAATCGCATTCGCGATTTAATGCTTCAACCTGATATGGAAGCTATGGACAAAGATGCGGACCGATTGAGTAAGATCAATGACCGCAACATGAACCCCATTGAGAGATTTGGCGCTGGTCTCACCCAAGGAGTGGGCACCTTTTCAGACCCTTTCCAGGGTAAGTATCTTCCCTCAGACAAGTCACTTTATGATGACGTCGTCACCCTAATTGGTCGGGGTAGCCAAAGCCTTGGCGAGTCCCAGTACGTGAAACGTTGCCGAGAAGAGTGGGACGAGAAGTTTAATAAGAACAATAACAACGAGTCGGGTGGCACCGAAACTTCACCCAATACGATGATGTACCGCACTCGTTATGGGTGCTTGACCGGCTGGATGAGTCGACTGATCAATCTTAAGCGCCAATACCCGGCCGACGACCGTCAACGTCAGACCGAGTGGACCACCGAGGTCATGTGGGTACTCAATGACCAGGTTCCACTCCCCTATCTGTTGGAGTTTATTGGCAAAGATAACTATATCTTTTTCATTCGCGTGAATGGATTCCGCACTGGTGACGAGGATGGCGACCTGGAGTTCTTCTCCAACTCATCAGGAGACCCCGTCAAGGACTTTGAAACGGCCAATGGAATCATTGATCTCTATTCCAAAAAGACGGGTATCACGCCAATGGAGCTGCAAAGAACTCAAGGGAGTTTCCGATGAAAACTCTAAATATTTTGATTGTCGCCTTGATGACCGCCCTTGGAGCCTCTGCACAAGCAGAGGTGTTGGCCACCCTATTCCCAAAGCAGGGGGCACAAAACCCACCCAAAGCACTGTGGAATCGCGTACTCTTAGACCGCCGGGTTCTTACCAGCCAGCCCATGTTTTCGTCCGGTGAACTGATGATCATGAAAAAGATCAAGATGGATCGCTTTCTCGGCGTTCGCATTTTGACATTTAAGGATGAAGCGACCCTGAAATCACTAAAGCTGGACATAGCCCGCGAAGGACTGCCTTTTATCCTCGATTTTAACGACCTCAGAGGTGAGCTCGCCTCAGCTGAACCATTTGAGCACCTGCAGTGGGCGCTTGATAACCGGGGCGAGGCACAAAACCTAGAACTCGATTTCATGACTGCACAAAAGGTCCCCGCTGTTAAACCTTCTGTGTCGAAAGAGGATATAAATATCGGTCAGAAGTCAGACGGACGTAAAAAAGTCCGCGTCGCTATTTTGGATACCGGAATTGACCCCACTCATCCTGATCTTCACAGTCGCACAGTTCGGCGCCCGAGCGAATGTAAAGCCTTGGCGGAGTTTGAAAAGTGTCTTGAAACAGAAGATGAGTCCGTCAAATGTCCTGAGGTGGACATTCCGGAATGTAAGGACGGGACTGCGGATCGGACCTTTTGTGATGACCGCAAAGCGAAGCTCTGCCGAAACGCCCGCCGATCCTTTTGTGAAAAGACTTGGTTTGACCTAAAAAACCCATTAGTTGACCAGGACAAAAATGGCTACCCTCTTGACTGCTATGGCTGGAGCGTTGTTGGAAACGTCAACTTCGCCGGCATTATCGGCAAGCCCGATTTTGATGACGTCAAGGGACACGGAACACACGTAGCGGGCCTTATCGCTGCAGACAACAAAAACGGCGTGGGTATTTCTTCGTGTTCCGACAGTGCCGAAATCATTCCTGTGCAAGTGTTGACTGAGGCTCCACTTGAGCCAATTAAGCCCTTGTCTTTTGGTATCTCTCCCAACGAAAAAGAACCTGGACAAACAAGACGTCCGGTCCGCGTATTGGGCGATATGGTGGCCCGCGGTTTGATATATGCCATTCATGCTGGTGCACAAATCGTCAACTTCTCTTTAGGTTGGCCACAAAACCGCGACTCCGAATTTATGCGTGAGGTTGTGGCGGAAGCTCAAAAGAGAGGGATTCTTATTATTGCAGCGGCTGGTAATGATTCCACACAAGCACTTCTTCGCCCCTGTTCTTACCCCGGTGTGATCTGCGTGGCCGCCCATGGACCGGATGGGGCGATTTCTCACTTTTCCAACTACGGTATTGGCGTGGACATGGCGGCCCCTGGTTTAAATATTCTCAGCACCTGGCCAATGGCCAAAAGGCCCATTCGCTTTCGCCAGGACTGGGGCTATGAGTTTCTTCATGGAACTTCTCAGGCGGCACCACTTGTGGCCTGCATGGCCGCTGAACTCTTGTCCCGCCCGGGCATAACATCCAAGGATGTTTACCCGCGGTTGATTTCGGGAGTTAGACCCCACCGCAATCCACTGAAACTAGTTGGCGGCATGCCTCACCACGATTCAGGGCCGCGTGAGAGCAACCCCTATCGCCAGGCGCTTTATAAAAAGTGGACTCTTTCAGGAAATGTGGATTTCTTGGGAGCCCTGAACGCCAAGCCCCAGCCTTTGATTTTGCCGGCGACCAAGGAGAAGGTGGCCATCTACTGGGACCGCAGGGCAAAACGCTTTGAAATTCCGATCAACCTACGAAATTTTTGGAAGGCTACCACGGCCAAAGTTGATGTAGAGGTGAAGCCGGTTTCCTCTGGGCCTACGGCTGTTCGTCCACGAATTACTTCTGTGCGAGCCAGCAAGTCTGGGGGCACCTGGTACGGAGCTGAAAGCTCAATTGAAGCTGCGACCCGCGAATACAAAGTGGCCTTCGAAATTGACGATACTGACCAGGCGAAGGACAGCCGAATCCCCAGTGAAATTGATTTGGAGGTTCAAGTGTCCATCGGTGGACATCACCACAGAACCTTTCAGGTTGGCGCCGAGATTATCGTTCTGGTGGATCCCGTCAAGCCCCTGCCCGGCATGATACAAATTCCAATCGAAAACGTACCAGATGGAAGTTTTGATCGCCTGCCGATCGCTCACTACTATGATCAACACCCGCAGTTTGTGGACTACATTTTGTTTCAGTACACCAAGGAAAAGTGGACCTTCAATCTTTTCAGTCAGGGTGGACGCCGCGATCCCAAGAAAGATCCATATTCGGTGACGAGCAAGGCGGTCGTCGATGCTTCTCCCATTGAGGGCATCTATTATGATGACACCTCTCGAGTCGACGTGGATTTTGATGGCCAAAGTGAGTACGTCATCTCCATTATGGATATCCGAGATCGGCTAAACCCTCCCAAGGCTTCACCAGTGACTATCATGTACTTTGACCGCAACATGAAATTAATCAAGCGGACAGAGTACGATTCAGAGATTGCCCAGTTCCCCAATAATCCCACTACTCAAATGCAGTGGATGAAAATGGGTAACCGCAAGGTTCCGAGCTGGCTTGGTTGGGGTAAGGACCCTAACAAGAAGTGGGGCCTGAGAGAGCTGTGGGAGAACCCTGACAAGGATGAGGCTGGCGAGATTCGCTTCTATTATTTGGACAACGAGGACAAATTGCAAACTGTTGGCGAGCACGAGGAATATAATATCGTGGACACTCTTGCGCCCAAAATGGGTGACACGCTCGCCGGCCGGGTGCCGGTCCTCATGGCCAAACCCCGAGGGAAAGAAAATGCGCAGTCCTACATCGTCGATTTTGCTATTGCCAATGTCGTAGATGGCGAAATCAAGGACTTTAAAAAGCTGAACTTCTTTGAGAAAGGCCTCAACTATCGTAACCTCTTAGATACCAGAGTGGACTCGATCTTTTCTACTGACATTGGCGACGACCTCTATGCTGGAACCTTTTGGTTCGGCCCTGGAAACCTCAAAGAAACTAGGATTTCTGCTCTCATTCGCAGTGAAACCTCTTTCATGGATCATGATATTGCCGCTCTTCGCGGTGAGGTCGACGCGGCCCTGTGGGCTCGATATGCCTACTATGGCAAGTCGGGCTTGTCGGCCTTCGTATTGACCAATACCGAGATTCAATTTCACGATTTGACCCGCGACCAGGCAACCTGGACGAGCCTCAACCGCTACACCTTCTATCCCGACTATTTTACGTCCAACTCAAACGTGCCATTTCTAGTTCGCGATCGATTTCGTAAGAGTTATTTGCCCAGCCTGTTTACAACCGAAGGCTCGGGCTTCAGCCGCGGCGTCCGCTTTTTGGTTCCCTACTACGACACCAAAGGGAACCTCGTCGAGTTGGTTGCGCCCGCAAAGCTGAGACTTCAATCCCAGCGCGGCTGTGTTCCTCTGGACCTACCACTTTGGGCCGGTTCTGAGGGGCGGATTTATTTGGACTATTATTGCAAAGACAGTCTGATTCGCGTTCCGCTTGATTTCTAAGTAATCCGGCTGTTTAGCATCGACCGTCTCCTAATATAAACGGCTCACCCTTGGTGAGCCGTTTTTTGTTGGTCACTCAGTACAGAAAAGTTTTCATGCTAGATTTGGTTCAGAATGTGCGGAAATGTGCCCAAAGTGGCAGCTTCGATGGATTCTCAAGCACTTAGCTCACGTGCAGACCGGTCGACCATAGTTTTATATTTTTCATTCGCCCTATCCCCATTACATCATTGAAATTAATCAAATTGCGCCCTGTGCCGAACTGCGGCTATGACTTCACCCAAACCAAGTGCCTTCCTTTGTGTGTGAAGGAAGGTCGAAATTATGTAGGTCTCAATTACAACAAACACTCATCTCTACTCTTGGAGGGTAACATGGCTTTCAAAGATACCTTTAAGTCCATCGCGATCACTGCTTGTGGTGCGCTTGGAATCGCTCTGCTGTCCGGTTGCGGCGGCGGTGGCGGCGGCGGGAGCTCTGCTCCTATCGTTTATTATCCCTATGAAACTGTTTATGGGGACGTTTGTACAACTACAGTTCCGACTCCTGGTTGTACTTTCTACTCTGACAATGGTCAGCGTATCGATGTAACTGAAGATCCTCACTACAGCTACTATGGCAACGGATCTGACGATATGTCTTATGTAAACTTCTTCACCGCTCTTGATGGCGAAGTTTACGGTGATGTTTATGACAATCTTGGCGTATTTCAAGGCACTCAGCACATTTCTTATTTCGCTGGCTGGGTCGGCGGCGGATACATCGGTGTAGGTACAACTGGTCTGTTCTGGGAAAGCGTTTCTGGCGGACAATACTACTTCGGTCAAGAAGGCGTTCTTTACAGTGCTAACGCTTGGGCTTCTAACTTCGGTGAAGCGATCAACAACGAAGGCGCTACTGAGGCCGTTGACACTAACTTTGCTGCTCTTAACAGCGAAGCCAACAAAGCTCTTATCAAAAAGGGTGCTGACAAGCTGATCAACAAGTATGGTTTCAAGCCTGACAAAGCTGAGGCAGTTGCTTCTGCTCTGAACCGTTGGTCTGTTGGTGTTTATGAGCGCGGTAAGTCTACTGAGCGCGACATGGACAAAGCCTTCAAAGGCACTTTCGGTGGAATGGACTTCCGCACAGCTACTGCCGCTGTTAAGGACTATATGTCTGGCGACTACGGCTCTGCCAAAGAGAAAGTAAACCGCTCTGCTTCTGCAATGGGTCTTCGTGCTGACCAGCTACTTCGCTTCATGGGCGATGCTTATGCTAAGCCTTTGACTTCTTTCGGTTACGACGTTGAAGAGATTCAGTCTAACCTGAAGTAATTGAGCCCACAAAGCATAATGGAAGTGAACACAAAGCCCGGCTAAATAGGCCGGGCTTTTGTTTTTTGATCCCGTCACAGGCCCTCACTGGGGACGGCACAGTGCCGTTAGGGTTTCCACCACAAAGCGCTTCTCCGCCTCCACCACGCGCATTTCGAGGCTTTCAGGGGTATCTCCTGGGCGCACAGGAACCTCATGCTGAGCGAGAATGGGCCCTTCGTCGTAGTCATGATTGACAAGATGGAGGGTAATGCCAGTCACTTTGTCTCCGGCTGCGATGACGGCCTCATGAACTCTTCGGCCATACATTCCCTTGCCCCCATATTTGGGCAATAGGCTGGGATGAGTGTTGAGAACTCGGTTTTTGTAAACGTCCAAAACAATGGGTCCGAGCTTAGTGAGATACCCGCTAAGGAGAACCCAATCCGCCCCCCATGACTCAATTTGCTCACACAGGAGACGATCCCACTCCATTTCGGTGGCGAAGTCCTTTTTGTTGATGACTGTTTCTGTGATGCCGTGGGCTCGGGCCACCTCTTGAGCGCCGATATTGGGACGAGAGGCGATGAGGCCCGCAATTTCAAGAGGCAGATTTAACTCCGTACAGGCCTGAGCCAGAGCTGCAAAGACGCGGCCCTGTCCGCTTGCCAGAACAACCAGTCGGGCCTCAGCGCCTTCGACTCGGTTATCCCTGCCCTCGCGTGTTCCGGTTCCAACGCTACCTCTTGAGGAGCGACTGCCCATTCTCATAACGCACCCTTTTTGCAATCCGAACCGGAAAGAAAACCATTCCCTCAACGGTGATTGTCAATATTCTGGAGTGGAAATTCTACACTGAGCACCACCCCTTTGACCACCACCTTTAAGCAAAGGACAATCGCGGCATTCAGTTTTGATTCAAATGGGGGGGTCATGGGCGGCAAAAACTCGTGTTTTCGGATTTCATTGGTCTCTGGCCTGTTGGGCATTTCTCTTGGCGCATCTGCGCTAGGACCTGCAGACATTCATTCTGAGATTCAACAGTCACTTCAGGTACACAGCCAGGCACAGGATTTCCATGATTGGGCTGACTCCGCTCACACTCCGGAAAAGCTGTTCACCAAATGGATGAGGGAGCCCAATTTGCAGCAGCTGGCAGCTGTAGTCTGTTCGCAACTGGCTCAACTTAGCGACACCGAGCTCTCTCTTTTTCAGGACGCGATCGAAACTCACCCTTTTGCCGCTCACCTAAGGTGTAAAGATTCCGTTTTAGAAAAGGTTCTCATCTTTTTTGATTCCGCACGAAACTCCATTGTTGATCGACTCCCGGCAATTCCCCAGACGATTGGTAGAGACGGGCAACCCGCGCAACCGCCAACTCTTGGGCCAAGTCTGGAGATGGATATCAAAACCGATGCTGGTCCGGTTTACTTTAATGCTGACCTGGACAAAAAGTACATTGCCTTCACTTTTGACGATGGACCACATAGTCGCAACACCCAAGAGCTTTTGAGTGTTTTGGCCCAGGAACAGGTACAAGCCACTTTCTTTATGGTGGGCAAAAATGTGAGGGCACTCCCGCAAATTGTCAAGGAGGTTGCCCGTGATGGCCACTCAGTAGGTAACCATACTTGGAGCCACAAAAATCTACACAAAACAGGATTTGACGGGGGCACACAGGAAATCATGGACGGCTTTCAGGCCATCTGGGACGTATTGGGTTACTCCCACCCTTTCTTTCGGTTTCCATTTGGCAATCGCACCGACGATTTGCAGAAATTTGTGAAGGCAAATCAATTTGGCACATTTTTTTGGAACATCGACACGCTGGATTGGAAGTACAAAGATCCCGACTTTCTCTATGACTATGCTCTAAAACAAATCGAAAACCAAGGTCGAGGAATTGTCCTGTTCCATGATATTCAACCCCAGACGATCGTGGTCATGCCCATGCTTCTGCACACTCTAAAGGCCAAAGGCTATATGCCGGTGGTGTTTCGCTCTCCCGAAATCAGGCCCCAACTTCCACGGCCCTAGCTTAAACGAGGCTAACAATGGAACATGGTCAAATTGTTACTTGGGATCAGCTATCGAAGGAGGAACAGGAGCGGGTTTTGCCCCTGTTTCGCCAGGTGTTCTTCCTCACCTCCAGTCGCAAGAGCTTTTCTTCAGATGAGGAGCGTGAAAAGTTCTGGAGCAGCTGGACGGGATATTTTTTCAGAAACGAGCCTCAACACATCTATCTTGCGCTCGCCGACGACGGTCAATTGTGTGGATACCTCACCGGTTGCGCTGACAGCGAGAACGCATTCCCAAAAATCGTTGGAGATATCGCAAGTTTCGCATGCTTTAAGGACCAATTTGCCGATTTTCCAGCTCACCTGCACGTCAACTGTCATCCCAGCCACCAGGGAAAGGGCTGGGGTCGACGCTTGGTGGAAGCCTTTGTGGGCGACATGGCAAAGACGGGGGTTCGGGGCGTCCATTTGGTGACAAGTCCGGAGGAGGAAAATGTCCACTTTTATCGCCGTCTCAATTTTAGTCATCAGGTGGGCCGCCACTGGAAAAACTACCCACTTCTGTTTCTCGGAAGGCGACTCTAGTTCGCCGGCAAAGTCTCTAGCCTATTGGCCTTAGCGGATTCTCATTCTGGTGCGCTTAGCTTTGGCACTACCCTTGCTGATTCATTGTGATATGGGGCCTAACTTGAAGTTGCTTGGGCTAGGCGTTGTCACCATTGTACTGAGTTTTTGCATCGGCTACTATTTAAACAGCCAACGTCCACGCCCATTTTATTACGAAATGAGTTCTGCTGAACTTCTTCAGCACTACGATGGTATGTTTACTTCCATCTATGGCAAAGACTATGTTGTCGACCTCGACAACCAAGGAGCCCTACTTTGCCTTGAAGGCTTTCCCCAGTTTTGCTACCGAGAAGCAACGGAAATCTTACTCAGCCACAAGGCTAAGGGCCCCGAGGCTCAGGATGCCAACAGGAAAATTCGGCAGAAAATGTTGGCCCTCGAATTTTTTGCGCGAGGCTGCGAGCTTGCCGATCTAAATGCTTGTCTTCAGGTGATTGTGCTTGGCAGAGACACGGGCCTTACTCACTACGGACAAGACACTCTCGAAAAGGTTGGAAATTGGTGCGAAGACGGCTGGAACACGGCCTGTGACACTCTCCCTAAAATGACCACTTACCGAAATCGCTATCGAATGGCCAGAAGCCAAAAGGATCGGCGACCCGCCTCTACTTTTTGATTAACCAAAAAATATTGCCGAAATGAGATGAGTTGTGGGCAGCAAAGGAGGCATAGTCCCCCTCTCCCCAATAAAGATCAACCCGGGACTTGCCTTTAATGGCTCCGCCCGTATCCTGGTCTAAAACGAACCGAGAGTATGGTCGATACTTGATCGTATTTGCTCGCTCCTCGGCCTCTCCTTGGCCCTCTTCAGGACGATAGGAGGAAACAAAAGCCAAGCCCCCCTTGAACCTGTACAAGTCAGAATCGGTGGCGATGGAACGATTGTCAGTTAATGGTACACCATCACTCCCCAAGGGCGGAGTGGAGGTAATTTTGAAAAATACGTAGCTTGGGCAATACTCGTAAATCTCACGTTGCTTGTCGGGATTCTCCAATAGGAACTGGTGTTGAGAGGCATTAGACCTGTCCTGGATGTAGCCCTTTTCCATCATATACCTAGAAATGAACCGGAACGATTGCTTGTTGGTTCCATCATAGCTCAGGTAATAACTCTCTTTCCCGCCTCCGCCCTGAACCTCCACCTTTCCCCCGCCTTCAACGTGCATAATGTAGAGATCAAATAGATCCTTGGCGAAAAACATCTCTGTCCCGGAATTCCTTAGCACATGGTCGAAATCAATCTCCACACGCGTCGCTTTGCTAAACGCCCCCTTCGGCGGTCGACTGTGAATTGCGTGAGGATAGTCTGGATGAGGACGATCCGTTACTTTGATGAGAGGGGTATAGTAACCGGTAAAAAAGGTTGTTTCCTTTTCCTCGTACCGAGGGTCCTTGGGAGCCAAATGCGGTACGTAAATATTGAATCCCCCGATCACTTGCTGATGGAATCTCGTTTGGCATTCGATTTTAGAATCAACGGACAAACAGGTCTTGTACTGTCGAGCCAGGTCCGATAACAGCTCAAGACTTTCGACAACGCGACTGAGAGGATATTTGTCCTGGCCGTAATAAATGAACCCTGTAAGATGTTTCTTTTCAAATCGCGCCAATTGCCGCAGTACAGCTGTTTCCAGCCAGGTGAAATCTAGATCATCAACAAACTTCGGTACCTCCTGGGCTTGAGCCAAACGAGTGGGGGTCTGAAATGTGCCAGCTACGACTTCGGAACCGGGCCCTTTGCTTTTTGCCAATACCGGTGTGCATGACACCAAAGTCAGTGGCAGTAAAAGGCCGCGAACCCAACCCCTCATAAACCCTCCGTGGAAAACTCTGGGTTTATTAAAACGACCCTTCGGTGGACAGTCAAAAATATTAGGATCAAGATGACGCGGAAGAATAGGTGCGGAGAGCCAGCCGCCAAATAAACGACATTACGAGAGAAAACAGGGCCGTCACAGCTAGAATGTGAAGCACCAAAAAGGTTGGATCACCGGAAAACAGCACCTGTGCTGGAAAAGATGCCACCAGCGAAAATGGCACAACGGAAACCAGCAAGACCCTCACCCATCCTTTAAAAATGCGATCGGGCCTTTCCACGAACTTGGATAGGCTCCAGAATATCTGCTGAAGCCCTCTCCCAGAATGAAACCAGAACACCGGCAGGAGAGCTAACAGATTCACCAAATGATACAAGAGCGTGCCGTTGATCAACAGTGCAATGAACAGCAGAATTCGCTGCCAACCCAAAGGCTCCGGATACTGTTGGAAAGCCCAAACCATGATGGTCCCTGCCAAAATCAGATTCACAAAGGAGTTGGCGGCAAAATCGCGAAAATTTAGAAAGAAAAATGGAGACACAGGGCGCACCAGATAATAATCAAGGTCTCCCCGATTTACAAATAGTGGGAGCCACCATGTGTTGTTAGAGAACACCGTCATATTGATCGCATCCACGACCAAGAATCCTGATACAAAAATGAACACCTGGGGCTCGGTCCATCCCGCCAGCAGATCCGAGTGAATAAAAATAACCTTAAAGAATAGAATGTTTACGACATAAAAAATTAAATCCATAAATATGCGAAAGAAGAAATCCACACGAAATTCCATGGCGCGGGAAAATGAAAACCGCAGGAAGTAAGCGTACAACCGAAGGTACCTGCTCATATGCCTACTCCCGTGTATGTCTTTCGCCCCCGCTCCCAGATCCATCGCAAGGTAAACATTAAGGGAATAGTCCACAGCAAAATAATGAGCAGCCCTTCAGCCCATTGCTCGCTGGAAAGACGACCCATAAATCCCTGGATTGGGTAGCCAATCAAATAGGGGAATGGTGTAAAGAGGAGACTCGTTTGAACCCATACGGGGAAGACTTCCAAGGGAATGAGCCCTCCCCCCAGAAATGCAGATGAAAACTGCAGCATCACTAATAGACTCCAAACATTGTCGGCCCAAAAAGCGACCATCTCAATAATTGAAGCCATGAGATAGTAGACAAAGATGCTCACCAGACAGGACGCGATCCCCATGGCCAAACCGGACCAGCCAATTGTCAACTCCGGTGGATACCCCCAAATCAACAAAATAACTCCGACACCGACAACCATCTGGGCGAGACCAACCAGGGCATGGGCGAGGGTGGAGACAAAGCGAAACCCCAAATAGTTGACCGGATATATGAGATAGCGACTGAGGGAGCCCTCATAAATCTCCTGGGAAATTACGAATGCATTATTGGCCCTGACAATTCGGTCAACAAAGGGCGCCAAGACATAGTAAGCAACCATCATCGGAAAGGAGTAGCCACCGATTTTTTCCGCCTGATTGTGTTCAAAAATAGCCTGCCACAAGTAGTAAGCGACAACAAACTGGGAAAAAAACCCTCCCACTACCTGAAGCCAAAAATCAACTCGATAGGAGAAGATCTTGCGCAACTCCATGGAAAGCACCGCTCCGATCCAACTCCAGCTGCGCCGATACACATCAGCCGTTGTGATCTCCACGCTCATGGGCGAACTTCCTCTCGCCGCATGAGGGCTTCGATGATGTGAGCAATGCCTTCCTCTTCAATACTGATGTCCTTGGCCGGAAACTGGCCGAGAATTTCGGCCGCAGCCAGAGCCACGTGTTGCCGTTCAGCCTTGAAGCGAAAAACTCCATCCGCCTCCTCGACATATTCCGAGTGCTTCATCACCACTGGGGCATTGCGGAGCCGCTCTGGAGACTCTGGTGTTACTGCCAATATCTTGTGTCGTGCATAGTGAGACATGACCGCCGACAATTGCCCGTCGTAAACAAATTCGCCTTCACGAATAATGACAATTCTTTTACACAACCGCTCAATATCTTCCATGTAGTGGGAGGTCAGTATCATTGCCGGCTTGTACTCCCGCTGATAATCAAGGATAAATCTGCGAATCGCCTTTTGCGCCGTCAGATCCAAGCCAATCGTTGGCTCATCCAAAAACACCACGCGCGGCTTGTGAAGAAGGGAGGCAATTAGTTCCATCTTCATTCTTTCACCTAAGCTCAAGCGACGAATTTGTACATTGAGCTCTCGACTCACGCCGAGCGCTTCCGTCAAATAACCAAGATAATTTCGGTACTCCTGATCCTCAATCTGATAAATTTCCTTGAGCAGCAAGAAGCAGTCCGCCGCCGGCAAGTCCCACCACAACTGCGCCTTCTGACCCATGATCAGGGAAATCCGCTGACGGAATGCGTTTCGTCGTTCCCATGGGACATATCCATCGATTTCGACTCGACCAGAGGTGGGGTGAACGATGCCCGCTAGAATCTTAACCAAGGTGGTTTTGCCCGCACCATTCGCGCCGACCAGACCCAAAATTTCGCCTTCATGCACCTGCAAAGAGACCCCCTTTAGGGCCTCCTTGTCTTGCCATTGACGAACAAAAAGGGACTTCATGCTCCCTTTCAGGCCAGGGGCCTTCTGGTGAATTCGAAAGGTTTTGCTGAGATTCTCAACTTGAATCACTCTTGGGTCCTCCCTCCACATATTTGACCAGGAGTCTCCTTTTCCCATATATTGATGAGTAGTGGGGATCAACACTTTAGAGGAGGGGAAATGCCTCGCATGAGCTCCCTTTGGAGTCTTTACAACCTGGTTGAGAGGCATCGAATTGATGACCTCCCCCTCAGCCACCTCCTCATCGTCATCCCCACCATTCCTCCGGCTCGAATTGGGGATTGGGTTGCATGGAGACCCGGGGCAAAGGATTGGCAGCCCCTTCATACCTTTCCTGAGCTTGAACAGACTCTGGCGACTCTACAGCACGTCTATGAGGCGACTGGTTCATTTCCCATGCAGCGCCCGGACGAGAAGCCCCTATTTGCAGACACCGTCCAGCGCCACCAGGAACGAACCTTTGCCGACTACTTCGATGAGTCTAACATGGGACTGGATGAGGGCGTTGACGCTGAGGATAGCAATGACGAGCTTGAGCTCGAATTGGACGATCGCCCCCAGCGTGACCGGCGACGGGCCCGCCGATTCAAGAAGGATTGGGTGGTGGAGGTGCGCATCGGCAGGAATCAATTTGTCTCCCACACCTCCGATATTTCCCTAAAGGGTATGAGAATCCGAGACTCCCTTCCCGACTGGGTTCCCCTGCAGTTCCAGGCGATCATCATGAACAATGGCCACGCCTTGACCATTCTTTGCAGCCGTATTCAGCGCACCAAAAGCCAGGTGCGAATTGAGGCCGTCAGCACGCCCAACATCCTCAAGCAATGGCTCATGAAGGGCTAATCTGACCCTGGTGACAGATTCGGGCCCAGGCCTGTAATTCTTCCCCCTTTTTTGGCACCTCCCAGCCCCCAGAGGCCACCTAAATGTTGAAAACCAGTAGATTTTCTGGCACATCAGTTGCTGTATCCAGAGGCACAACCTTCTCCTTAGGAGTCCAGAATGATCGTGGTCGGGTCACGTTTGACGGTTCTCAGTGTCACCCTTCTCTGCATCCTCGTTAGCGGGTGTCAGGGCAAGAGCAACAAAACCAAGATTGGCAAGCGTCAAACCCAAGTTAAGAACCTGGGGCTCACCAAAGTACCAACCAAAGGCACTAAAGAGTCACCCTGCTTGGATCTTCCGGCCCTTCTTCAGGAACTGAGAGACAAAAAGACCTGGCTTGCGCAAATGCACGTTGAAGACATGTCGTTGTTTGCGAAGGAATCTCGTTTTTTGACTGGCGAGTATCAAGATATCGATTATGAACCGGCCAAGTACACCCAACTCAAGGAGGAAGGTCTAGATTACGAGGTGTCCTTCACCAAAGACTTAGACAGCAACTGGATTCGCTTTCCCAGCACCCAGGACGGCTGCCAATCAGTACAGATCGCCAATCAGGATGTCCGTGAAAATGGCGACCGAAACACCAGCCCCCTTTTGCCAGGGACGACTCAACAATACGACACGTATCGAGTTTCAAAGGCGGGTCGTGATTTTATTGTTTACGAAAATGCGGAGAAAAGTATTCGCTACACGGTAAAACTTGAAGGGGCCAATAGCCTAAGCGTTTTGACCGAGGCTCCTCAGACAATAGGTGACTTCTGTAACCGCGAAGATCAATATTTTTCACGTATCCGTAGCGTATTGAGCTGGGGCGATTCCCAGGTTCCCACTGAGCTAACTGTAACTCTACAGTTGATAAAGCGCTGGGAAGCCGTACTGACTCTGCCAGAAAAACTGAAGGAGTCTTTAGGTCGAATTAAGAAAGACGCCGCCCGATCATCAGTGCTCCGGGTGCCGATTCAGACGTACCTCTTAGTGAGAGAGTACCTGTCGCGACCAGAGGGCCTAAATCGACCAGCCTGCCCCACCCAACCAAGCAATCCGACTCCTGAACCGGAAGCGGCACAATAAGCTGGGATTTCCCGGTCATGGCCTGTTGACCTAGACAAAAAGGGCCTTCATACTGCCGGCTTCTTAGCTGGGAGTTGAATAGAAAAATGGTCGTCAACAGCATCAATTTCTTAATTTTGCTTCTCTTCTTTTACGGACGAACCCTGGCCCACAAAGACAAAGTTAAGCATGGCAAGGTCATGATTGCCGTGATTCTGGGAGACTTTCTTCTGCTTCTCTATTTGACTATTTTCCGCGAGGCACTCGACAGCGTAGACCGAAGGATGCCGCCCTTGCTCATTGTGCATATTGTGTTGGCGCTAATAACGGTGGTCGCCTACGCCATGGCCATCAGCAACGGCATAAAGCTTCTTAAGGGCCAGGAAGAAGTTCGCTCCAAGATGAAGCTCATAGACCGCATTGCCGTCCCCGGACGGACCCTGGTGTTCGTTACCAGTCTGATGCTATTTCTTTCTAAGTAGTCAAAAGAGCGGCGTTCTATATTTCTCGCTTTACGACTTTCTGGAAGATGGTTCCAAAAATGTTATTTCCATTTTTGTCCTTCATCTCGATACGGATAGTGTCTCCCTCTTTCATAAAGGGAGTTTTGATGGTCCCTTCGTGAATTTTCTCAAGCATCCTCTTTTCTGCCAGACAGCTGGACCCGCGAGCCATATCCTCATTGGAAACCGTTCCACTACCGATTACGGTTCCCGCAGCCAAATCTCTTGTTCGGGCGGCGTGGGCAATGAGATCTCCAAAGTGAAAGTGCATCTGTCCAGCATCGGCATTGCCAAAAAACTCACCATTGTATTCCACTAGCAGGGGCAAATGAATGCGCCCTTCCTTCCAGGCATCTCCCAATTCATCCGCTGTAACAGCAAATGGTGAAAGAGCCGATGAGGGCTTACTTTGAAAAAATCCAAACCCTTGAGCGAGCTCTTCAGGAATGAGGCCGCGCAGGGAGACGTCATTTACAGTCACAAACAGAATAATGTGGTCCAAAGCCTTTTCCGGAGTAATCCCCATCGGCACGTCACCAACGACGACGGCAACCTCTCCCTCAAAGTCAGTCCCATGACCAAAATCCACCTGAGGGATGTCCTCTCTGGGCGCCAAAAATGAATCGCCCCCCCCCTGATACATGAGTGGCGTGGTCAAAAGAGTCTCTGGAAGGGGGGCATTTCTCGCCTTGCGCACCAGCTTCACATGATGAATAAACGCCGAGCCATCGGCCCACTGAAAGGCCCTTGGCATAGCTGAGTGAAGGTCTTCTTCCTTAATCTCAAATGCGCCATTGGCGTCCCCGGAGTTCAGAGCCTGGTAAAGAGCCTCAAGCTTGGGCTTGGCCTCACTCCATTTCTCAATGGCCTCCCGGAGGCTTGGAGCCACGCTGTCGGCCTTTACGGCCATCTTGTTATCCCTGCTGACAACAATCAATTCTCCATCACGGGACTTCGCACTCTTGAGACTCGCCAATTTCATAATCGATCCTCTCTTCTGAATCTCCATTTATACAAAAGGTCCCCTGAAAGAGCACGGTCCGCCGCAGGAATTGGCGAATTTTTCAGCCCCCTATTGCCTTGCGCAACTTGCCGATGGGGCTGGCCTTGGGCTAGCCTAGGGTCTCTAAGGGAGGCCACATTGGGCGATTTTAAACTCTACAGCTATTATCGAAGTTCCTGTTCCTATCGAGTGCGCATCGCTTTAAATCTCAAAGGGATTGTCTATGAGTACATTCCCCTGCACCTGGTAAACGAAGGCGGTGAGCAGCACCTTCCGGCCTATAGGACCATCAATCCCAAAAGAGAGGTGCCCACTCTCGTTCATGGCCCCTTCACACTCTCCCAATCCATGGCCATCATTGAGTACCTGGATCAGTTTAAGCCCTCTCCCCAGCTCTTTCCTAAGGACAAGCAGAAGAGGGCACTGGTCACTCAGTTCTGCGAAATCATTAACAGTGGCATCCAGCCCATTCAGAACCTCAGCGTATTGCAGGAATTGAAGTCCCGTTTTGCGGCGTCAGAAGCGGACATACAAACCTGGTGTGCCGATTGGATCTTCCGCGGCTTTGAAGGTATTGAGGCCATGTTAAGGGATCATGCCGGATCCCACTGCTTTGGAGGTACAATCACCGCCGCAGACCTTTTCCTCGTGCCCCAGGTCTACAACGCCCAACGCTTTAAGGTCGACCTCTCTACATTTCCCATTATTGATCGCGTTTCCAAAAATGCGATGGCTATTGATTCTTTTCAACTGGCCGAGCCCAGCCGACAGATTGACGCTCCGAGGACCTAACCGTCTGGGCCAGCTCACCCTTGTCCCAGTACATGAGAAAGGTCAACCGCAGTGATGCACCTAGGATGTAAGTCGCCACGGCCAAATGTAGAACTGTTATCAACGGCGGAATTACAAACACCACATTGGCAATTCCCAAGAAAATCTGGGCAATAACTGCTAAAATCAAACGGCGCGACCAGCTCCGCATCGGAACGTTCCTGGAAAATTGAGGCTTACGCAAAACAATCCATATCGCAAAAGCCAGTGCAACACACAAATAAGCTCCCAAGCGATGCATAACCTGTAAACCAACTAATCCCTGTAAAGTGGGAACCAGCCGGCCGTGGCAAAGGGGAAAGGTCGGGCAGGCCATACCTGCATAGTTCGCGGAGACAAGACCTCCTAAGATTATTTGAGCCCAAACTGCAAAAAGCAAAGTTAAGATCATCCCTTTGAGCCATCCGGGAATTCCGATTTTGGGAGCTACAACCTGCTCTGCTCGAAGTTCCCAGTATGTCCATAGTAGGCTAGCAAAGAGCATCGTTGCCAACAGCAAATGGCCAGTGACCGTATTCTCGTCGAGCAGTAACAAAACCGTGAGGCCGCCCATCACAACTTGGGCCAACACCAGGACAATTGACAGTACGCTGAGGCTTTTGACCAAAACACTGACATCTTTTCTAGCCAGCAAATAAATGCCAAAGCCGCCAACAAAAAGCCCTACTGTACCGGCCAATACCCGGTGGAGAAACTCAAAATAAACCTGAATATGAAAGTCAGGGATATAGTCACCAAAACAAAGCGGCCAATCTGGACAGGCGAGTCCTGCATCCATGGCTCTCACCGAACCACCGAACGCAATCAGGAACAAAACTTCGTAGCACAAAAATCGATAGGCTTTGAGGAAGTTGCCTGAAACCATGAGAATCCTCCTAAAAATTATCCGCCTACCAAGGAAACCAACAGGCGGTCGAAAACCGGGGCCCCCATAAAAGCCAAAAGACTGAAGTTGACCCATAGGAAAAACCGAATCCAGCTGCCTTTGGCCTCTTGCCGGTAGTAGAGGTAAAACTCCCACAGGACCTTGAACGCAAAAGGCACAACGAGCAACAAATAGAGAATATGTGTTTTGATAAACCATGGTGAGACTAATGCCACACCAATGTAGACCAAAACATAGAGGCCAATATGAAAGAGGGTTTTGTCCGTCCCCAAGACAGAGGCCAAAACCGGAAAACCTCCTCTTTCGTAATCCTCCCTATAGCGAATTGCCAGGCACCAAAAGTGCGGCATCTGCCACAAAAACATTATTAAAAACAGATAGATACAGCCTGGTTCCAGGAGATCTACCGAGTGCACCGAATAGCCAATGACAGCCGGCATGGCTCCGGGGATCGCCCCGGGGACGGCACCGAAGGCCCAACGGCGCTTCCAGAATAATGTGTAGAACCCGTTGTAGAGAAGGACTGTTAACAACCCCAGGAATGCACTCAGAGGTTCAATGGAATAAAGAAGGCCTGTTCCAATTCCCACGAAGCAAATGCCAATTGTCCATGCTTGCCATGACTTGAGCTTTCCCGCAGGAATGGGGCGTCCCTTGGTTCGGTCCATGACCGAATCACGCTCCCACTCCTGGGCCTGATTTAAAGCAAAGCTCCCCGCACTTATCAAATAAAGCCCCACCATAAAAACCAGCAGATGAATACCCGAAAACACCGAACCACTTGGGAAAGACAAGAAGTAGCCGGCCAAACCACTAAGCAAAACAAAAACTACAATCCCTGTTTTGGTCAGGTCCAAGTAGGATTTCATTTCAGCCCCCAATAAAAAATGAGGACAAACAAAACGAACGGGACAACTCCCCATGCATACTCGGCAATAACACTATGGGAGTGCTCCTTATCTCGATCACCAATCGAACGACTTTTAAACCCATGGGAAAACAGGACAAGACCAATGAGAACCGCAGCCCCCACTCCTGTACTGGCTGAGGCCAAAAAACCGTGAAGGCCCTCGATAAATTGTATTATTCCACTGCTGCCCTGCATACCCCTCACTCAATTCCCTACTCTACTGATTGCGCAAATTTCTCTAACTCGTTCAAGTCGTCCTCAGGCTTGTTGTCAGTAATGGACCGGATGTAATGCACCAATGCCCACCTCTGCACCTGCGAAAAATGGGCAAACCCTATCATCGAGGTACCAGGAATGCCCATTTCCATCGTCACGAACAATTCCTTCGAGGTTCCTCCCTGCTTCCATCTGCCCTCCACCAAATCCCTTGGAGGTGGCACGAGGCCCGAGGAGGCGGGGCCATTACCGCGACCCTCTTTTCCATGACAAACAGCACAGGCCTTGTCATAGACCACCTTCCCTCTACCAACCAGCTCCGGCGAGCTGATCCAAGGAGCTTCAATGACCTCTCCGGGCTTGCCCATCTGGTCCAGATCACTGCTGTCTGCAGGATCATCGATGACCACCCTGTTCGCCGTTCGAAAAAAATAAGCACCCGCGAGAATGATGGCGATAATACCCACCACAATCCATTTTCGCGTATCCGCGATCTTCCCTTGTGTGCTTCGTCTCACCCTTTAAGACCATCCATACAAAAGACCGATGTCATCTGGCCGAAACCAGTTATTTTCGCTATTTAACGCTTTGGACCAGTCAGGAATAACTGAAACTAAAACTGGCTGGCAACCATTAAGAAAAGGAAAAAATAGATTACCAAAAGCAGGCCTGTGCGCCCGTGGCCGAATTTGTACATACCCTCAACCTCTAGGATCCCACCAGCCCAGTAACTACCTAAGCATAGGGGGGTTTCTCAGTATCTGTATTAAGGGCGCCTTTACACCATAGCTGGAGTCCACCTGTCAAAGGCTTAACCCTGTCACAGTGGGGCGCCAAATAAGGGTGGAAATTCTCGCCTTATGACAGGGTTAGACAAGCTCTGACCGAGGAATTTGCCCAACCTGTGTCTCATTTTGAGAGAGCCTCTCCCCGGCAGGGACAATTCGAACTAAAATGAGAAATAACGGTAAGATAGGGCAAACTGATTCTGACCTCTGAAAAGCTCCCTAAGGAGACACAAGTATGCTTAAAAGCTTCCTCTCAGTGGCGACCATGTCGTGCCTGATTTCCCTGCTACTGTCGTCCTGTACCACTCCCCTCCACGTCGCTTTCGAACGAGTGGAGGTTGGCCATGAAAAGGCAGATGTGTTGGAGCTGGTTGGTTCACCCAACAGAACTCGCCGCTGGAAAGGAGTGGACGAGTGGACCTACATTTTCTATTCAGGTCATCAGATTGTGGAAAAGGAAGTGAAGTTTGAGGACGGCAAGGTCGTGGCCGTGCAAAATGCCAAGGGTCAACACTCCCTTGAGCAACAGCTTCTAAAGGCCAAGACGATGCAAGAATATGAATCAAAGGTGCGATCCTCTCGTCCGTCCGCTGACGAGGGCTTTCAGGATCTCAACGGAGAAGACGAACCAAGTGAAGAGCAGAAATAAGGCACCTATTGCTCTTCTGCTGGCAGGTAAAGGCTGCGACCTGTCCGACCCCATTTGAACTTGGGCACGAGCCCATCAAAAATCATTGAATAAAGAACCCGATTCGCCCGACCTTTCAAAAGGTGGCGAGGGACCATCCCCCATGCACGACTGTCATTGCTATTATCCCGGTTGTCTCCCATAAAGAAATAATGTCCCTCAGGAACCTTGATTCTTTTGTCATCAAAGCGAGCAGGAAAGGGGAGGCGTTGAACTGTATGGGTACGATCAGACATTATTTCATGATAATGAAGAGCCTGGTCGTTCATCCGAGCCTCTCTTAAGGCCTCCACCGGCTCCTCACCGGGCGCATAAAAGGTTTCGCCATTGACGCGAATGAATCCGTCCTCAATCTCCAGGTAATCTCCGGGTAAACCAATCAGTCTCTTGATCATGACGGTATTGTCGCCCGGCTTTTCAAAAACCACTATGTCACCACGAACCGGCTCCCCCAGATTAGCGAGCACGACATTTGTAAATGGGACTTTGACGTGGAAAGATAGCTTGTTGACCAGAACCCTATCACCAATGGCAATAGTTGGCTCCATAGAACCCGAAGGCACATGGTATTGATCCGCAATTGTCACACGAAATAAAATGATGAAGACCAGGAAGCCAATAAAGACTTTATTCGACTCCCAAAACCTCTGCAAACGCTCCTGCATAGACCTCACCTCGAAGTGGGGTCATCCTACTCGCTGAGCTATCGAGTCTCAAGCCTAAAAGCGGCCGACCCCGTATTACCTGACCAAGCGAAGCCTTTCCCTTTGCTGTTCCCTTTCCTTTTTTCGCTTTTGCTTCTCATCGGCCTGTTCAATCTCAGCAAAAGCTCCTCCCCGTGCACTTTTTTCCTTCTTTTTGGCTTCCTCAACAATGGGAGCATATTTTTGATCCACCCGCTCCTTGGCCCCACTTAACACGGCATCTAAGCCCATTTCCTTTTCGATCTGTTCCAGGCTGCGACTGCGCATGGGAAGATACTTCCTCTTGGTGTCATCCCCCTTTTCCGGGTACCGATACTCTAGATCCTTTGACACCTTATTGTAGTCCTCGATGGATTCAAGCATCGCCGAATGGACGGCTGTCATTTCTTCAACCACCTTTCTGCGCACATCCGGATCCGTCGTGCCATTTTTTTTCTTGATGAGATCCTCAAGAATCCTTTCCCTCTCCTTAATCTGCACTTCGAGGTTCAGCTTTTTGGACTTCTTTTGGGTGTATTCAGAACCGCCCGCAGCGATGGCCGAACTACTAAGTACAAGTACAAGCATGGTCGCCAATAATTTACAGAATTCCATTCCCACCTCTATGGCTGAGTGATGGCAAATTGTTCCCACGTAATCTCTAGGGGTAGAGACTTAACTCGCTCAATCAATATCGCAGCTTTCAGCGGAGTTGCATTGTCGATGATCAAAACCCCGCCATCGATAGATCGCATCAGTTCCTCTGTATCCCAGAGAAACTTCTTATCGGTCAGGGCGTCACGAAGGTCCTCCCTCAATTCTGGGCTATCGATCCCCTCCATGCGCACTCTGACTCTAAGGGGACCGGACTGCCCAACCGATTGCTCAGAGTTACCAAAGTCGGAGAGGTTCGACATGTCCTCTAGGCCGACACCTCCACTTTCAGGGACGTACTCCGTCGCCGCCATTCCTATCTCATTGCTGACGCCTGATAACTCATCAAAATCTGAGACGCCACCGTCATCCAAGACCGGCGGTGGCTCGTCGTCTTCTGGAAATTCTTGCAGTCCAACCGTAGGAACTTGATCCTCGCCAGCGAGCATCTCCGTGTTGTCCCCTTCGGCATAATCCCCCACTGGCGACTCCAAAGGCGGGTTATTTTCGGCCTCGGAGTCATCATCCATCTCCAGCCCATCTGATTCACCCTGGATATCGACTGCGGGCACCGAGTCCCAGTTTTCCATTGAGGCCAACACGGCACGGCTTTCTGATGGCACCTGATCCTGCTCGCCCCCACCCCGCCCGCCACGGACGGCCTGATCATCCCACTCCATCTCAATTCCAACGCCCTCATCTTCGCCTTCATTGGCAACATCCGGGACGGGATCACTTCCAATTCCTTGAATTCCGGCCGGGGGCTCGTCACTATCGATGGCATTAGTCTCGTAAGCACGAACCTGTCCGTCCATTTCAATAAATAGGGAGGCCCCACAGCTGGGGCAATTGATCAGGCCAAAGTCGTCTGCGATTTGACTCTGGCACACGGGACAAACCGGGGTCATCCATGCTCCTGGCTCGAACCCTCAGCAACGAGGGCCGTTGATTTCATTTTATCAAACAATGACCCTAGATTTTAAGCTTCTTCTTTTTCTTCTTTTCCATTTGTCGGCGCTGAGCCCGATTAAGCTTGGAGGAATCACCTGGACCTGGACCTCTGGACAAGAACATTTCCTGGGATTCCTGTTGGGAAGGCCTTGTTGGAGCATTGGCTAGCGGTAATCCCGCGTCCTCAAAAAAGCCAGACTGACTTTCGTCTGCCCCTTCATAATCAAAGGCACTGTCGTCCAATTCACGAGCATGCTCCTCTTGCATTTCTTCAGCTGCCTGCTCCGGGGCCACAATTTGCACCTTGAGTAGCTTTTCAATAGTCTCTGACTGAATAATCTGATTCATCTCTTCGAACGCCCGGAAAGCCTCTTTCTTGTACTCAATGACAGGGTCCTTCTGAGCGTAGGCCCTCAGACTGATCCCCTCTTTGAGATGGTCAATCCTCTGCAGATGCTCTTTCCATTTATGATCAATGGTCTGGAGAAGAACCATCTTGGCAATCTGCTCAAAGAATTGTCCCAGTGAGTTTTTCTGCCGGTCATAAATCTCTTTCACGGCCGCGCTGACGATTTCTGTAAGCTTGTCACCGGAGACCTCAGTGATGTCCGGAAACTGAATGGTCAAGCCAAACTGCTGCCGGAGAGCTGTATTCATGCCCTCCAGATCCCAATCCTTTTGCTTCACCGTCTCATTTGCAAAGGTATCAAGAATTCGCGAGGTCACCTCTCCCAAATAATCCAAAATCGAACGCTCAATGCCCTCTCCGCCCAAAAGTAGACGCCTTTGAGAGTAAATAGCCGTCCGTTGCTTGTTCATCACATCGTCGTAATCCAACAAATGTTTTCGAATATCAAAGTTGTGGCCCTCAACTTTACGCTGGGCGCCCTCAATCGCCCGAGTCACCATACCCGCCATAATGGGCTCGTCCTCAGGAACTTTGAGAGTATTCATGATTTTCTGAATCCTCTCTCCATTGAAAATGCGCATGAGATTGTCCTCCAGGGACAAGTAAAATCGAGACTCACCGGGATCACCCTGACGACCAGATCGACCTCGCAACTGGTTATCGATTCGACGGGACTCATGCCGTTCAGTGCCCACAATATAAAGGCCGCCTGCGGTCAGAACCTCTTCCTTCTCTTTCTTGCATTGCTCAGCAGATCTTCGCAGAGCCTCCTTGTATTGATCCGACTCCTCTTCTGGGCTCACCTGCCTCGCCATGAATTCCGCATTTCCACCCAGAACGATGTCGGTTCCCCGGCCAGCCATATTAGTAGCGATGGTGATGGATCCTTTTCGTCCCGCCTGGGCAACAATCTCAGCCTCACGCTCATGGTGTTTTGCATTGAGAACATTGTGAGTCACACCCAGATTGCGCAAATGATTACTGAGAAGTTCGGACTTCTCGATACTCACCGTACCAACCAGGACAGGCTGTCCCTTTTGATTTCTTTCCTTGATGTCCTCGGCGATGGCCTTAAATTTCGCCCTCTCGGTCTTATAGACCACATCGTCTTCATCCTTGCGGCGAATGGGCTTGTTGGTTGGAATTACTGCGACATCAAGATCGTAAATCTTTTTAAACTCAACGGCTTCAGTTTCTGCTGTACCCGTCATGCCGGCCAGCTTGTTGTACATTCGGAAATAGTTTTGAAAGGTGATTGTCGCCAGGGTTTGGTTCTCACTCTTAACCTTTACCCCTTCTTTGGCCTCAATCGCCTGGTGCAAACCATCACTCCAGCGACGCCCCGGCATGAGTCGGCCCGTAAACTCATCGACAATCATCACCTCGCCGTCTTTGACCATGTAGTCCACGTCCCGTTTGTACAGGTAGTGCGCCTTCAAACCCTGGTAGATATGGTGAAGGATGGCTATGTGGCGGGGATCATAGAGGTTTTCAATACCCATCATCTCTTCAACTTTAGAGTTTCCTTCTTCAGTCAGAGAGGCTGTCTTCGACTTTTCCTCCATGGTAAAGTGAAGTTCGCGTTGCAGGTGAGGAATGATTTTATTGATCTCGTAGTACTTGTCTGTGGAATCTTCTGAGGGGCCGGAAATAATTAGAGGCGTCCGGGCTTCATCAATTAGGATTGAGTCACATTCATCGACGATGGCGTAGTTCAAGGGTCGCTGGACGTAGTCGCGTAGGTCAAATTTCATATTGTCGCGCAGGTAATCGAAACCAAATTCGTTATTCGTGCCGTAGGTGATGTCGGCCCCGTAATTCTGTTGCCTCTGTCGATCATTGAGGTCGTGTACAATCGTCCCTGTAGTTAGACCCAACCACTTGTAAAGGCGACCCATCCACTCCTCGTCACGAGTCGCAAGGTAGTCGTTTACGGTCACCACGTGAACACCCTTACCCGTCAGGCCATTCAAATAGACCGGCAAGGTCGCAACCAGAGTCTTACCTTCCCCAGTCTTCATCTCGGCAATTTGCCCACGATGGAGAGTCATCCCCCCGATCATCTGAACGTCGTAGTGGCGCATCCCCAGGACCCGCCACGCTCCTTCCCGGCAAACCGCAAAGGCTTCAGGAAGAAGGTCATCAATAGGTTCTCCATTTTCCAGCCTCTGCCGGAAAGCAGGAGTCATTGCCTTCAGCTCGTCATCCGACATCGCCTTAAATCGCTCTTCGAAGCTGTTGATGTGATTCACCAGGGGCTGAAGGCGCTTCATGTCGCGATCATGTTTGGTGCCGAAAATTTTCGCTAAAGTCTTTGAAATCATAGTCTTTTCCTGAAAGGGCTGAGCACAATCCCTACCATTATGTGAACGAGAGGGGGGCTTGGCAAGCTGCCAAAAGGCATCTTTGAGGCCTGGCCTACACTGTGGGTCATTCATAGCAGATAGGCTCAGCTATGACCAGCCTATGGGCCTGATTCTATTTGCCTGATGCCCTCATAGAGGACCACGGCGACCGCAGTGGCCAAATTGAGGCTACGAATGGGCCCTCGCATGGGAACGCGATAGGTTTGAGAGGAAAACTTTTCAATAATTTCTTCCCTGAGGCCCTTGGTCTCACGGCCAAAGACCAACCAATCCCCCGGCTGCAGGTCGGCCTGATAGAGTGGTTTTTCCGATTTGGTGGAGAAAAAAAAGACTCGGGACGGGTCTTCAACCTGAGACCACCACTGGTCCCAATTCTCATATTGGCGAAGCTCCAGGTGTGGCCAATAATCAAGCCCTGCCCGCTTCAGTTGACGGTCAGAGATTTCAAAGCCAATAGGACCCACTAGGTGCAAAATGGAGTGAGCCCCAACGCAAGTTCGACCAATGTTTCCGGTATTCTGAGGAATTTCAGGTTCGATGAGCACGACATTGTAGAGCAATTCTGGGTATTTCATCGAACCCACGGCCCTTAGCTCATATAGCGGAAGACCTCACGCCCCAGTTTACTCAGGGCCAACCGCCGTCCTTTATCGACAATTAGATCAAGCTTCATCAGCTCGCGATAGAGCTCAAGGTTGATAGGAACGATTTCCCGCCCGGTCGAAGAACCAAGACGGCGAACGTACTCAGCCTGCCGATCCGTCAAGGTGGTCGTCACCGCCGGATCCTTGTCCAGCTCTGATCGCCAATCTCCATTGTCGATCGGCTTACAGTTTCGCGGAAGCTTAGCCGGATTCACCACGTAGGTGAAAACCCTTTTGACAGTGCCCTCCACCTCGGCCTCAATTTCCTTTTTAAAAAAGAGGCTCTTTGCTGGATGGGTCGGCATGACTCCGTGAAACTCATCCAGCAAAGTAAACAGCACTGAAGGGGCTTCCAGCTCCAATACCTGACCATCGACCTCGTCCTGCCCCTCATCTAAAAACACCGGATAGCCCACGGGCAGCCTATAGGCAGTGCCGCGAGCGCGTGCAGGATTGCAGGATTTCACATATTTGGCCACCCGATCATAGTGGACCATGCCTTCACAAAAGGAACCGTAAACGAAAATACTGACGGTATTGGACACGAACCCTCCCCGGTTGGCCAATTAGAGCGATTACCATTTTTCCCTGTTTTGCCAGCCCATCCCCTGACTGACCTCTGATCGATAGTGAGGGGGGCTACATAACACCCCTTGGGTCCCAACTGCAACGATCAATCCTGGCTTCGGATTTTTTTCCGAGCCGCGTTTTTTGCTTGGTCCGAAATTTAATGGTTTATCTAGTGTTCCTAGATTCAAATTGACTAGAGCCCAATATTTGGTATGTTTCCCCAAACCGGCCCAAGAGAGATTAATGAAGAAGATAGAGGCCATCATCAAGCCTTTTAAGCTAGACGATGTAGTAGAAGCTCTTTCAGAGCTTGGAGTTGAAGGGGTCTCTGTCACTGAAATTAAAGGGTTTGGTCGCCAAAAAGGTCGCACCGAGATTTATAAAGGCGCTGAATACGTCGTCGATTTTCTTCCCAAAGTAAAACTTGAAATCGTGCTGAATGATGCTCTGGTCGAGCCCGCTGTTGAAGCCATTCAAAAGGCGGCACACACCGGAAAAATTGGTGATGGCAAAGTATTTGTCATACCTGTTGAGAATGCAATGCGGATCCGAACCGGAGAGCGGGACGAGGACGCAATATAATAGATGTGTAAGAAAATGGATTTAAAGCCAACCAACAACCCAGCAACTATATAAATAAAAGGAGCCCAAATGAAACCCGATGAGGTCATAAAGTTCGCGAAAGAGCGCGGATGCAAAATGGTGGATTTCAAATTTACTGATCTGCCCGGCATGTGGCAACACTTCACGATTCCCTTGAGTGAACTGACCGTGGAGACCTTTGAAGACGGTCTCGGTTTTGATGGAAGCTCTATCCGCGGTTGGAAAAGTATTCATGAATCAGATATGCTTGTGAAGCCCGACCCTAAGACAGCCCTGGTCGATCCCTTTATGGAAATTCCCACTCTGTCACTGACTTGTGATGTGGTAATACCTGACACTGGTGAGGCCTACGACCGCGACCCTCGTAACCTGATTAAGCGGGCGAACGCTTACCTCTTGTCCACGGGTCTGGCTGACACGGCCTACTTCGGACCAGAAGCTGAGTTCTTCATCTTTGACGATGTTCGCTACGAGCAGACGGCATTTGGCGGTTTTTACCAGGTCGATTCTGACGAGGCCTCTTGGAATAGTGGTCGCGATGAGGGGCGCAATCTGGGTTACAAGCCACGTCACAAGGAAGGCTATTTTCCAGCCCTTCCCTCTGATTCTCACCATGATCTTCGCACTGAAATTTGTCTTGAGCTCGAGCGCTGTGGAATGATTGTCGAGCGTCAGCACCACGAAGTGGCGACTGCTGGTCAGGGCGAAATCGATATCCGCTTCGACTCAATGATTGAAATGGCCGATAAGATGCAGTGGTTTAAATACATTGTGAAAAACGTTGCCCGTCGGCACGGCAAGTCTGCGACCTTTATGCCTAAGCCAATCTTTGGCGACAACGGATCTGGAATGCACACTCACGTTTCACTATGGAAAGACGGCGAGCCGCTCTTCGCGGGTGACAAGTATGCTGGACTGAGTGAAATGGGTCTTCACTTCATTGGTGGAATTCTCAAGCACGCCCCGGCCCTGTGTGCTTTCACCAATCCCACGACAAACTCCTATAAGCGACTGGTTCCCGGATTCGAAGCACCAATTAAGTTGGCCTATAGCTTCCGCAACCGTTCGGCTGCCATTCGTATTCCAAACTCGGGCCCGAACCCCAAGGCCAAGCGTCTTGAGTTTAGGACTCCAGACCCAAGTAGTAATGTGTATTTGGCTTTGGCCGCAATTCTTATGGCCGGCCTCGATGGAGTTCTTAACAAGATCCACCCCGGTGACCCCTTGGAGAAGGACATTTATGGGCTACCTCCAGAGGAAGCGGCAAAAGTACCAAGTGTGCCTGCGACTCTTGACCGGGCACTATCGGCTCTTGAAGAGAATCATGAGTTCCTTCTCAAGGGCGATGTGTTCAGCAAGGACTTCATTCGCGCTTGGATCGACTATAAATATGAGAGGGAAATCATTCCCACATTCCAACGCCCCTCTCCTTTTGAGTTCTACTTGTATTACGATCTGTAATGCATTGCCAAATGTAGGGCAAAAAGCCGACCGAAGGGTCGGCTTTTTTTTTGCACATTGATCCCCCTCTGTTATACCCTTAATCCAATATGGCCAAGATGCCTTTACCCAGGATGGACGGATGGACGATTTAATCACCTATATGGGGTATGAGTGGGTTCAATCAGATGATGACGGTTTGATCACCATAGGGATTAATGAAGACGGGCTCGATGAGTTCAGTGAGATTATGAGCGCCAATTTGCCTTCTGAGGGCGAAGAGGTTTCAGGCGATGAGGTCTGTGGCGAACTTGAGACTGACCAGGGCCCAATGAATATTTACTCTCCCATTAGCGGCAGCATCGTGGAAATCAATGAGGCCGTTGTCGAAAACCCGGATCTCATCCTTGAAGACTGTTACGGAGATGGATGGCTGGTACGCATTGAGGCCGATCGTCCAGAGGATATTGAACGCCTTGCTCGCGCCGGATCCTCTGCTGATGAAGACGATGATGGAGATGAAGAATAGCTAGGCCTTTTTCTCTTCTTCGTTGGCTTCGCCGACCGGAAGGTCGGACAACAAAATCGACTTAAAATCCCTGCCGTCGAAAGAGACAATCCGTCTTTCATTGTCCAAAACGGTCGCCACATTCACCGGACGCTGCCAAACCTTATACATGTTTTTCATGGTTTCCTGCATATAGTCGGGCTGCATTTCGACACCCTCAAACATGTGAGCCAGCAGGAGCTCTCCGCGGTTTTCAAAATTGGCATCAATCACATTGATAATGGGCTGGCCGAAGTTTGTTAACTGAAATAGGAACTTGGCCTTGATTGCCTTAAAATCTCTGGTGTCGACCTCAAACTGACCGGTGCGTTTGTTGAATTTGTACACGAACATCCGGTTTTGCACACAAAACTCTTCCGTAAGATATTCGTCAATGAAAGTCACATCATTGTAGTTTCGGCGAACCTCAAAGATCTTATCGCGACCCCGTTTTTCCCCAGTATCCCAGGCTTTGCGGGCACTCATGTCCTGACACTCTTCCCATTCCTTACCGTATCGCCCCTTGTCCCACCTAGACTCGATATCCCTAAATAGTTCAATACCAACCTTATAGGGATTAAATCCCGAGGGCGACATGGCCATCGTGCCACTGTGGCGATCAGCAAAATCAACGATCTCGGCGGCTGTGGCGATTTTTTCAGTCATCAGCTTCGAGTGCCAATAAGATGCCCAACCTTCATTCATAATTTTTGTCATGCCTTGAGGGGCAAAATAGTAGGCCTCTTCACGAATGATCGACATCACGTCCTGTTGCCAGGACTCAAGTGGCGCATAGCTCATTAAAAACTTCAATACATCGCGGGCTGGCTCAGGGGGGAAGTGCCGCCGCTCAAATTGCTCTCGCTCCGCCGCCTTGGCCTTGGCCTCAGCAATGACCTCTGGAGGATTGATAAACTTTTCCATGTAGTCGCGATGAACTCTAAGTCTGAACCCACTGGTTTTCTCAATTTCAGGGGCATCCGGATCCTTTTCGACAGGCTTGGATGCATCCATGACGTATGGGCTGTGGCGGTCAATGAGATTTTCCAGACTCAGGCAAACGTCGATGAAATCTTCCACAACTTCGACACCATAGCGGTCCATATAGCGCCGAATCCGCGTACCGTGATTAGCCATGGCATCCATCATTTTTCGATTGGTAGGAGAAAACCACTGGTTGTTTTTAAAAAAGTCGCAATGGCCATATACGTGGGCCATTACCAACTTTTGATCAACAAACTCATTACCTTCCATCAAATAGGCATAACAGGGATCGTTATTGATCACCAGCTCGTAGATCTTGGACAGTCCGTACTCATAACTCTTGGACAGCTGCTCATATTCCATGCCAAATCGCCAGTGGGGATAACGAACGGGAAACCCACCGTAAGCAGCGATTTGATTCATCTCTTTGTAATTAACCATCTCGAAGATGGTTTCAAAACAGTCTAGACCCACCTCTTTGGCTAATCGGCAAATTTTAACTCTTTCCCGTTCCAGTTCGGAGGTCAAATTACCCATGGGTCACTTTCCTTTTCCCAAAAAGTCCTTGATGGACATTAGGATCTTGTCCTTGTTTTCGATCTTACTAATGACCAGGCGGTCTTCGCTGGGGAATGTCTTTTCAAGATCTTTTAAAAACTGCCCACTTCCGTACTTGCTTTCCACCTGTCCATAGCCAAACATATTAACTCGGGGAAAGTAAAACTTCTGAAGCAGATTCAGGCACATGCGTGTATCTTCACCACTCCAATTGTCTCCATCGCTGAAGTGAAACGGATAGATGTTCCACTCATTAATTGGGTAATCCTCTTCGATGATCTTTTGGCACAGCTTATAGGCTGAGCTGATAAGCGTACCGCCGGACTCACTGGTGCTGAAAAAGGTCTTCTCGTCCACCTCTTTGGCGGCAGCATCGTGGATAATAAACCTGGTCTCCAAGCCCTTGTAGTTGCGCTTAAGCCAGGCATTTATCCAAAAACTCTCCATTCGAACAATTTCTTTCTGCTCGTCCCCCATGGAACCCGAAACATCCATCATGTAAATGACGACCGCGTTGGCCTGCGGCTTTACGACCTTGCGAAAGGTTTTGTAGCGCATATCCCGCCGGATGGGCACGACAAAGGGCTCATCCGGGTCATAGGTGCCACTCGCCATTGATCTTTTAAGAGCCTCTTTATAGGAAGCTTTAAAGTGACGAAGCCCCTCTGGGCCCACCGGCGACCGGCCAGTGTACTTCAGCGAAGTCACATCGGTATTTTTATTGCCCTTGGGTTCAATTCGCGGAAGAGCCAGCTCCTCGCCCAGGATATCAGCCAACTCATCTATTGTAACATCGACCTCAAGAAAGTGATCTCCAGGGCTCTCTCCTGCCTGCCCCTGGCCCGCCTGGTCGCCATCGACTGCATCTCCAGCCTGACCCTGCCCCTGGCCGACACCTCCTTGCTGCTTTGGACCGTATTTAAATCGAGGAATATCAATAGATGGGATGGGAATTTTGACAAACTCCTTTTCCCGTCTACCAATCATCTCACCATGGGTGACATATTTTTTGAAATTCTGTTTTATCCGGCCGCGCACAATATCCCGAAACCGGTTGTTATCTTCCTGAATTCCCACAAGACAACTGCCTTCCTCTTACTTTTTCTCCTTCACGTCTCCCCGAGCGAAGATGCTGGCGACATAATGGAGAACATCGGTAGCTGAAATCTCGTCATAGCCGAACTCTTTGATGAGTCGGGTTTTGACGATGTCGATTTTTTCCTGGGTGTCCTTATCTACAACAGAAGAAACCAAAGAAGTGAGCTTAATGCTGTCTTTTTGATCTTCAAACAGCTTCAGCTCCAATGCCTTGTGGAGTCGTTCATTGGTCTTATAATCAAACTTTTTACCCTCCAAGGAGAGAGCGCCAATATAATTCATAATCTCTCGACGAAAATCATCCTTACGCGACTCGGGAATCTCAATCTTTTCCTCAATCGACCGCATCAGCCTCTCGTCCGGCTCCTCATCCTGTCCCGTAAATTGGTTTTTGACCTTTTCTTTTTGCGTGTAGGCCTTCACGTTATCTATATAGTTGCCACACAGGCGGCCCAAGGCCCCCTCGTCGGCACTAATCGCACGCTGAACCTCAGCTTTAATAATTTCCTCGTACTCCTGTTTGATGACACTGAGAAGCTCGCGATAATCCTGCTTGATCTCCTCTGAAGAGATCAGCGAGTGGTGACGAAGACCTCCATCTAGCTCGTTCATCACCATAAATGGGTTTACTGACCCACGGTTCGACTGCTGAGCGCGAACAACTGCATTTGAGAGCTTGTCCTGGACATATCGAGGGGAAATTCCATCAAGGCCTTCCCGCTTGGCCTCTTTACGAAGCTCTTTGATATTATCCTCTGTGTAATTAGGCAGGCTCTTGCCGTCATACAGCTTAAGCTTTTGGACCCGGGTCAGATTAGCCTTCTTGGGCTTTTCAAGACGGCTCAGCACTGCCCACATGGCGGCCATTTCAACCGTATGAGGAGCAATGCTAACTCCACGCAATTTCTGGGAGTTGAAGTCCTTTTTGTAAATGTTAATTTCGTCTTTCCACTTAGTGATGTAGGGAATGTCGATCTTGACCGTACGGTCACGCAAGGCCTCCATGAACTCGTTATCCTGAAGCTTGCGGTACTCGGGCTCATTTGTATGGCCAATGATCACCTCATCAATGTAGGTCTGGGCAAACTTCTTGGGCTTTACCCGGTGCTCCTGAGAGGCTCCGAGCAGATCGTACAAAAACGCCACGTCCAGCTTCAGAACCTCAACGAACTCAATCATGCCCCGGTTAGCAATGTTGAATTCGCCATCAAAGTTAAACGCACGTGGGTCTGAGTCCGAACCATACTCCGCAATCTTGCGGTAGTTTAGGTCACCGGTTAACTCTGTGCTATCCTGGTTCTTTTCATCTTTGGGCTGGAAGGTACCAATACCAATTCGGTCGGCTTCGTTCAAAACCAAGCGTCGGACCCTGACATGACTGAACACGCGAGACAAGTCGCCATTATACTTTTCTAATAACTGGCGGAAAATATACCGGCTCGGCGGACAAAGATCCCCTTCAATTTGAATACGAAACTCAGTCTTGTTGCCGCGATTCAGTTCCTCACAAACTTTGCCGCGCATTTCCTCGGGAATAAGCAGAAGTGGTTCTTCATGCATGGGACTTGAGAACACCCTCACGCCCTTACCAAAAATTTCTTCATGCTCTCCCGACTCATCCACCCATTCGAACGTATACAAGGCACCATTATCGGTTCTTGAGTATTCCTGGATTCCACGCTTGAGAAGACGGCAGATTGTCGACTTTGAACTTCCCACTGGACCATGAAGGAGAATAACCCGCTTTTCCGTACCATAACCGAGGGCGGCGGAGCGAAGCACATTAACCAGCTTCATCAGAGCGATGTCCAGGCCAAATACAGCGTCCTTACCTCCGTTTGGCTCGTCATCAAAAAACTTATAATGTGAGATCTTCTTTTTGACGTCGGTGTATTCCTGCACCCCTGCCTCAAGGATCATGTCATACATCCGCTGGAAGGCATTTCGCGTAACCTTGGGATTTTCTTTTACCAAGCCGAGGTAGTCATCAAAAGAGCCCGACCACGTCAGATCTTTATATTGCCCTGACTTGTAGTGACTCTTGATAAATTCATTTATAGTAATATTGCTTCCGCCTGATTCCGTCGACATTTGCTCCCCCTCCAGTGGATGAGACCGGTCAAATGAGTTCACACCGCCTTTGTAAACTCTCTTTTATTATGCCGGATTGCACTCTAAACCTCAATGATCCTTGAAGAAATAAAAGTTGCGGAAGTTTGATAAAGAATTAACCCTTAAACCTAAGGTCTGGGTCTAATGAACCTCAACTTCAGTACAGCAGGAACGATAAGTCGCAATCATTTGCCCTATAAGACAATCTTCATAACTAAAAGTGCCTTTGGGCAGACATAAATGACCATGATCTCAAAATGAAGCGCGCCGCACTCTGGGCGAAAGTCCAGCCTGAAAGGCTATGCCCTAGCGGATTTTAAGCACCTTGAAATTTTTGGGGGCATCGAGACTAAACAGGTTTTTCTTATCCTGAATGTGCTCGTCATAAGTGAAAAAGTTCATCTGCAACTCAGCCTTTGGGTGCTCGATGTGTACGGTCTTGCGATTCAATACCCGATCAGACCAACGCAAACTGATTTGTTCCTTTTCGCTGCTGCAGGTCTCCAGGAATGACTCTTTTGATTTTGCACAAGTCCATCCTTCACGGGCAATGGGCTTATCAAACAGAATATTGTACATCAACACCGGGTCGAGAGGCACCGAGATCAACGGTTGCAACGCCTTCGGGGTTGGTTTTCCCGAATAGAACTTTTTTTGCTTCACCACCACATAGCGAACTTCCTCACTGTTGAGCACAAGACTCGCCAGGTGCCCCCCCAGTGGGGTAGTCACATCCAGGCGTAGATTTTCGCCCACTCGCGCATTCATGTCGACATGGACGATATAGGACTTGTTTTTCTTTTTGTCTTTAATAAGGACCTTGGTTTGCCAGTAACCCTCGTTCTTGTCTTCGTATCTGGTGGGGGTGGTTTGACAGGAGGATAAAAGGGTCACCACAGACAAGAGAAGAAGAGTCCCGGCAATACTATTTTGCGTGAGTCTTTGATGATGAGGAAGAAGATGCCGGTGTTCTGGTTTTGGACTCCTCAATTTGCCGATCAATCGCAACGATCTTGTCTTGAATCTGTCTAATCTTGTGCTCGTCCGTTTCACTATCCACCGCCTTGAGATACATCTTACGAGCCTTATCTACCAGCTCGTACTTATAATAGGCATCTCCTAGGTGTTCGGCAATAATGCTTTCCGTCGACTTCACTCGATAGGCGGCTTCCAGATAGGGAATCGCCTCGGCAACGCGATCTTGCTTAAACAATACCCATCCTACCGTGTCGAGGATATACCCGTCTTTGGGCTGGAAGCCCAGGGCCTTGCGCGCCAAGCCCTCAGCCTCCACGAGGTTAATGTTTTGCTCGGCATAGGTGTAAGCCAGGTAATTCAGAGCCTGCACGTGGCCGCCATCTATCTCAATAACTTTTTTCATGTTGCTGACTGTCTCGTTGAAGTTGCCTAGCCGGTCGTGCATGGAACCCAGAAAAAACAGCAGCTGGGTATGGGTTGGAAACTTCTCAACTGCACCCGTCAGCATTTTCACTGCCTTGGTGTAGGCTCTCTTGTCATCGAGAAGGGACGCGTAAAATGCGTAGAATTGAGGCACGTCGTCTCGCTGGGAGATTGCCGACTCCATCACCTCTATTGATTCATCAAATTTGGATTGAAGTTTTAACAGATAGGCTGAGTGAATGTTCGCATCGACGAAAAAACTGCTAGAAGCCGGCACCTTTTTAAAGTGAAAAACCGCCTGGTCAAACTGCTTCAGCTCCTCGTAAACGGCTCCCAAATAGAATCGGGTACGATCAGACTCCGGCTCCAGCTCCAAGAGCTTTTCAAATTTGTCGATGGCCATCTCGTAGTCTTTCATTTCGACATAAAGAAGGCCAAGACGGAATTTGACACTAAGATCGTCTGGCTCAAATCCTTCCATATACTCAAGCTGCTTGACCGCCCCTTTATAGTTATCGTTTTCCAAATAGATATTGCTCAACTGTTGAGCCACCCTTGGATGGGGACCAAAACGCTCCTGAAAGGACTCCAAAAGTTTTAAGAGCTTCTTAGGTTTTTCCTGAACCTCGTAGAGCTTGGCCAGAGCCAGCACCGACTCGGGGTCCTTGGGGTTTAAACTCAAAGCTTTGGTAAATGCCTTCTCAGCCTCTGCCTGATGCTCCTGTCCACCCTGCTCGGCCCGGATGCGACCGATATAGTAGTAGGCCTGAAACTTCTTTTCTCGATCAGATATCTTGGCTAACTCCTCAAACATTTGGATCGACTCTTCGAATTTCTTTTGCTCGGCTAGAATGGCACCAATGTATATTCTGGCCTCTTCGTTTTTCGGCTCAAATTCCAGAATAGTCTGATACTGCTTGAGGGCCACCTCGTACATTTTTAGCGAGGAGTAGAGTCCTCCAAGCAATAGGCGTCCCTCTGAGCTCTTGGGATCCATTTTGACCGCCAACTCAGCCTGTTCAATGGCCTCACTCAAAAGCCCCTGACGAACATACTCAACAGACAGTCGCAAGCGCACCATGACTGAGTTGGGATCATAGATCAATGTGAGCTTGAACTCCTCAATGGCCTTTTCGGAGTTCCCCTCAAGACTATAGGACTCGCCCATCGTGTAATGGTAATCCGATTGGCTTTGCAAATAGACGGAATCGATAACCGGGTTTTCTGCATCGACCATATCGGGAGGCTGAAAGGCTTCGGGTGCGGGATTGAGGTTGGAGAGTGCGGAGTTCTTGTAGTTCCCCTCATCTCCCCGACGCTGCAAGCTTCCACAGGACACCGCCAACATGGCGATGGCACCTAATGTTGCAATCTGTCTACCCGTGGCCATTCTCACCCTTTCGGTTCGCCCTTTCATCAGGGCTTACATCACTTGTCGGCTTCTCCCTGTGGATGCTTAAAGCCATTTGAGGGGGATGAGCTTTGGGCTCTAATAACTGGACTAATAACTGGACCAATTGCTGGCCCATCTCAGGTCGGACTGTGTTCAATAAAGTCTCTTTGAATAGCCCAAATCATCGCCGCGAAACAAAACCCCTTGCCGTTGGTCGTGAAGACGATCCCAACCAAAGTTGTCGCCGCTGTCGTTGCGTGCATTTGGCCCGTTGGACCAGACCAGGAGATATGCGGATCTTGGCCGATCAATTTCCACCACTTGAAAGCGGTAAGCCTGACCCCAGGGGTCGATACCTACGATGCCCTCCTTACCCAGAGGAAAATCAGATCCGGATGAAGCCAATTCACGCTGCTCCTCTTTTGGTTCTCCTAGACCATCGTCTAGGGTTTCCGCAGGGGGGCCCCAGCCCAAAAGTTGCCCTATAAGAGCTTCAGTGTCGCGCTGCACCCTTTTTACATTAGGATCCTCCAGACGACCGCCAAGAATGCTGGCGATGACCAGGCTCACTGCTGCCACAAGGGACAACACCAAAAGCAGGTCATATGTTTTAAACTCTTGATTTTTATTGCTTTTTTCCAAACAAAAAGGCCCCACTATAAAGTAAACTGTCCCCAAATAAGAATCGGCAGATTGGTGGCTTTTCTTGAGACAGGACCTCCTTTTGTTAACCTTTTTGCATGGCGGCGGAATCATGTAATAAAGGAATGGTGCGTGGCGTCTTTACTGCTTGAAATTATTGAGAAAGCCGATTTGGTGGGCTTGACAGGCTGTGGCGCCCAGGGCTATGTTTCCGCCGTTGATACGGTCCGTCTTGATGAATTTGCGGGCATTCAGAGGCAATGCCAAAGCGAAAGAATCGGCGAATCGGGGCCGGAGAGGTAACTGGCCAGGATGATGAGATCCTATTGATTGGGGAGCAAACTTCCAGAGGGAGGCAGTCTGGTGAATCAAGAAGTCATGTCTAACAAAGCGAACGCAAGGACAAAGATCATTAAGCGGTACCAAAACCGTAAGCTCTACGACACTCAGCAGAGCTGCTACGTCACTTTGGACGATATCGCAAAAATGATTCGGAATAGCGAAGATGTCATGGTCATCGACAACAAGACCAAGAACGACATCACAGCAGCAACTCTGACACAGATCATCTTTGAAGCTGAGAAGAAGGCTTCTCAGTACGCTCCGCTGTTCACACTGCGTGAAATTATTCAAAATGGAAACGGAAGCATTTCTGCTTATCTGGCCAAGTTGGGTGCATTTCCTAAGGATTATGCTCAAACCCAACCTGCACCGGTTGTAGCTGAGAAAGTTGAGCCGGCTGAGTCCGCTCGCGCATCTCATGAGGACATTAAGCAGTCCTTGGAAGAGCGCGTTGCCACAGCTGCTCACGCCGCTACTGAAAGCAGTTCTTTTGGCGGTGCCAATGAGGTCACTCCTGACCTTCCCAACTCCAACAAGAGCCTGAACAACTAATCTGGTTCCTGTTGATCATAAATAGAAGACGAGAAAAGCCCGGACATTGCCGGGCTTTTTTTTTGGTCCTTAACTATGAAATTGGTCCTAGCGCACCGACCGCCATGTCATAAAGGCTTTTTTGCCCGCCTTAACGGTCAACTCCACGGCCTCCATATCCTCACCAGACTTCTTACCACTGTCGGTCAGTCCCTCGACCCTCACCCTATAGGTGCCCGCGGGAAGGTACATGCGGGCGATCTGGAAAGTCTCGGGTAGGGTCGACCACTGACGGGTATCAGCGCGGTCGGCCAGATTCATACCGATCCAAGCCAGCTGACCCAGGGTCTCGTTTTTTTGGCGAAGTTGGTCGGCAACAACCGCCTTGGTAGCAATACCTGCGACCCGCTTGGCCGCTAATCCGGCGTACTGGTCAGCCAATGTCTTAATGGCTGTGGCTTCGACCGAATAAAGGAACTCTGACTTCTTCTCTCCAACGCCCTCGACCACAAGGTTGGCTTGATCGGTGTGCGAGTATATTGGGTAAAGCTTAGGCATCCGTGGGGACGCCGGGTCCGGACGCTTTCTTGGCCCCCAGCCCTGCTGATAGATCAAAACCAACTCGCCATGCTTTTTGTCTTTCCACTCGTTCTTAAATTTCACATCCGGAAATTGCTTCTTCCACTTGCTCAACTCATCCGGCCGCTGTGACAGGGTAGACAAGCGGATCAAGTCCTCTTTGATGGGTGCATACTGGGGGAACAACTCGTAGACCTTTTTGTAGTCAATGTAGGCATCATCATATTTTCGATCAGATTCCCAAATCATTGCCGCCAAATAGTAAGCAAAGGGGTTTTGTTCGTAATCCCTTTTCGCATCAAATTTATAATGATAGAGCTTTTGATTGAGCTTACGGGTTTCAACCAGGGCCGAATCATGCTCGTTGAGCATCAAGAAATTCAGTGCCAATACAGCGTTAACCAAGACCTTTTCGTAATCATCTCCCTTATACTGAACCATTCCCTCATTAAGCAGCAGAGACCCGGTAATTCGGCTGAGACTGTGATAGTCTTTCACTTCAGAAAGCTTGTCGGCCAACAAAAGGGCCCGGTTACTTTCTTCGTACTGGCCAGAAATATGGGCCGCCGTTCCGTAATCAAAGAGATAGACCAATTGATCGTCCGACTCCTTCCAGGCCTTTTCCTTGTAACCAGCAATGACCTGGTCCGCCTTGCGATTGCGGATCAGGGAGCGGGCATGATCGGCCTGCCGGTCGAATGTGGCACAGCCAACGAGTAAACCCGTCGAAATAACAAAGGCGAGCGCAATTCCCACGCTCGCCCAGGCAACCTTCACCAACTTTTTCATAGGAGCACTCTCTTAGCTTACAGACCTACGCGTTGCTTTCTGAACTTCTTGCGAATCTGTTTGTAGTCAGACCAGACAATGATTCCAGTCTTCAGGTTGGTCATATTCAGTGTAATTTTGTAGTAGACCGTCTTATCTTTTCCAGCCTGCTGAACAATGGAGTCCAAGCGACCGTTGATGATGAAGTCGGCACCAATTTGACCGCCAGGTCCCTTTTTGGTTTCACGCCCCACCATACCGGAGTTTTGATACTCATACTCATCCTTGATGTCCTCACGCGCTGCTTTGTCGACAAAGGCAACCCGACCACCTCTGGACAGCTCTACGCGAACCATATCCATAATGTTCTGGGTGTCGATATGCTCGCTGGTTTTATTTTGCAGCTTGGTAACCATGACAATCGGAGGCCTTTTGGCGCTGGAGATTGAATAGTGACCGGTGGCACTGGAGACCAGGTCGCGGACCGCATTCTGCATATCAGACTCCGACCATTGATCGTTAAGCAGGTTTGTCTGATTGACGTCCTCATCATAATCACCCTTTACAAAAGCTTTGGGACCACAAGATGACAAAGCCACTAAAGATACTGCCGCCAAAAAAATTCCAAATGTTGTTTTCATACACCTCTCCTCACAAAGAAGCCCCATTTTATGAAGCATTCCCCCCCGGAGGCAAGCCCTCGCAGCGCAGCGGAAAATGACTCTGAAAATTGTCCGAAATGTCCGGTATTGGACTGGTCTCTGGCCTGGCTTTTTACTTTATCGCGATTCGGCCTGGTCTTTTACTTTGCAAATTCCTAACGCTTTTACAAAACCTTTCTGCGGAGTGACGGAATGGAAATCACCTCAAGCCACAGTGCAGCCCAATTTTTGCGACCTATGATGAATTCGTCGATTGAGGAGTTTTGGGCCCTTGCCCTAAGCTCAACCAAGTCCGTAATATCGGCCCGGTGCCTGTTTCGTGGGACGGTCGACGCCTGCATGGTTCACCCGAGGGACATCTTTCGCTTTGCCTGCATGGCGAATGCCTCAGCCATCTTAGTTGCCCACAATCATCCAAGTGGCGACCCCATTCCCTCAGATGAAGATATCCGACTCACCCATCGGCTGCGACGGGCCAGCCAACTCATGGAGATTCCCCTGGTCGATCACCTAATTATCACCAACCGGGAATACACCAGTTTTCTCGAAGAACGGTGGTTTAAACCTCGTAAGTGAGCAGGAACCTACTGAGATCCAGAGTACCCAGAATCAAATGGCGAAGGCCGTTGATCCTGATAAGGGGTTCCACTCCCTGGAGGCAATGCCAAGGGTAAATCTGTGGGAACCCGCTGCACACGAACAACCTCTAACTGATCGTTTAACTGAATCAAATAGCCTTCTTTTAGGGCATTGGCCAGGAATTGTCGGACGTATTCCTCACGTGAGGCCTTATCGTATTCGTGGACAAACTTACGCCGGGCCAGAAGGGACTCAATGCGGGGGCCCGGATGGCCCTCGTATTCGTATCTATCCCCATGGGAGACGTCGGCATACACGTCGGCTGCCTTATCTTCTGGGACCTCTTTGGTAAAACCCTGGTAAGAGTCATAGGGTCGCTTTTGCATGAGGCCAATGCGGCTTTCATCGATCTTTGGCGCCCACTTTTTATTGTCCAAGTCCATCCGCTGAGATTCCAATTCGGTTCTCTTGGCTGCATCCTGAAGAGCTTTGTCCATGTAGCGTTCAGCCTCCTTTGAACCTGGAGCAAACGAGCTGAATTCCGAAGCCCCCTTCTTGGAGCGGTGAGACCCGGGTTCAGAATTGAACAAGAGCAGGAGACCAATAAGAACGAGAAACACAAACACCGCGTACTGCCGGACCCGATCACCTTCGATGTGAACCAGATCGCGCCTCTTAAAGGACCGCGTGATTTGTGTGAGTCTCAATGGAGATTTTTCTCCCATGATTTCGTCTCCTTAGCCCATAAAGATGCAATTTAACGGCCACCTGGCACGACATAACCCTTTGATTTTATTGGTGTCTTGAACTGAGAATGGGCCTATTACGGCGCGCACTCAAACAGCCGTCAAAAGAGTCGACAAATCAGGCAGGCCCTGCCACAGGCAGAATTATTTTAAACTGAGTGCCCTTCCCAAGCTCGGATTCAACCTGGATTTCACCACCGTGTTTTTCAACAATGCCGTAGGAGATACTCAAGCCCAGGCCTGTTCCCTTGCCAAGAGACTTGGTGGTAAAGAATGGGTCGAAAATTTGATCTATCGTCGACTGAGCCATCCCCTTGCCTGAGTCGCGGATAATCACGAAGACTTTATCACTACCGACAGTGCCAGTTTCAATGGTGATTTCCCCCTCCCCTTCGATGGCCTGACCGGCATTGGAGAGTATGTTCATAAAAACCTGATTGAGCTGACTAGGATAGCAATTGATATTGGGAACTTCCGAAAAATTCTTAACAATCTTGATGCGATTTTTGAATTCTCCGGTCAATAGTTTGAGAGTATCTTCAAGCCCTTCTCTGACGTCCACCTCCTTGATCTGCGCCTCCTCCAAGCGGGAAAAACTGCGCAGACCAAGAACAATGTCGCGAGTCCGGCGGGCCCCATCCTCACAGGAGCGAATGAGTTTTGGGAGATCCTCAACAATGTAGTCGAAATCGACCTTTTCCATTTCCGCCTTCAATTTGTTCGGTGATTTATCAGCCAACTGAACAAGACCGACCAGTTTGTTAGAGTAGTCGTCTAGGTGACTCATGTTGCTGTAGATAAATCCAATGGGATTGTTCAGCTCGTGTGCGATGCCGGCGACAAGCTGACCAAGACTGGCCATCTTGGCAGTATGGACCAATCGCGCCTGAGTTTCGCGAATTTCTGCATTTGCCTGTTCCAACTCCTCTACCTTGCCCTTTAGGTCCTGCTGGGCTCGATAAACCCGTTGTGACATTTCATTAAAACTCTCGGCCAACAGACCCAACTCTGTCTCACCCGCATTTTGAATTTCAATTTTCCCTTTATTGACATCCATAGATTGCAGAGCATTGAGTAACTCGTAGAGGGGGCGGAGCATGATTTTTGAAGAAATAACGCTGAGTACGACCAGGAGAAGAATGATCGCCCCGACGACCGAGAAGAAAGCATAGTTCACATTTTGCAGAATTGCCCGCGAAGCACTCTTGGATGCGCCAAGGCCGATGTAAAATTCTGTGTCCCCCCAGTAGACTGGATGAATACGAAACCCATAGGGCACGTCCTGAATCACCAGATCAAAATAGGCAGAGGTCGTATCGTCCAGGTAGTCGCGAAAGAAGTTCGCCTTGTAAAAACGCAGGTCCGTGTGACTCGAAAAGACTTCCTCTCCCTGTTTTTCGAAAAAGAATACCTCCAGATTGAGACGGTTTTTTAATCCCGAGCGAAATCCCTCATCCAAAGAAATCACTTCCTCCAAGTATCCAACCGTCCTGCCCTTGGAGTTCTTCAGTTTGAGAAATACCGTAAGATCCACACTCTGGGTAACAACCCGCCCTTCACCGTCTTTTTGCGAGCGAAAATCGACCAGGGTGAGCTCATCCTTTTCTTTGACCCGATCCAAGAATTCGCCTTTTAGTTCGACAGGTCCACCCTCGATGTTCGGTCGACGCTGGATCTTGCCGTCCTCGTCTCGGTATAAAGCAACTTCCAGACGACCTTCTCGGTTGTGTAACCACAAGCGGTGAGCATAGTGAGAGCGCATTCTTTCCTGGGCCAGCTGACGGGCGGCAGAAAAGCCATTTTTCGACATATGAAAGATCAGATTGCTGTCGTTAGCCAGTTGGCGCGCCTGACTCAGCAGGCCGGTTTCGAAGTCACTAATAATGACACCGATTTCACGGCTGTTTGCCTTTAGGCGCTGACTCAACTCCTGATCGATGGCCTGTTCGTATTTTACAAGGCTGTATCCGGTGATAAACGCCAGGGGCACTACGGAAAACAACAAAAACCATAACATCAACAGAGTACGGAGAGATTTTTTGGGCTTCCGTCTTTTTTGATTCATTCGAACTCGCGGGTCCTAGATGCTATTGTGGCTTCTTTTTGCTATCCTCAACCCACAGGATAAAACGAATTTTACCTTCGGGCATCACCCGCCAATGGGGATCTTTGTAGATCCGGACTGGACCAAAGTTACGAAGAAGTTTTACCATTTCCTCGTAGTTGGACTCAGGTAGTGAAAAGTGAAAATAACTTCCCTTTGGTTTTCTCCATCCCAGCTCCACCTGACCTGCCTTGGCCCCACCCAAGGCCTGGATACCCCCAACAATTTCCGAAGTTTTTGCATCCAGCTCTTCAAGACTCATGAAGGCCCGATAAACAAATCCTTTTAATGGCTTTCGATCCTGATTCGTCGGCTTCTCGCCCTCTTCATCATCGCTCTCCTGCTGCACCTCAACAGGCTTCTTTTCCGCCGAAGTTGCTGCCGCTTCAGGAGGAGCTGAGTCGGGAGGTTTTGTTTGCGGTTTCTTATCCGGCTCAGGTTTGCCAGGCTCTGTCTTAACATCGGGAAGTGGCACAACTTGGGACTCCTTGGGCACCTCTGGGGGCAAGGAAGGAGTCACGCGACCCTCACCCTGGTCGGCCATACCGGCCACCTTTTCACCATGAAGATCTTTCTCCTTGTCCTCTTTTTTTACTTCGACCAGCACCACTTGGCTGTCGGTTTTAGGGAAAATCTGCGACACTTTTTTCCATGGAATCACCATGGCCACGATGGCCGCAACAGCAGAGATGGCTACGGCTTCAATCCCCCACTTGATCGAATCAGGCCAGGAACTCCAAAGACGCCCTTCTTTCAGGCGCCCCCAAAAACCCTTGTAGTCCCTAATTTCCTGCATCAGAGGCAGCGAGATCTTGGTTTCGCCAAGATCAGAACAATACTTAATGCCCTCTTTAAGGTTCTCAAGATCCTGTTGAGTATCAAAATCCTGTTTAAGAAAGTCCTCGACAGCCTTCCTTCTCGAGTCGTCGAGCGAGTTGGTGACAAAATCATACAACATCTCCCGGCACAGGAATCGACTCAACTTTCTCTTTGGCCCCCGAGAGGTATTTGCCTCTTCAGAACTCATCGCCTACGATCCCCTCTGCGGACAGCCCCGAGAATATGAAGACCCCGACCAAGACGGTGACGAACAGTTCCGACTGTCACCCCCAACCCCTCAGAAATCCCTTCATCAGATATCCCCAGAACTCGGGACCACAAGACGGCTAAAAACTCCTCCAGGTCGGCCTCTTTCTGAAACTCCATCCAGGGACCCAGGTCCACACCCTCTGGTATCAACCATCCCGCCTCATAGGAGATTGCCGCTGGACGACGCTTAGACTGTCTAAGTTTGTTAAAAAAGGTGTTCGTGACATGAACAATGACTGACGGCCACTTTTCGTCGGGCAAGGAGGCCCTTTTGATTCTCTGCTGGCACTTTCTAAGCGCTTTGATCGCCGCCGCTTGAGCAAATCGCTCATCCAGTGCGGCGAAAAAAAAGAAGAGCGCCAACGACCGGACTCGAGCTTCGTCGTTCATTCATTAGTCCACAGTTAGTTGCTTGAGCAAATCCAGCTCATCCAAGACCTTACCAGAACCAAGCACCACACAAGACAATGGGTCTTCAGCAATTGAGACTGGCAAACCGGTACGCTCGCGCAGAAGAACATCCAGGTTAGCCAAGAGGGCTCCACCACCCGTCAGGACAATCCCATTATCAACAATGTCCGAAGCCAATTCTGGGGGGGTTTTTTCCAGAGCTGTCCTCACGGCATCAACCACCTCACTCAGGGGATCCATCAAGGCATCGTTGACCTGGGAGGATGTGATCTCAATGGTTTTTGGTGCCCCAGCCACCAAATCACGGCCCTTGATTTCAAGCACACGCTCGTCTTCAAATGGATAAGCGTTACCAATTTTGATCTTGATCTCTTCAGCCGTTCTTTCACCGATCAACAAGTTAAACTGACGACGAACGTAGTTGATAATGGCTTCGTCAAATTTGTCGCCAGCAACCTTGATCGACTTACAATAAACAATTCCGCCTAGTGAAATTACAGCTACGCCTGTGGTTCCACCACCCATATCGACAACCATGTTTCCGGTAGGCTCGGTAATCGGTAGGCCCGCGCCAATCGATGCAGCCATCGGCTCTTCGATCAAATAAACTTCGCGAGCTCCGGCTGAGTGAGCCGATTCCTTCACGGCTCGTTTTTCCACCTGAGTGATGCCATAAGGAACAGCGATAATGATCCGCGGTCGCACCAGACTTTTACGCGTTCCCGTTGATTTGTTGATAAAGTATTTCAACATTGATTGAGTGACTTCGAAGTCCGCAATCACACCGTCTTTAATCGGCCGAATTGCTACGATACTGCCAGGCGTACGACCGAGCATTTCCTTGGCCTCTTTACCTACGGCCAAAACCCGATTCTGCAAACCGCGGTAGTTCTTCTGAACTGCAACCACTGAGGGCTCATCCAAGATGATTCCCCGCCCGCGGGCATAAACCAGGGTGTTCGCCGTTCCCAAATCAATTGCAATGTCGTTCGAAAAATACTCAGAGACTTTATCCAAAAAACCCATGATGCCACTCTTTTTATGCTAGCCGTCCAGCCATCCAGGAACTTTCCCTTACTCTAGGATAGAGATAAAACAAGAGTCAATACAGGAAGTTACCATGCCGTGTTGACATCTACGAGGCAATTGAGGAGAAATGAAGAGACGATTTCGCTACCACGAGATAAAGTGGTGGCCATTGGCGGAGAGAGAACTTGTCTTTTGAAGATGCTTTTCAGGTTATTCACAGCTTTTTTACCACCAAACCTGCGGCCAAGGATGCCCTTCGCCATTTGAAGCGCGGGCACGAAATTCGCCTGTTGTTGGATGGCCGACTCGAATGCGCCTTGTTTTTTGAGGCGGGGCAGGTGGCCCTGGAGCAGCGGCCCTGTCCAAAGGCGGACGTGGAGTTTTCCATTGGACCTGAATCCATTCGCCTGCTCTCCGACCATCCAGGAGACAGCGTCGCCCAACTGGGAGTTGATATCGTTAAGGAAATCATTGCTGGCAACGTCAAACTACGAGTCTGTGGCTCCATCATGCGAATTCTGACGGGTGGGTATTTGGCGATTATCACCTCGGGTGGACCCGAGTTTATGGGCTACCTCGCCTCCCACGGCCTCACCAGTGTAACCAAAATCACCAGCCTGATTCGTTCACTCAAAAACCGGAATTGATTCCATCCAGGCCAGCTCTCGACGCACATGGGCCATCAACCGATCACGCTCCTCTTTTTGCTTCGCATCATTCCAGCCATATTGGGTCGCGAACGTGGCGTTGAGGCAAGAAAGAAATTTTGCCCCCCGACCCCGATCTGCCAAAAACAAGGGGCTGCGACGCAGGTAAAAGTCAGCCAGGTGGAGACACATTGTGTTTTCCATGGCAAACAATGCCTCGGCTTGCCAGTACCGCTCCCAGGGATCCGGAGTTTCAGCCAGGTTCAGGTAAATTTCCATCAGCTGCTCTGCCTCTAGCCCATGTCTATCCAGCAGAAGCTTGATTTGCTCATACCCAATACCGGTTTGTGCCTGGTAGCGAGGAACAAGTCTTTCGTTTTTCCAATAGGCTTCCAAAGTCACGAGTGGATTTAAAGGCTCCTTGGTACGATTGCGCGCAAACCGTACTCGATCCTCAATGGAAAAGAATCCCAATACTGCATCAACGGCCTGCTCGGACATATGTCGGTAGGTGGTGTATTTACCACCTGTAACAAAAGTCACATTGCGCTCATCATGATGGATCAGGTGCTCTCGGCTGGTCCCACTCTCACTCAATGAATCATCGTGAACCAGGGGCCGAACACCGGCGTAACTACTAATGACGTCACCTTCCGTTAACTTTGCACCAGGAAAATACTCGTCTAAGATACGTAGCAAATACCTAACATCTTCCTTTTTTGTGCAGACCTCGCCCGGGTCATCGGGAAAGTCCGTATCAGTAGTGCCGACAATGACCATTTCATGGCGTGGAATCAGAAAGACTATTCGCTTCTGTTTGTCCGCACCCATGACCACGGCGCTCGACACAGGGACTCGATCACGAGGCAGAGTCAAGTGAATCCCCTTTGATGGGCGCATAAGTTTTTGCCATGTGCCCAGCAGACTTTGTCCCACCCGGTCCGTCCAGGGACCGACCGTACTCACAAAATGCTGAGCTTGGATTTCAAATCTCTCTCCACTTTCAAGGTCTTCACAGTCAATGGCCTTGACTTGATCACCCTCGAAACGGGCCCCAACAGCCTTCGTGTAGTTGGCACAAAGCGCTCCCCAGTCTGTCGCTGACCTAAGAGTTTCCACAACCAGGCGGTCATCGTCCATGTAGGCGTCTGAGTAAGCATAAGATCCAACCAAACCCTGGTCCCGCAAAAAGGGCAGACGACTGAGGGTGGTAGATGGCCCCAGCCGTTCATGCATCTGGGGCGTTTCAAACAAGGCCAAGGTGTCGTACAACAACATACCCAGACCCATTTTGTTCATACCCAACCGACTGTCTTCATAGATCGGAAAAATAAACCTCAACGGATGTACGAGATGGGGGGCCATTGAGAAAAGTAGCCGGCGCTCTGACAGGGCCTCGAATACCAAACCAAACTCAAGGTTCTCTAAGTAACGATAGCCTCCATGAACCAGCTTGCTCGATCGCGAACTTGTGCCAAAAGCAAAGTCGTTGGCCTCGATGAGAGCAACCTTCATCCCCCGAGAAGCGGCATCACGAGCAACACCCGCGCCTGTGATACCACCTCCAATAATCGCCAGGTCAAACTTCTGTTGCTTCATTGCCTGGATGTTGCTTTGTCGAGTTGCAGCAGAAAAAGATTTCATCCGTAACATCCTAAAAACGCGTGGCCTTAATTTCCCAAAATTCACCGCAATTCTTTGCCGTGGGCCACTGCTGTAGAACCTCATCGTACCCCTGTAGACCGAAAAACACCACCTTTTGCATTCTCTTGTCTTTGGCCACCCGAACGGCCAGCTCTATCAAACTTTGAGCAACAGCCGGTTCCCTGGCCTGCACTCTCTCCACCCATAAAGTCTGGGTCATGCCACGGAAAAATAGAATGGGTTGGGCAAGAAAATACCCCAACCAGTTGGCCTGCTTATCACGAAATCCAAAACACCAACCGAGCGAAAGGTAGTGTTGCATGGATTCCGGGCGCCAAGTGGAGTTCCACTCCGCAAAGGTGTGGTCTTCTATCGTTCCCGGCCCAGACCTGGAGATCTCCCTTTCCCACTGGATCAAGCTTTCGCTATCCACGTCTCTGAGTACCAGAGGTTCCAATTCAGACATGATCAACTCCTTAGGGAGTGACAGATAGCAATAATTTGGTATTTTGACCAGAACACCCACGACAATCCCGCAATGAGAGGTGTCATTTGAAAGAAATGCCCAAAGAACTGATTGATCACATCAAACAATCCATTGACCAGGCTTTGGCTGACGTTCCTAAACCGGCCATCGCCGCATTTGATGCAGACGGAACCCTATGGGACACCGACATGGGGGAGAATTTTTTTTTGTACCAGATTCAGGAAAAGCTGATTGAGGGTCTTCCTGAGAATCCCTGGGAACACTATTGGAAACTCAAAAAGGAGGTCTCGCCAAAGGTGGCCTACCTGTGGCTGGCCCAGATCAATAAGGGTGTTCCCTTGAGCACCGTGCGCACCTGGAGTCAAGACTGTGTTGATCGGCTCCGGCCCCTCCCCATCTTTCCCGGTCAAAAAGATATCATTGATCATTTGCACGACAAAGGTGTGGACGTCTACGTAGTCACGGCAAGCATCAAGTGGAGTGTTGAGGCGGCTGCATCCCTTTATGGAATTCCTCAAGATCGTGTCTTGGGAATCACTACAAAGGTTGAGAATGGCATTGTTACAGATGTCCAAGCCGGGCCGATTACCTGGCGAGAGGGAAAGGTCAAGGGACTACTTCTGGCGACTGGAAATCGTCATCCCTTTTTTGCCTCCGGCAATACACCAGGAGATCTGGCTTTGCTGGAGTCTTCAACTCATTTGCGGCTAGCCATGGCGGCAACGGATAAGGACACAGAACTCTTTGCCGAAGAAATGCGGCTGGTGGAAATTGCCAAAGAACGAAAGTGGTTTTACTTTCTTCCTTAGGCTTCGATCGCCCCAGTACCAATGAGGCTCTCTAGCTCATCCACTTCCTTGGGCGCCCCAGCAGTCATGTTTTCACGTCCTTCGGGAGTCACAAGGATGTTATCCTCAATGCGAATGCCGATTCCCCTTAATTCTGTGGGCGCCTTGGGATCGTCAACGGGAATGTACAGGCCAGGTTCCACCGTAAAAGCCATCCCAGGCTCCAGAACTCTCGGCTCACCATTGACTTCCACCATTCCGGCATCGTGGACATCCATTCCCAGCCAATGAGAAACCCCATGCGGGTAATAAGCGCGATAGTCGCCTTTCTCGATAATCTCCGTCTTCTTTCCCGAAACCAAACCTTCATCAATCATAATATCGACCAAGCCATCGATAGTTCGGTCTTGAAGATATGAAAACTGAAGCCCCGGCTTAACCATATCGATGATCTGCTTTTGTAGGTCCAAAACCTTTTGGTAAATCCGCTTTTGAGGAGCAGAAAACTTTCCTCCAACCGGGAATGTCCGGGTGATATCGCCGGTATAAAAATCGTACTCTCCACCAGCATCAATCAAAACCAAATCTTCTGCGCGAAGGTTTTGATCGTTAAAAACATAATGCAAGGTGGTTGCACTCGCTCCCCCAGCAACAATGGTTCCGTAGCCTTCACGAGCAGCACCCCTCTTCATAATCTCGTACACAAAACGTCCCTGGATGCGTCTTTCGTTCATCCCTGGACGCACATACTTCATCAGTCCCAAATGCGCTTCGGCAGTGATCCGACAAGCTTTGCGTAGAACATCTGCCTCATGCTCCGACTTGATCAATCGCATTTCCCCAATAATGGGCAAGGCATCCGAAATAGGCAGGAGCCCCTTTCCGGAACGCCGCCTCATGTCCTTAATGGCCAAAAGTACCCGACCAATTTTTTCGTCAAACTCGATGTCGTGAAAAAGTGTGTAGTAAATCTTGTCAATCGGATCCAAGAGACCGGGGGCCTCTTTTTCAAAATCTTCAATCAAATAGGCCTTATCAATACCAAACTCCTGTTGAGTTCCGTCTGCGCCATAACGAAAACCCTCCCAGGTTTCGCGCAATACATCTTTGTTACGCACAAACATGACTGTTTCTGGATCTTTGCCTGGACGAAACACCAAGACTGACTCAGGCTCTTCAAACCCGGTCAGGTAAAACAGGTTCGAGTCCTGCCGATAGGCATGATGGACATCGTTGTTCCGAATATATTCGGGGGCCGCCGGGGTAATTAGGGCTCCACCGGAAATCTTCTCAGCCAATCGGGTTCTCCGCTCTTTGAATATGCTCATGTCATGCTTAGGCTTTCTCATCTGCGCTCCTCAAAATCCGTACTTTTCCGCAATCTTCCTTGCGTGGCGAGATCCTGCCAACTCTCCCAGGCCAACCAATCCTGTGCGGTTGTCGAAATCGAACATCTTATACTGTTTGGTATCCACCTCTATCACGTCGGAAGCCATGCTCTGCATCGCCTTTTGGGTGCGACGGATCTCCTGCCAAAGAAGGGCCGACTGGTACTCTTCAAGCAGCTCCTCCTGTTGAAGCAACTCACCACTCCCCAAGACATTAACATAAATGACAACCTTATAGCCCTTTTTCTTCAGGTAGCGGACGGAGTCCGCCAAAGCAAAAGAGGCTGCCATCCAGGGACTACTCGGCCGGAACAGTGGTGGGTAGGGCATGCACTTGCTCAGTACACCCTTCAAGCTCCCCCGAGTCTGCCAAACCAACGTGCCCGACCAAAGAGAAAGTGAGGGACATGCGAACTCCAACTTGGCGTTGTCAACGGAAGCACCACCAATGTTTTTTTGAAAATACTCATCTAATACTTTAATCGGCTCGGCCTTAAAGCGCGTGGAAAACAAGCCTTTGCCCGGAAGATCAGCCTTTTGCAGTTTATAAAGCTTCCATTCCACCTCATGGATTTTTCCATTCTGGGCGAACAGAGCTCCCACCATGGCCCCCCACTCCAGCCCAACGATGGCATCGATGGGTATGCGAGCCTTCTCCAGCTCCTTCAAAACACCCGCATGTGCAAAGGCTTTGACACCTCCAGGTCCCAATACCACCGCGACCTTCGGCAATTGTGCGGCAACCGGTGTTGGCTCGGCCGGGGGTGGAGTTTTGTTCTCGGCCACCTCTTCGGAAGACACGACCGAAGATTCTTGTAGTTTGGATTTGTCGCCTGGTGGGCTGCCTTTTAGGTCTTCTCGGGTTTTCAAACCCGCGCAGCCGGAAAAGACCAATGACATCAGCACCAGGCTTAGCAGTAAGACTTTGCGTTGTTTCATCTACGTGCTCCGAGCGAGAAAGATCAAAAACTCTTGATTCCCATCTGCACCAGCAACTTCGCTGGGAAAGTAGTCTAAAACCTTCAGACTACTCTCGCTTGCGCAGGCTTGAATTTTTACTTGGACATCCTGATAAAGTCCAATGTCTTTTACCAACCCCGCCTTGCTCAGATTGGTCTTTCCCACCTCAAACTGGGGTTTGACCAAGGCCAGAACTCTCCCGTTTGGACGCAGCAGGGCCAGCAAGAGGGGAATCACATGGGTCAGAGAAATAAACGAGACGTCGACGACAATAAGGTCGAATCCAAGTTGGGCAAGATTCCCAAATTCTCGATTATCCCAAGCCTCTTTAATGTGCAGCCCCTCAAAAACTCTCACTCTCGCATCTTCAGCAACCCGTGGGTGAATCTGATCCCGGCCTACGTCCACACCCACGACTGAGGCACATCCGCGCTGAAGCAAACAGTCGGAAAATCCTCCGGTAGAAATTCCGATATCCAAGACATCCAATCCCCTGGCCTCTAAGCCCAGACGCCTGATGGCCCCCTCCATTTTGAGGCCACCCCTGGATACATATTTCAGCAACTCTGGAGACACCAACCTTACTTGTTCACTTGGGCTACAGCCAAAACTCGGCTGCTGTACGACTTGCCATTCTTGGTGGCGGAATACTTCCACTGCACCTGTGCGAATCAACTCCTGAGCCTTGGTCCGGGAGGGCGCTATCCGATTCTTTACCAGCCATTGATCCAGTCGCATGAAGCCACCATAGCCTGTTTCTGGAATTTGATCCAGCCGAGGAGGCATATTCTTAATGCATCAGCGCCGTGGACCGATAAGCATGGGTATTATATTGAGGAGATCATCATGAACCGGTTTTTGGGAACAATACTCTTTTGCCTGATTCTGGGCACCACCTTTATTCCAATGGCCTCGGCGAAGCAGCCCGATAACAAATCTGTGAGCAAAACCCCAGGGGCTTTTGCCATGATGACGCTCCAACAACTGGGGAGGCTTAACCACGCCTCGCGGGTTCAGTACCTGCAACTATTGCGTGAAACCGTCATCGAGTACGAGAAATTTCAGAATCTCTTTCAAATGGAGATGGCCGCCAATGCCTTTCGTGACAAGCCGGAACTCTACGCCCTGATCATGGGCGAAAACGCCAACGCTGCTGACAAATTCTACCGGAACCTCAATAAATCCGTCACCGACGAGGGCTGTATTTACGGTGGACACTACCAACACTATATGACGGGCCAGGGCGCCTACGGGTGCATTCGTCCCCAGTGTACAAAGAAGATCCAATCCGAATGGAAATCCACCTACGCTAAGGGTAAGCAGTTTGGCGACTCCTACGTCCAGTGTAGCTTTACCACTTTTGGTATCGAATGGTGCGTAACTCCTGGAATCAACTCCACCGAGGCCTGCGAAAAGAAGTCAGGTGAAATGGAGTCCCAGCGTGAAGCCGAAGTGACCAAATGGCTGGCTGAAAACGTAACCGACAAGTGGAAAGGCCTTCGCCCTGATGAAAGAGTCAAATTGGTCGCTGAGTTAAAGGAGAGGTCGTTTGACCCCAGAGTCATGTCCCACCTGGTGAAACTCGCCGCCGATTACCAAAAAGAGCACAAGAACTTCGATGCCATTCCAGAACTCGCTGACTTCGAGGGCTTCGACGTTAAGACCCAGGGGATGAACTCATTGTTTCGGTCCTTCAAAGAACACTGTACCAAAGAGATGGATGCGGACACGGCGGTCAAGAGCGTTGAAAGCGAAAAAGGGCCCCTGGCAAAGCGCCGCCAAGCCTACCTTAAGGAAGTCCGCGCCAAAGGACATCCGGTGCGGGTAGGTAACGTTCTCCAGCGCAAAGAGTGCGAAATCCTCATCGGCAAATACAACATGGACGATGATACCTTTGCCGGTGGCCGCTACAAACGCCTCATGGATATGTACGAGACCATTTCCCGACAGGGATATCCGGACGGGATTCCAGATCGTCCAAAAACAGTGGTCACTGAGGATGATGCCAGACAAAAATTGCAGCCAGTAGAAGAAGTGGTAGTTGTGGATGAGCCGCCCCCTGATCCAAATAAGATTGTCAAAAGTGTGGCCACGGGTTGTCGCCCCACTCACCGTTTACTCATCGATCGGGGTATGCAGTGTGCAAAGTGTGTGGCCGAAAAATCCATCGCAGAAGGAGAGTCAGGCTCTTACATAAAGGGCCCACCCATTTCTGAAAAGTGGCTGGCACTGTTGACCACCATGATGCACTACTGTGAGAGAGAATGGACCGGAGGCTCCATTGACCCCAGGGACTTGGCCAAGAAGGCTCTTGAGTATAGCCAAACATTTGGTCACTGCAGCGAGGGTGAATACAAATGGGATTCGCTCAGCTGGGAACAACAGCGCCTGGTACAAAGCTGGCAACTGGGACGTGAGTTCGGCCAAACCGACTCCCCCGGTTTTTTTGCCTCTTTGAAAGGCGAGCGGGACAAGTTCAAAGACGTTTATGGTGTTAGCATCAGTCAGGCGTCGCGGCTGTTTTGTTCGCGACCATCAGACTACAATACAGGCAAGTCCTTTGGTGAACGGTTTCACGGTGACCCATGGAGAGCCTTGGCCCAACGGCGTGAAACCATGTTTCAAAACCATGCCAGCATGATGGAAGACCACCCCAGTGGCGAAGGCGATCCCAAGCCGTCAAAATACGCAGCCACCGGTGTTGCAAAATGTATTGAACGAATTGAGAAGCGGCGAGGAGAGGGCACCCTATTTTCCACCTCCAAAGGTGCCTGGCGTTGCCAAGGGCTGGTGTCCATCGCCCGCAATAACATGCAAAGAGCTTCCAATTGGGCCATGGCAGAGCAACCGGTGGTTGCCATTGACTCCAATGGTCACTGCTATGTTTCCGACACCACCCACTCCTATGGCAGTGGCAAGGTCTCGATGGTGTTTGCCAACCCCAAGAACGGTGGTTCGCCACGGCCCATCTATACGGCCGAAAAGGGTGCCTTGGGAAAGTGGCAGACGCCAAACGGAGTGGGCATTTCCCTCGTCAGCGTCGGTGGAGATTCTGGAAAATCCTATTGTCCGGATGATCAAGGCCGCAAAGGAAATTACATTCCTCCCACCAAGGATTGGAAGAGGCCCTCGAGTGGTGAGGTGGACCGAGGCTCCCGCTAAGAGCGGGTGCCCTCCTCTTCGGGGTAGAGGATTTTGCCAAAGTCATATTTGGTATCCCAGTTGGCAAAAATCTGAGCTAGTTTAGGCCGTGTCAGACGATGAAAGACCCCCGTAGCTCGCGACAGAATGGCTCCATCCTCCCGCCTGATCTCGGCACTAACAAAACAGTTCTTACCCTCAATACGATCAATCCGGGCCTCGACAACCAAATCTATTCCAATCGGGGTCATGTTGAGAAACTCAACCTCAAGACTCTTGGCCACACAACCGTAGTTATTCATCCAGGTCACGCTTCCCATTGCCTCGTCAAGAACATAGGTGGAGACTCCTCCATGGACATGACCTGGCGGCCCCTCGACAGGCTCCCCAAACCAAACTCGGCCCTCCATCTGGCCGTCAGATTTGCGCCTGAAAAAAGCCATGCGCATACTCGCGGTACCCGTCTCCGGGTAAAAATCCCGGCCAGAACCAATATTGAAGGGAAGAAAGAAATCCTCCCAATCTGGCTGCAGCACGATCTCTGGCGGCTTGATCAAATGTCCACCCGATTAAGATTAAAGGTTGAGAGGGCTTTAAGCTTGTTTGCCCTCGTGTCAAACATATCTAAGGCCACAAGTGACAGATCCGTCACTGTCTTAAGATAACTCCTCGTCGCATCTACCCCTGACAAGTTAACGTAACTCGTTTTCTCAGGAGATTTGGGGTCCCAATCCAAAAGGTCATCCGCCAATTGAAAAGCCAAACCAAGATTTTCGGCATAAATGCGCAAGGCACTCTGCTCCTCCACCCGGGCTTCACAGGCCGCAGCCGCAGCCTCACAACTCACGCGAATCAGAGCCCCGGTTTTCAACTCATGAATCCGCTTCATAATGTCTGGGGGCCTTTCCTCAGAGACTGGTTCCATGTCCATCGCCTGGCCTCCCACCATTCCCCATAATCCAGCTGCCCGCGAAATCAAATCAATCACCTCGACCGCAGCCTTTGGCTGCTTTTTATAACCTCTCGCCAAAACTCCAAAGGCTTCTGTCAAAAGCGCATCTCCGGCCAACAGAGCCGTGGCCTCACCAAAGACCACATGGTTGGTGGGCTTACCCCGTCGGAACTGATCATTGTCCATGGCCGGCAGGTCATCGTGTATCAAAGAATAAGTGTGGATAAACTCCACCGCCGCACATACTGGCAAAACCGCCTCAAATGGCTTGCCTAATGCCTCAGCAGTGAGCACCGACAACAGCGGACGAAAACGCTTGCCTCCAGACAACAAGGAATAATTGATCGACCGGTTGAGCTCTGCCATTCCTTCGCTCGGAAAATCACTGGTTTCGGCAAAGTAATGAGGCAAGTGACTCTCAATAAAAGCAATCTCATGCTTGAAAAGCGCCTCAATTGACTGTTTTTCTTCTGAGACCTGATTCATAACAATGTCCTATTCTTTGACCTCAAAGTCTTTTGTCTGCAAATTACCTTCGCTATCGACCCCGAGCAGGACCTTCACCTTTTGCTCAGCCTCGTTGAGCTGACCGTGGCACTCCCTCGCCAATTGAACACCCTCCTCAAAGGCCTTGAGAGACTTTTCCAGGGACATTTCTCCACCTTCCATTTCTTTGACGATGGCCTCCAAACGACCCAGCTTTTTTTCAAAGCTCATTTTGACTCCTCTTCCTAAAGGTGACGAACAAGCACTTTTGCCCGCAATTCCCCTTCATGCAATTTAATTTCAAATTCCTCATTTACCTCGATATCGCGAGCCGATTTTAAAACTCGCCCATCAATAGACTTTACAATCGAATATCCCCTCTCCACGACCCTCAGGGGACTCAGGCTATCTAAGAGCTGAGAGAACGTTTTCCATTCAGCTTTCTTGCCCTCAAGACTTTTCATAATCAGAAGCCTCAGACTCTTCTCCTGAGTAGACACTCTTTCGCGCACCTGGCTGAGCGCACTCTCTGGAGACCCCAGGCCCTGCTCGGTCAGCCTCAGCCGCATACGACGGGCTTCCAAAAATCGGCCAATGGCTTGAGTCAGCCGATCAGTCAGTTCATCACACCTCATCACCAGATCCCTAAGCCGGCGTTGCGGATCCACCAGCTGACGTTTCAAGACCTCCACTTGCCGGCTCATAAGCTGCAGACGGTTGCCAATGGCCAACTGCAGGCGACGTTCAAAGACTCGAATCGATTCCACAACCTCCGCAGCGTTCTTCACCACCAGCTCGGCGGCCGCTGAAGGGGTGGGAGCTCTAAGGTCAGCGACAAAATCAGCAATGGTGAAATCCACTTCATGCCCAACGGCAGAAATAACCGGAACCCCAGAGGCGGCGATTTTGCGCGCCAAGGCTTCGTCATTGAAGCCCCACAGATCCTCCATTGAGCCGCCACCGCGTCCAATGATAATCACATCTAGATCTGGAATCTGGTTGGCCAGGCTCAATCCCGCCACCAGACTTGCCGGAGCCTGTTCACCCTGCACCAGTGCGGGAACAACTGTGATCCTGAGTCCCTTAAAACGTCTACCCAACACGTTGAGCATGTCGCGGATGGCAGCACCGGTTGGCGACGTAATCAAAGCCACATGCTGGGGAAAGCTGGGGACTGGCCGTTTCCGGCCGGCATCAAAAAGGCCCTCTTTTTCCAATTTCTTTTTGAGCTGCTCGAAGGCGGCCTGCAGAGCGCCCGCCCCCAGAGGCTCCATCACTTCACAAAACACCTGATAGTTCCCGCGCGGTTCATAGACCGTGACCTTACCGCGCACCAGAACTTCCATGCCGTCTTCAGGCCGAAACCTCAGCTGCCGATTGAAGCCACGAAACATCACTGCACTCACCTGGGCCTTTTTGTCTTTGAGGCTAAAATAATAGTGTCCCGAGGCCTGGTGAGCCTTGAAGTTAGAGACCTCCCCCTGAATCCACAGCAGAGGGAACTCTCCTTCCAACAGATCGCGAATCCCACCGTTGAGTTCGCTGACCGTGTAGACGTGAGGCCCCTCTTCCTCCTCAACAAACACATCTTCGTCGCTGTTGTTCATTGGGTCTAAACTGTCCATGTCCATGGTGATTTGCTTCATGGATCGGACCTTACTGAGAGGGTTATTGAGAGTCAACTTGGCAGGTCTTTAGCCTGAAAGCGACATGAAATGGCTCGTAATCTAGGAAAGCCAAAGATTCTGTAAGGACCACGGAAACCCTATGGCCAAACAGACCCAAGCCAGGACGCGATGAGCTTTCATTTGTTCGAGAACCGGACGCGGCATTCTCTGTTCAGCGATCTCCATCAGTCGGGGCTGATTGAGGACAAAAGTCAAGAGGGCACCATAAAAAAAGACCACAAAGGGAAAAATGAAATCTAGCTGGTTTGGCGTCATTTTTTTCTATCGGACTTTATGCCTCGAATTGTTACAGGACTTCGGTACCAAATGTAATTTGCTTCTGTTTTCCAGTGGATAGTTCGTAACAGAGGAAAACCCTCTCGGGCAGGCCCTTTGCTCAATTGCGGGGCGAAGGTGAATCTGCTATATTGAGCTTAGTTCTGTGGGCTCATGACAAAGTAAACCCTACAAGGACATTTTGGGGGCTGTCCCTGACAATGGTGAGCATGCTCATTGCGGAATGAGAAGCCTAAAGTTGTTACCATGGCCACCCACCTTAGCGAACCCGGGTTTACGGATCATCGAGCACCACAGAATTTTTTTGCCTTCTCTCTGGAACATAGTCCAGAGCCTCCTTAGCGGGCCTTGTCCTGGCCAAAATCCTCAGTAAAAATAAGAGATTGGCAGCGCTATTTGGCACCCCAATTGCTGTTTAATAGGGCTGTGATGGGAGAATCGAAATGAACGCTAAGAGAGTGTCTAGGAACCGGACAAGTGTTGCGACCTTCTTGTGCTGTTTAATTTTTTCGCTGGTGTCGAGCCCACAATCGCTTGCTAACAGCCCAGGCGTGGCTACACCGAAATCTTCCTGCGAAGTTGTTCTTGAGCAGCTGGATAAAGATCGAACCCGCTGCGCGGGAAAGGAGAGTTCTGAACCTTGCAAAGGTCAGCTGCAGAAGGCCGAAAACCTCTACTACTCTGCCTGCGGTGGACAGCAACCCCTGGATGGACCTCGCGAGTGTAAGGACGCCTACAGGGAGTTAACTCAGGAAGAGAGCAAAATGAGTTCCGCCTGCGGATCCGCTGGCATCTCCGGCGACTGTTATGCCCATGCAGATAAGTGTAATCGCTGCCAGGGCACTGATGCTGGTGATCCCATGTGCGAAACACTGGACACGGTCGATTTTGATAGCGACCCTGACGCCAACAAGCGTCCAGCATCCATCATGGACTTTATGAACTTCGGTCAGTCTGGAACGTCCTCGGCGAGCGGACAAAAGTATGCTCCAGACCCAAAGAAGGCACGTACCATGTATAAGAACTGTCCAGCCATGGCCGGAAAAGATCTCAAGGAATGGATGGACCGAGCCAAAGACGCACAACAGACCGTAACAGACAAACAAAAGGAAATTGCTGACCTCGAAGCTCGCAATGGCGATATTGACCGCCAGTTGCGATCAACAATCGAAGGCATCGACGAGGATGCCCAGGCCGTGGCAGATGATGCCGACACCGTTCGCCAGGAAATGAACCAGCAAATGCGGGCAGCAAAAGGAGACGCGCGCAATCGGGTGGCTCAGCTACTCGATAGCATGGACCGCATTGAAGAGCAGATTATTTCAACTAACAAGGCCTACGACGACGCCTACAATGCCTACCTCAATGCCTTGGCCCAGCTGGATCAACAGTGCCATGCTGCAGCCTTGAACCGACTGTCTGCCATGCAAACACGAATGCAGAACTTGATCGACAAGAGCACTTATTCAGTAGGGTCCTTCAACGATTTAGTCGGCAAGGTGGGCGTTTCTGATCGAAAGAAGTCCCAAGCGATGCTCAATCGAGATTTCAACCGCTGTAAGAATGACCCTTCTTACAAGGCTTCCGCTGATGCGGCCAAGCGTGCTTTGGACTCTGCCCGAAAGGCGGCGGATAATGCCATCGCGTCTTTGCGCAAGCGCCAGGATGCCATGTCTCGGGCCATCCAGGACGCCAACGAGCGAGAACTGCCCGAACAACTACAGGAAATCCTCGCCGCTGCTAACGACAAACTGAAAAAGCTGCAAAACAAGCTTATGACTCTGGCGACCCGAAAGCAAAACGCCATTGCCGATGCTGCTGAAAAGAAGCAGGAAAACATGAAGCTAATCATGCTCGCCCGGCAAGAAGCCGATGTTGCCCAAGAAGTGCATCGTCAGTACCAGGCCTATCTTAATGAAAAAATGGTGGCATCTGGTGGCATTGATTCCGACGGAAGCAAAGTTTCCGAAGCCATCAACAGTCTCGGCGCAGTCAGAGGTGCCGCCCACACGGTGGTCGCCAGCTGTAACTGCGACATGGGAGTTGGCGCCGGCACCAACGTCGCTTACTGTCGCAAAGCTTGCACTCTTGTGTATAAGGCGAGCGATGACTGGGATTCGGATGTCTCCATATCCGATAGCCTACTCGGCAGCGTCTGCGACCACTTTGGTACTGGACCCGTGAGCGGCCGGAGCACCACCCCCGGTAGTCGTTAATGGTGGCCTGTGCGGCGCGCCATTGGCGCCGCCCTTGAGCCCCCTCTCCACCCGATATATACTGAGCTGATCTATATTATTTCCTTTGGCTTAGCTCCGGGTGGAGGCCCTTTCTATGTCGACTAAAAAGATCGTTGCCGCAGTTTTGGCATTAGCCTTCGTGGGTGTTGCGGCCGGTGCCATTGTACTCATTGCCTTTTCCACCAATCTCCCCAAACTCATCACTGTTGAAGATTATGAACCGCTATTGGTCTCGGAGGTGTATGACCGGGGTGGAAACAAAATTGGTGAGTTTTTTCGCGAAAAGCGAATGCTGGTTCCCTACAAGGATACGCCTCCTCAACTTATTCAGGCCTTCACTTCTGCTGAAGACTCCTCCTTTTTTCAACATGGAGGTATCAATTATATCGCCACCATCCGCGCCCTGATTGCAAACATCCGTGCTGGCCGAAAGGTCCAAGGTGGATCGACCATCACCATGCAGGTGGCCCGATCTCTACTGTTAACCCGTGAGAAGACTTACACCCGAAAGATTAAAGAGGTCATGCTGTCCTATCGCATGGAGAAGAACCTTGGTAAGCAGGATATTTTGTATTTGTATCTTAATCAAATTTACCTGGGCCAGGGCGCCTATGGTATCGGTGCCGCTGCCGACATTTACTTTCGCAAACCCGTCAATGAACTGACCCTACCTGAAATGGCTCTACTGGCGGGTCTTCCCCAGGCACCGAGCCGATACTCCCCGATATATAATCCCGGTGCCGCAAAAGAAAGACAGCTATACGTACTCGGACGAATGGCAGAAGAGGGTTATATCACCACCGAAGAGGCCAAAGCCGCTGGCGACGAACCTCTACAGGTTTATGTGCGCAAAGACTATAAGGAGATTGCGCCATTTTACCTTGAGACCGTCCGGCAAATGGTGATCAAGAAGCTGGGCGAAGTCATGGTTCTCGACAAGGGTATAAAGATTCATACCGGACTTGATTTACAAAAACAAAAAGAAGCCCAAAGCCAGGTTCGCAATGGTCTTCGCAGTGTCGACAAGCGCCAAGGCTACCGCGGGCCAAAACAATCTCTACAAAACCCTGAAGATGTCGCCAAGTTTTTACGAAAATCCAGAGATGACCTGATGGACGAGGCCAGCTCCGTGCGCATTATTCAGGCCGATGGTACGATTAAAGAAAAAGGCGAGCTTGATCTCGACGGTCTGGATGACCAAGGCAACCCTCTTCCTACGATCCCCTCTTATCTCTCTGTTGATCAAATTGTTCCCGCGGTGGTCATGAAGGTGGATGACACCTGGGGACTCGTCCACGTGCGCTTTTGTGAGAGCAAGGGGCTCATTGATTTTGAATCCATGAAGTGGGCCCGCCATCCCGACCCAAATATTCGTTTTGACCAGGGTGAGATCAGCAAACCCAGTGAGGCCCTCAAAGCTGGAGACGTTATCGAAGTCCGCCTTATTGGTCGCACCTTCAGCTCTCAGGCTGTCGAAGACCATCTTAACACTTTAAAGAAGAAGGCTGGCAAAAATTGGAAAGAGCCGGAAGATTTGCCGGACTTCAAGGTTCACGCCCATGTTGAGCTTGAGCAAGAGCCCAGTGTGGAAGGCGCCCTGGTGTCCATTGATCAAAACACTGAGGACGTTATTGCCCTTGTGGGCGGTTATGATTTTGCCCGCTCCGAGTTTAATCGCGCTCTGCAGGCGGCCCGACAAACAGGGTCTTCGTTCAAATCACTCGTCTATGCCGCGGCCCTAGACAAAGGCTACACTCCCGCCACCTCTTTGTTGGACTCTCCAATTGTCTATGAGGAGGAAGACACTGAGGTTCAGGACACCGACGCAGATGAGATTATCACCAAAAAGTGGAAACCACTGAATCACAGCAAACGGTTTGTTGGTGAAACTCTTTTTCGTAAGGCTCTAATTCGCAGCCTTAACGTTCCCACGGTCAAGATTATCGAAAAGATTGGTGTCGACTGGGTGGCCACCTACGCGCGCAGGCTCGGCGTGTTTAGCCCACTCAATTACGACTTCACCATGGCCCTCGGTTCCAGCGGAGTCACCCTTTATGAAATGACCAGAATGTTTTCCATTTTCGGTCGCATGGGTAAGGGTGTGACCCCTCGACTGATCCATAAAGTCGAGGATCAGACTGGCAAAGTCCTCCTGGAGGAAGTCACTCTGGATGATCGATTTGAAGCTGAATTGGCCATGCAAAACAAGGAATTTGAGCTGCGTCGCGAGGCCTACCTCAAATTCAAGAAGTCCCGCCAGCCCTCTGAACAGGAGTCTGCCAAATCGGATGGCAGTGAAGAGCAAGGTGGAAGCGAGGATGAGGGCGACAAAGATTCCATTGAGACTCCGGCTGCCAACAAAGACATCAATGTCGCCCAACCCGGGGGCGAGTATATGCTGAAGCTTGAAGAATTTGGCAAGGTTGTGGACCTCCGCAAGGAACCCCCTCTTTATTTCGATGACCCTAGCCAACTCATGGACCCGCTGACCGCCTACATTACAACCTCTCTCTTGCAGGGTGTGGTTGAAGAGGAAGGCGGAACCGGTCGCGCCGCCCGGGCGGTCGGTCGACCGGTAGCAGGAAAAACCGGTTCCACCAGTGGTTATTACGACGGTTGGTTTATTGGCTTCAGCCCCGACATCTCAACAGGGGTTTGGGTAGGGTATGATGAGGAAAAGAGCCTGGGAAAAGGTGAGGTGGGGGGCCGGGCAGCTCTCCCCATTTGGATTGAATATATGAAGTTCGCTCATGAGGGCCTGCCAGTGCGTAACTTTTCCGTACCCGATGGAATTGTCTTTGCCAACATCGATAACGAAACTGGAAAACTGGCGTCAGCCTCGTCAACCGATGTGGTTCGTCAGGCTTTTAAGGAAGGCACTGAACCTGCAGAAGCTGGGGCGGACACAACCTCTCAGGAAGAGAAGAACTTTTTCAAAGAGGACCTTTCTGAATGAAGAACATCCACCTTTGGGGGGTTCGACAAAACAATCTAAAAGGTGTCGAAGTTGAAATCCCCCTCGGATCCTTTACGGTCATCTGTGGACCAAGCGGGTCAGGCAAGAGCTCTCTTGCCTTTGAAACACTCTACGCGGAGGGGCAGCGGCGCTATACTGAGAGCCTTTCAAACTACACTAAGCAGTTCCTCAATAAAGCTCCGAAGCCCGACATCGAGGGCATTGAAAATATTCCACCAGCAATTTCGATTGAACAAAAAAATGCGGTGAAGTCCTCCCGCTCCACCGTGGGAACCACAACTGAAGTAGTCGATTATTTGCGCTTGCTGTTTGAAAAGATTGGCCAGGCTTACTGTCCCAATCACCATATCCCTCTTCAAAAGGACTCGGTATCAGATGGTACCGCACGCATTCTCCAGGCCTTCGATGGCCTGAGAGGCTATGTGTTGGCCCCTCTTCCCGCCGACAATCGTCTCCTCAACGGGCGCAAATTGAGAGAGCAATTGGTAAAGGACGGGTTTTTGCGCCTCTATTTGCCGGCAAAGGAAAAGGAAGCGGCAAAAACTAAGGCTAGTAAGCGCCGAAGCACCACCAAAAAGGTGTTGGCGGAGGCAAAAAAGGAGCAGTCCGTTCAGGACAGCCTCACTAGTCATTACAGTGGAACCGTTGGTGAGGTCGTCGATCTGGAGGATGGCAAGCTCAAACGCTCGGGAGCTCCAAAAGACGATTTTTATATTGTTATTGATCGCCTGGCCTTCAGGAAGGATGACCAGGGTCGAATTACTGACTCCCTGGCTCAAGCCTATGCGGCCTCACTCAAGTACAACAATCATCACCACTCGGGACAGGCGCTGATTGTTTCCACCGATGGTCGCCATTTGCGCATCAGTGAAGAGTTTTCCTGTTCGATTTGCTCTTATTCTTTTCCCAGCATTAACTCTCGGATGTTCAGCTTCAACAGTCCCGTGGGCGCTTGTCCCAAGTGTAATGGCTTTGGGAATTTATTGGATATTGACGAAGCCAAGGTGGTACCCAATCCTGACTTAAGCATTGCCCAGGGCGCCCTGGTTCCGTTTACCATGCCCAGCGCAGCTAAGGACCGCAGGACTTTGCTCGCCTACTGCCGCAAAGCCAGCATCGACACCCACACGCCTTGGAAGGACCTTTCCCAAAAGCATCGCGAGTTGATATGGCAAGGCTCCAAAGATTTCTTTGGCGTCTTGGGACTATTTGAGTATTTGGAAACCAAAAAATACAAGATGCATGTCCGGGTGTTTTTGTCGCGGTACAAAAGTGCCTTTACCTGCAGCTCATGCAAAGGGTCGCGCCTCCGTCCGGAGGCCCAACAGGTTCTTATACATGGACACTCGATTTCTGATCTTTGCTCCATGACCACCTCCGAGCTGTATGTTTTTATTCGCGACCTAGAACTTACCCAAACACAGCAAGAGATCTGCCATGAGCTCCACCGGCAGTTGACCGACAGGCTCCGGTATCTGGAAGACGTGGGGGTGGGCTATCTAACCATGGATCGTCCCACCAAGACTCTGTCTGGCGGGGAATTCCAGCGCCTCAATTTAGCCAATCAACTTGGCATGGGCCTCTCCCAAACCCTATACGTTCTTGATGAACCTACCGTCGGCCTCCATCCGCGGGATAATGACCGGCTGATTGGAATCCTCAAACAACTTCGGCAGCAGGGAAACACTTTGATTGTCGTTGAGCACGATCACGATGTGATCCGCAACAGCACTCACGTGATTGAAATGGGCCCCGGATCGGGTCACCTGGGCGGGGACGTGATCTATTCCGGTGGTACAGAATCTTTTTTCGACAACGAAAAGAGCAACACGGCCCCCTACCTGCGCTCTGCCGATAAATGGTCTCCTGAGATTACCACTCGCCCGATCGATATGAGTACCTTCCGATATAAATTGGAGATCACCGGATGCGAGGGAAACAACCTTAAGAATGTCGATCTTGAAGTCCCCCTGAATCGCATGGTCACCGTGACTGGCGTGAGTGGTTCCGGCAAATCCTCGTTGGTCACCGGCACTCTTTATCCGGCACTCGCCCGCGAACTGGGTGTGGAGTACAAACAGGGTCTGGCTTATAAATCCCTAAAAGGAGCTGGCAACATAAAGGGACTGCTTCTCATTGATCAATCGCCCATTGGCAAAACCGCGCGCAGCAACCCTGTCACCTATTTGAAAGTGTATGATGCCATCCGTTCGATTTTTTCATCGACCCCAGAAGCCAAGGCAATGGGCTACTCAGCCGGATCCTTCAGCCTGAATGTCGAAGGGGGCCGCTGCCCGGTCTGCAAAGGTCTTGGCCACGAAGTCGTTGACATGCTTTTTATGGACGATCTTGAAATCCAATGCGATGCCTGCGATGGAAAGAAGTTTCGCCCGGAGGTCCTTGAGGTCAAGTATCGCGGCAAGAATATCCACGACGTATTAAATATGACTGTCGCCGAAGCCATGGACTTTTTCGTAGCCTATCCGAATATCCGCCGTCCGTTGTCTGTCCTAAAAGAAGTGGGGCTGGATTACCTGTGTCTTGGCCAAAACGCCAATACTCTTAGCGGAGGAGAGTCCCAGCGGCTTAAGATTGCGCGTGAGTTTAATTCAACAAATCAAAAAGCCACATTGTATATCCTTGATGAACCCACCACAGGCCTCCACTTTCGCGAAGTGCACATGCTCATTAAGGTTCTTAACCGACTGGTGGAAAGTGGCGGCAGCGTTCTGCTTATTGAACACAACCTGGAGATTATTCGCCACTCTGACTGGGTGATCGACCTGGGGCCTGAGGCCGGCGCAGGGGGTGGCCGAATTATTAATTCAGCTCCTCCATCGGAATTGACCAAGTCACGCAAAGGATATACTGGAAAATACCTTAAGGAATACCTGGATCAAATCAATCCGTCGACGCCCGGTAGCCCGACGGCAAAGGCGAGCAAGAAATCGCAAAAAAGTGGAGAACCCCTTAACTCATGAAGATTATCATTGAGCGTCTGTGGCCCGAACTTCAACCCTACAAGCTGAGAATTCTGATTATTCTCGTGCTTGGGGCCATTGTCAGTGGTTTAAAGGCCGTCTCCCCTGAACTTCTGCGCCAATTGGAAGCTGCATGGCGGGCCGATGATCATACCAAGGCCATTCAAATTCCGATCGCCATTGCCGTGCTTTGGACCTTAAGTGGTATCGCCCGCTACTATCACCTATTTTGGATGAAATTCACGTCAGATCAGATCGCGGTAAAGCTACGACGTGATTTGATGAACAAATACTTGAGCCTCAATCTTGGGTTTTTCCACAGATTTATGCGCGGATCAGGGGGGCTGATCAGCCGCATGATTAGCGATATCCAGATTATCCAGGGTGCTATCCACAAAGTGGCGGACATTGTCCGCGAACCTTTTATGGCGCTTCTGACTTTCGCCTATGTACTCTACCTGGACTGGAAGCTCACCCTCTTCATCCTTGCAGCCCTACCCATAATCACCGGCGTAATGAGGCGCCTGGCCCGCAGCCTGCGCAAATACGGACATAAAAACCAAGAGGCCATGGAGGAGCTGACCAAGACTCTTAAAGAGAGCCTCGACGGCACACGCATTGTACAGTCCTACAATCTGGAGGGCCAACTGAGGGATCGCTTCACCCGACAGGCCGATCACTTTTTAGAAACCCAAAAGAAGATCATTAATCGTGAGGAGCTGGCTGGTCCCATCTCGGAAAGCCTGGCCTCTATCACGCTGGCGATGATCCTGGTCTATATTGGTCAGCAAATTTTCTCCGGCCACCTTCTGGTGGGCGACTTTATCGCCTTTTCTTTTGCCATTGGCCTCCTCCAGGATTCGGTCAAAAAGCTGCAGGCAAGTTATCTTAAGCTTCAACAGGCCGCCGTTGCCCTAGAGAGAATGAAAGACATCATGAACACCTCCTCGACGGTGCCTGATCCTGACTCACCAGTTCCTTTTAACGAAACCTGGGCGAGCATTGACTTTAAGAACGTGAGCTTTGCCTTTGAAGACGAGGCCGTGCTGAAGAATGTCAACCTGAGCATCAAGAGAGGTGAAGTGGTTGCCCTGGTTGGCTCCAGCGGAGGAGGCAAAAGCACCCTGGTTAACCTTCTGGAAAGGTTTTTCGATCCATCCTCTGGTCACATTGAAATTGGGGGTGTTGATATTCGCAAACTGTCTATTAAAGACCTTCGCGATCACATTGCCTTGGTTTCCCAGGATGTATTTCTTTTTGGCGACACGGTAAAGGCCAACATTCGCTTGGGTGACATCGACAAGGAAGAGTCACTAGTCGAAGGCGCGGCTAAACTAGCCAACGCCCACGACTTCATCACTCGAACTCGTGAAGGTTACGACACGCGTATGGGTGATCAGGGTGCGCTGTTTTCTGGCGGTGAAAAACAACGGATTAGCATTGCCCGGGCCATCTTCAAGGATGCTCCCATTTTGATTTTGGACGAGGCCACCAGCGCCCTGGATAGTGAAAGCGAGGTCTCGGTCCAAAAGGGCCTCGATCAACTGATGAAGGGGCGGACGGCCTTCGTCATTGCGCATCGCCTGTCCACCATCGCCAAGGCCGATCGCATTCTGGTTCTTAAAGGAGGTCGAATTGTCGAACAAGGTTCGCATGATGATCTTTTAAACAAGAAGGGTGAGTATTTTCGTTTTCACCAGCTGCAGGCTCACTAGCTCATTTCGATTTCGCGAATTTTCTGTCGTTAAACCATACGACTTGGCCCAACTGTCATAATCTTAGTGGGCTCATTTCTAACAGTGACTAAAGCCCTGTCGACCTGACATTCCAAAATTGAGGCAGTCTGTTGGCCAGTAATTTCAGCTGGTTACCTCATGGGTGCCCAAATTTTTTACTCCCTCCTCAAGTGTGTCGAGACTTTGGACGATAAGTGGATTGTCAAAGAACTTTGCAGTTTGCCACGAGTCAAGAGGGGTTAGACATGATCAATTGGGATGAGTTTGAACATATTCACGTTATTAAAAAGTTGAAGCAGATCCTGAGTTCTTGGTGGAACATCGATATCATCTTCACTGATGAGCGCGGTCATTTACGTGGCGTAGACCCCAAGACAACTAAGTTCTGTAATCCTGCGGTTAATACCTTTTTGAACAAAGACTCCGCAATGGATAACCTGGCTGATACCATCTCAAAGTCCATCGAGGATTTGAGAATGTCCGAAAACCGCTACAGTATCCGCAAGTGGGACACTGCCGGGTTCGACATTGCTATTGTTCCCATTCTCATTGACAACGATTTTATGGGTACCGTTGTTGCAATGGGCTTTGTCAAGGACGTGACCAACAACGGACAGCGCCTTAACGAGATTCGCGAACGCCTGGCCATCTTTGGCGCCTCGGCTGACATCATTGAGCAGAGCTTGTCTAAGATTAAATACGTGGAAGACCAGGATCGTGAACACTTTCTGGAGCTGGTCGAGCTTGTCTCCCAGGAGATTATCACTCTCCACCTAGAAATCACCACTCGCGAAAATCGCATCAAAGAGCTCAATAAAGAACTGGGCAGCCGCTACAAGTATGACAACATGATTGGTAAGTCCAAGCCCATGCAGAACCTCTATGCTCTGCTCGATAAGATTCGCACGGCAGACAGTACGGTGCTGATTCAAGGGGAAAATGGAACTGGTAAGGAGTTGATTGCCAAAGCGATTCACTACAATTCGCTTCGCAAAGATAAGTCCTTTGTGGTGCAGAACTGCTCCGCCTTCAACGACAACCTGTTGGAGTCAGAACTTTTTGGTCACGTTAAGGGCTCGTTTACCGGTGCCGTTCGCGACAAGAAAGGTCTGTTTGAAATCGCTGATAAAGGAACCTTCTTTTTGGATGAAATTGGAGACACCTCACCCACAATGCAGGTTAAACTGCTACGTGTTCTTCAAGAGGGCACCTTCATTCCCGTCGGAGGACTGGAGTCCAAGCGGGTGGATGTGCGAGTGATCGCAGCAACTAACCGCAATCTCAAGGAGATGGTTGAAAATGGTACTTTCCGCGAGGACTTGTACTATCGCCTCAACGTAATCAACATTCGCGTCCCCCCACTTCGGGAAAGAAAAGAGGATATTCCGCTATTAGCTGAATACTTCCTCAATAAAGCCCAAAACGGCGAGATGAAGAAGACGCTGACCAAGCGGGCGCTGGAAAAGCTGTATGACTACTCCTTTCCAGGAAACGTGCGGGAGCTTCAGAATGAAATGGAGCGCGTCGTCGTTCTCTCCGGTGGGGAGACAAAGATTACCGCTGATATGCTTTCCCCCAAGATCCTTGAAGCCAGTGAAAAGGGCAAGGTTCAGGGAGCGCGTGTCCACGGCAAACTAAAGGACGCTCTGGAAGAACTTGAGCGCGAGATGATCAAAGAGGGCTTGCGCCGGACTGGATGGAACAAATCCAAGCTGGCAAAGGAGCTGGGAATCAGCCGTGCAGGACTTATCATGAAGGTCGAGAAATACGGCCTTGATAAGCGTAAGATGCTGAAATAACTAGCAAAAGCAGTAATGGGAAGTTTGAGGGTGATGGTCACATCACCCTTTTTTATTTAAATATCTTACAAGCCCCTAGCCCCTGTTTACAATCTATCCTCAACCTGGTATCGACTGGGACGTCCTTCGGGGGAGGGAATATGAAAAACTGGGGTGGGGTATTCGTTTTCATTGCTAGTGCACTACTGTCTTTTGGCAAGGCCAAGGCGGAGTCCATTGATCCGGCCATTGAGGCCGCCCGGGTTCGACTGGGCAAGCCTCTAACTGTGATGACTCGCAACCTTTATGTGGGTGCTGATCTTTTTCAAGTTCTTGAGGCCCAACGCCCGGAACAGATTCCTCTGTTTGTGGCCCGCACATTTCAAACCATCGTTAAGAATTCCATTCATATGCGGGTTCAAGGATTTGTGAATGAGATTAAAGACGTTCAGCCAGACGTTGTCGGTCTGCAGGAAGTCTCATTGATCCGCCTCCAGTCCCCCGGTGATTTTTTAATCGGCAATCCAAAGAGTGCCGAAATCGTGATTTATGATTATCTTTTCGAGCTTCTTCGCGCCATGGAGGAAAATGAGCTTGAGTATGATGTCGCAGGACAGATTACCAATGCTGACATCGAGCTCCCCATGTTTGTTGGCGGAGATGAGCACGGTCCGAAGTTGGACGACGTGCGCCTGACTGATCGGGACGTTTTGTTGGTTCGACGTGGACTGCAGGTCTCGGAAGTACAAGCTCACAATTTTCACACTAACCTGAAGCTTCCCATTGGCGGCGTCGAGGTTGCCTTTACCCGCGGCTACGTGGGCGCCACAGTCAAAGCAAAGGGGCTAAACTACAAAGTTGTAAATGTGCACCTTGAAGTGGGAGGTCGTGAGCCCTTCACCCAAATCCAAGCCGCACAAATGCAAGAACTAATGGGAGCATTAGCCCAGGAACCGCTGCCGACGATCCTCACCGGAGACTTCAACTCGTCTCCAAAGGATGGGAATACTCAGCCTTACCATCAGGCCAAGGCGGCAGGCTTTGTTGACATCTGGGACCGGGCGCATCCATTTGCCGATGGCTTTACCTGCTGCCAGAGCCCTGACCTGGAAAATTCAACGAGCCAACTTGATTCCCGAATCGATCACATCTTTGTGCGGAACAATCTCAATGGGCGACTCCCCTTTTCGCTCATCGGATTGAGTCGTGTGAACCTTGTCGGTCACGAACCCAGCGGAAAGATCTTTGGCCTGTGGCCCTCGGACCACGCAGGAGTGGCGGCTTATTTAAATCTGCCATTTGTGCAGCAGTAGTTGGGCCATCGCAAGTGACCCTTTTTGCGAAATTATTTCCGAACTGAACAATGGTTAGAGTCGTCTTTTCGGTGGCTTAGACCGTAAAAAATCTCCATCGCCCCTGGCCACAATGTCCAACATCTGGCCACCACTCGAATGGGCGACCTAAGAAAATTTCGTGATTTCAATATTTTGGGCCACACATGGGCGCGCCCTTACGGGCGCCCGGAAAGCAGTTGGCGATAAGTGATTAGACAGCCTTGATTTTTTGAATTCCGGCACAACAATTGCCTCTGTAGATCAGCGTTGGCCCAAGTGGTAAGGGGCTCACGCCAAAGCGAATGACCAGAGGAACGTAAGCGAATGAAATTCCAGGGACCAGACGACAACCAACTTGGGCGGGGACGTATCGAAAATGCGTTCACTCCCATCATGAGCCGACTTCTTCGCCTCATTGAAAGCCGCTACAAATGTGAATTTCATTATCGATCCTTTCCTCAGGACCTTGATCAGAATGAGAGTGAAAAGGTCATCTATAGCCTCTTATCGAAAAACTCTTCGGTAACCTTGGATGGTAATCTTCTCCTCCCCGTTCGCCTGCACGGCCAGCTGTGGGGGTACGCCCGGTTTTCAGCGGCTGACAACCTCTCCGCCAAAGAGATTAATGAAATTGAAGATCTGGTGGATCTGGTTTTAAGCTCAGCGTTGATTACTGCAGCGACACTTGATGACCTCAGTCGTCTGGAAAACGAAATTCATCTTTCAGAGTATCCCAGTAATGTCATACGACTGTCTTCGTTTCGTCGGCCACAGAGGCCACACCCGGCTCGCCTTGAGGACTACGAAAATCTCATTCCCCGTCCGCGCAAGGCCTTTTCAATCCCTTGTTTGATCGAAGCCCAGTCCTACACTGACATTCACAAAATGGCGGTTGAGATTCACTGTCTGTCAGGTCGGCAAATTTTCATCCACTGGGATGAACTGTCGCTTGAATCGCGGCACGATACGAGTTTGTTGGACGAGCTGACTGACGCCACGATCTTTATCCCTGACGTGACCAGCCTGGATAATGAAGAGCGCATCACCTTGATCGACTGGCTCTCTGGACCACGGACAAAAGAGAGTCCTCAGGTCATTGCAGGAACGGTCATTCCTTATGCTGAGATCGTCGCGATTGAAGACGAGGCCCAGCGCGTTCTCATGCGCAGAATTTCGGTCGCCAACCTGAAGATGGAAAGGGACTTTCAGCACTACTTGGATTATGGTGTCATAGAGTTCTTTTACGACAGTCTCACTGGCCGAAGCCTTGAGGACTGCCTGGTTTAGTTGTCACAGAATTCCTGTTGTCTGACTCCACTTCTTTTGCCACCATTATAAAGACCCTAAACAGAACTCTAGACCAAGGAACTGATCGAGCCTGCCAATGAATGGGAAAACAGAGTTAGTCGCTCAGCCCGTTGAGCCCTTCATCCTAAATTTTCTCACCTCCCATTTGAGCACAGATAAATATCAAATTTTGCCCCTCGCCGGGGATGCCAGCGCCCGCCGCTATTATCGCATCGTCTGCGATGAGGACTCATGGGTATTGATGCAGTGGGAGCCCTTTTCTGCTGATGACAAGTATCCTTTTCTATCAGTGCAAAGGCATTTTCTAAAACACGGCATCAATGTACCCGACATTAAGGGGATGGCACCTGAATTAGGCCTTGTACTTCTTGAAGACCTGGGTGACCTCACCCTGGAAAGAAAGTTCTGGGAGAATCAGAATCAAGATATGGTTATTCCGTTTTACCGGCAGGCCATTGACGAACTACTTAAGATTCACTACCTGGCAACGCGAGACTCGGCCGCCAGGTGTGTGGCCTTTGGAGTTGCCTTTGATACTGAAAAACTGCTGTGGGAAATGAACTACGGCCGCAAACACCTGCTAGAGGGCTTAGGGCAGATCGAGTTTACAGACCAGGACTCCCGCAAACTTGAGGAGACCTTTGTTGGGATCTGTTCGACTCTCGATAATGAAGATAAGTTCATCTGCCACCGAGACTATCACAGCCGCAACCTGATGATTAAGTTGGGTAAGATGCGCGTGATTGACTTTCAGGATGCCCGCATGGGGCCCATTCAGTATGACCTGGTCAGCCTGGTATATGATTCCTACGTGGATCTGAACGATGAAACTCGAAATGAAATCCTCGACTACTACCGGAAATGCGCTGCAACCCTATACTCTCACAAGACCAAGGACTCTGATTTTCAGAATGTCTTCAACCTTCAAGTTATCCAAAGATGTTTTAAGGCATGTGGGAGCTTTTCGAGCTTTTACAATGATCGGGGCGACACTCGCTATTTAAAGTACATTCGCCCCACCCTTGAAACCGTCGTCCGTCACCTTGAACTGTTCCCCGAATACCGGTTCTTGGCTGAGATTCTATCCGATCGGGGCTTTCTCGATAAAGACTACGAGGCCCTATGAGGGCCATGATTCTTGCCGCCGGACTGGGAGAGCGCCTCCGGCCCCACACCCTCAAGTGCGCTAAGCCGGCCCTGCCCTTCTTGAACCTGCCCCTGATTTGCTACCCATGGTATCACCTGCAAAAAGTCGGGGCCTCTGAATTGATCGTCAACACCCACCACTGCGCGGACAGCATCAAGCACGCCGTCCAGTTGTTCGGCTTATCTCATGTCCAGTTTATTCATGAGAGCCCCCTCATCCTTGGCAGCGGGGGCGGAATTAAGAATGCCCGGGATGACCTCGCGGGCGATCGACACTTTTTGGTCGCCAATGGGGACGAGGTCTTACTTGATCCATCGGGCGTGGACGAACTCTGGCGTCGCCACACCAGCGAGGACAACCTGGCAACACTGTTAGTCTGCCAATTTCCAGGAGTTGGAACCAAGTTTGGTGGCGTTTGGTGCGACCCCACTGAGCGGGTTATTAATTTTGGCAAGACACCTGATTCCGAGGGACTCGTCGGATTTCATTACACCGGATTTATTGCCCTATCTGACCGCGTTTTTGACTATCTTCCTGCCGGACAGATCTCCAATATTCTCTATGATGGGCTCGCATCCGGAATGGCCAAAGGGGAAGTTGTTAAAGTCCATCGGGCCGAGCCTTACTGGTTTGAAACTGGATCCGAAGCTGATTATCTGAGTGCCAGCCAAAACTGTTTAAAACATCTGATTGACGGCGACCCTCAGGGAGTTTTCCTTAAGGAACTCCATCATCACTATGGCCGGGTGCTTTTTCCCCATGGACCCGAAATGTTCGTCGGCCCGGATTGCCAATTGGATTCAAATATCTCTGTTGGGGGACCTTGCCTATTGGGTCAGGGGGTTTCCATAAAGCCGAACACAATACTCAAGGGCTTCAATGTCATCGGCGATGGGACGCATATTGGAGAAAATTGTGTGCTGGAAAACTCTGTCATTGGCAGAGGACTGAGTATTGTTAAGAACACAAGAATCAATTCTTCTCTTCGTCTGACATAAAAAAAGAGCCACTTTTTTGTCGGCTCTTTTTGTACTTATCGAGTTCATTTACTTAACCAGGACTAGAAGCGGTTACTCCCTTTTCCCGTATTTGATGTGTCCGTCTCGATGAAGATATTCGCCTTACGCTTCTTTTGATATCGACGATGAACCATTTCAAAAATGTTATCCATCTTAACACCAATCGGTTCGCCCCCTGCCATTCTTTGCATTCCAGCCACACTGGCGGGCCCGCGCTTTTTGTTCATCTTGTTTTTCAGGGACGCCAGATAGGCGGCCATTGGATCGCTGCCATCGAAGGAAACACCCTCTCCTCCTCCTGCGCCAAGCGCTCCGCCACCGCCACCACGGGAATCAAGACCCATGGCGACCACGTTGGCCTTGTCACCATACTTTTCCACTGCATCCGCATTGAGTTTGCCAATGGCCGCTCTGGCCGCATTTACCGAGGATTCATCATAACCGGCAGCTGCCATAGATTCAGGACTTGAAAAGGCACTCATCGGCATTTCACCATTTGGAGTGGTGACGGTCCCCGCAGCTGCGTTGACCTTATAGCCCTTGCCCTCAAGGTTCTTGAGGCCTTCATTGATTTGCTGATTGGCAAATCCAGTTCCCGATCCACCACCGCCGGCTCCGCCACCAGGGATTGTTCCGGGCATGGTTCCGCCTGTCGGCAGCTCGCCTCCAGGAGTGTTTCCCCAATTGGGGTTGTATTCTGAAGCATTGGCCACATTGCCAGATTGGTCGGAAGCCGCCATATCATGGGCCGCCTGCAAAAAGGACATTGCCGCCAACGGGCAGGCCCAACCGCCTTTTGGCGTCGCACAAATTGCAGAAAAGGTTGCTCCCGCTGCAAGGTTGATCATCATTCCCGTGTTTTGAGAACTTTCACCTTCATTTGCTCCCTGATTGATATTGGGACCTCCACCCGAAGCTTCATTACCTCCGCCTTCAGTCCCCTGGGTTCCACCGGAACCTAGGGCCATTAGGGAAAAAGTCGCCATGGTCACGACCAACCCACCACGAATCACCTGAGCCAATCTATTCATATGCCTACCCACCATTATTACGGATTTGATAAATTATAGCTTTGTTTTCCCACCCACTTAAAGGCCTTCGTGGACTGACGGTTCCGCATTTGAATAGCCCTGTCGTTGGAGCGCCCTGGTCTTTATACCAGACTCAAACCGAGACACTTTGAAGACTTATCGACAAAAGTCCTGTCTTACTTTAGGACATTTTTGACTTTTTTTGGCATCATAAGTATCTAAATTTATTGGATTTTTCCCAAGATCTCGGGAGTCCCAGGCAAGCCTACTGGTCTATGAATAGCGGCCCTAAGTGGGGAAAAACGCTGGCAACCGACTGCCCTCTCATCTTGTCCAGTGCTCTTGTGTGGGCAACAAAGGCTCTCAAAGCCTCGCTCCCCCTGGCCTCGTCTGACTGAAGCATTCCCGTTGCCAGACTACGAATCATCTTTCTATTTTCCTCCTTATTCGGACTCCGCGTACACAGGTAGCTTGTGGCCAAAAAACTCTCCACCCTCTGTGCGGACTCCTTTCTCATCTCAAGAGGAATAATTTCCGGATCTAAATGGGGCGTATCTCGGACCATGGTAAATGAGAATGTCATTTCGAATCCATTGGCTTGAACAAAGTCATCGAGAAACCACAACAGGCGATCGATGGTACAAACCTGGTAGGCCGACAAAGTCGCTTGCAGCACCTTGTTCCAGCCAGAATGCAGGCCCTTTAACTGCTTTAAGGCAGCAAGGATATCCTCCCACTTGGAAGGGTGCCGGATGTATTCGTTTTCTTCTGCAAATCCATCGACACTACACTTGATCGTACCACTCTTAAAACCATTGAAGACCTCGATGTGCCCTTGATTCAAGGTAACTATGTTAGAACTCAAATCCAGGTGCATTTGGGCTGCCCACTTCTTCTCCAAAGATAAGTCCCTGAGAAACTCCATGGCTTCGGGGTCTACCAGAACCTCGCCCCCGCGCATTTCCAAAAACCGCGCCTCCCTTACATACCCCTGTAGCTGCTTCCGGAAAAATTCACTCTCACCCAAGTGCCCATCGGCGACAAGAAGGCTCGCCATTTCCAGTTCGCCCCGCATTTCCGGGGTCAAAAGCGCCTGCTTACTCTTATATTCCTGGAGCATCCGTGTACTCAAAGCCGGGGTACACATTCGGCAGGACAAATTGCATTTTGTACTAAATCGCAGTTCCCACCAAATGGGCTTAGTCGATAACCGGCCAGTAGAATTAACGGCCTCCTCCACGACGGATTGAAAATTCTCGGCGAACTTATTGTTTCGGTTTACACGCTTGCTGTTGATCCCCCGGTCCTCAAGGCGATAGCAAAATTCACAGTTGGGCAGGTACTCCTCGTTCGCCATTCTCAGACGAAAATCGCGCATAAACTCCGAATTCCAGACTTCGGCGATACTGTCTTTTCTTAAATCGAAGGTTTCGCCAGACGCCCCCGCTCGACCCTCGTTGACATCAACAATCGTTCCCTGCCTGGGAATTCCATGAGGTATTCCGCTTATAGAACAGCAAACGCGAAGATTTCCCTGCCCTCGGGTATTGAGCTGAATAAAGGGTACAATGCAAAATCGGCCTTTTTTATGCTGGCTCACTGTTTCTATCTAACCTCAGTACTTGGGGTCCATGTAGATTTCATGGATGCAAAGGTGTTTCGGTGTATCAAGGAGAAAGCGAATAACTCGCCCCACCTCATTCGGCTTAATCCCAATTTTAAAACCCGGCTTCGACCTGGCCTTTTCATTATCTAGTCGACCCACCTGAATATTGGTAAAACGCATTTTGACTTCCCGATTAGAAACCTGATCACCAATGTATTTACTTAACAGCTTTAGGCCCTCTTTACTTCTCAAATAATTCCACACCCGATGCTCACGATCGTACCTCTCGTGATAGACGGCTGTCGACCCCATACAAAACAGGTATCCATCGTGATTGCGCTCCAGCCAGTCGATGGAAATTTTCTCCACTAATTCCGGCTGCAGATTATTGGCGTTAGTCACGACAATCACGGCTTCATAGTCCCGGGACATTTCCACAAGCCTTGAGAACACTCCCCGATCGCAGACATCAAAGCCATTTGAACGACCAACTCCGTAGGCCTCCTTACCTAAATACTCGGTAATGCCTTTGCCAAAGTCCTGAGTCCCTCCGATCACCAATATCTTCACTTCCAAACCTCCTCAAGCTCAGGCACCACCTCTCGCCACGACCTGCCTCTAATTCGATCAAAGTTTTCGATGTATTTCTGCCCCTCAATAAGTATATCAGGGTGGCCTTCGCCGTGTCGTATAAAGTTGGCAACCTTCTTAAGGTTTCTCTGATTAAAATCATCTGGATACTTTGCCAACAGCCAATCGATCTCCCCAATGGCCCTCTTTTTTAGATCTTCAGGTAGATGAGTCAAACTTTGATAGGCGGGATCGCGAAGGAGGGTATGACAATGAAGGGGAATACAACGTCCTGTATCGTATTCGATTTGATCAAGCCACGCGTAAAGATCTCTGAGGCGCCAAATTGACAGAGCACTAATCGTTGGCGTCACTCCGATCTGAACGCTTTTAGATGACAATTCTAACAGGCGGCGAAAATTTCTTTCCACCTTTTCCCAATTTGCGGGATACCTTAAATATTCAAACGCCATCCCGGTGGCATCGATGCTACAGTAGATATGACAAGATCCGAACCGATTGAGGACTTCAATGTGCTTATCCTTTAAGACAGTCAAATTGGTACTGATCTCAAGGTATATGTTGGGAGCGTAGCCCTCCTCAATGGCAAATGATAACATCTCCCAGTTTTTATTGATCAACGTGGGTTCTCCACCCGTAATGTAAAGGCGTCGAATCCCTGGCATCAACCCGCGAACGTCTTGCCAAACCCGATCCTGCTCAAACCATTCAGTCTGATTGGCCCGCATTGTGGCGAAGGCTCCTAAATGCTGATCATCAAAAACACCACCGGGCTCTAGGTTTTTCTCCACTTCTCGATATAAAAAGCTCGATGAATCCGGACTACACGACACACAGCCGAGATTGCATTTGTTTCCCAGTCGAAGTTCCAAGATCTCCGGCTTTGTGACCAGTCCCGCCAGTACATCCTCAACTCGGCCAGCATTAACCTCTAACTCCGTTTGTCTTTTGCTTTTATTGCCAACGGATTCAAATTCGTAACAGCGGCTGCAGGTCTCCACGGTTTCACCGGCCAACATTCTGGCCTTCATTTCAGAGAGCTCTTTGCAGCTAAGGGCCGCCAACAAGGTGTCCTTGGCCACATTCAGCGGCCTGCCATCCTCACCCCGCAGAGTTGACGTCGTCCAAGTACATACGCGAACCCTCCCCGTCGGGCGAACACCGAGATGAAGCCAAGGCAAAACGCAAAATGTTGGGGATAGAGATTCCCTTTTTTCAGTCACAATGACTACCCTTTCCCCCTAAGCCTATCGCCATTGGGGAATTGATGGCAAATCCACCCCGACCAGACCGCCCTCCGGGGCGGGGCGTTGCTCGCGCGAATGGATGTAGCTTCCTGTCCATTGACCAAAACTCGGTGAAGAACGAGACTGGGATTTGAATTTTGCCGATGGACCGCCATGTACAAGTCTAACGAAGTTAAAACAGTTCACCTGGAGATCACCACCAAGTGCAATGCCACCTGCCCGATGTGTCTGCGTGCTGTTCTTGGGGGAAAGGTGAACCCCCAGCTTCCTCTTGTTGAATTGAATCTTAAAGACATTCAGACCATTTTACCCGAGCCCTTTGTGAATCAGCTTGATCGTATTTATATGTGCGGAAATTACGGGGACCCTATTGTTGCCTCCGACACCCTTGAGGTCTTCCGCTACTTTCGTCAGGTTAAACCCGAAATCCGCCTAGAACTGTTTACTAATGGCTCGGCCCGGAATGAGTCCTGGTGGAGAGACCTGGCGTCAGTCGTGAACCTTTGTCGATTTGGCATCGATGGCCTAGAGGACACCAATCACATTTATCGTCGAGGAACAAAGTGGCCCTTGCTCATGCGCAACGTCGAAGCATTTATCTCCTCAGGGGGGAGTGCTCATTGGGATTTCATTGTCTTTCGCCACAACGAACATCAAATTGAAACGGCCCGTGCCCTGAGCGAGAAGTTGGGTTTTAAGCATTTTCAAATTAAAAAGACGGGGCGCTTTTTTAGCAATTCACAGGCCACGGTCAAAGATAGACAAGAGGTTTTGTCAACGACTGGCGAACTCGAATATCACATCGAAATGCCACAAAACCCGGACTTTGTTAATGCATCTCTGGCCCAAGAATCTAAAATCGAAGAAGAACATGGCAGCCTGAGAAACTACCTAGAGCAAGTCAAAATCGCCTGTAAGGTTGCCAAGGAACGTTCGATTTACGTCAGCGGCGAAGGGCATGTGTTTCCCTGTTGTTGGACAGCGAACCAACTCTACCCCTGGTATCGCAAACCAAAGACCGGTGAGATTTGGAGTCTGCTAAAGGAACTCCCCTGTGGACTAGACGATCTCGACGGCAAACGGCACCCAATATCCTCAATAATTGATGGTGATTTTTTTCAACGACTCCTGCCCGCCGGATGGGAAAAGCCTTCTTTTGGTGCCGGCAAACTCTATGTTTGCGCCAAAACCTGTGGAAGCAGAGATTTCGATCCCTTTAAATCTCAATTCAGTTAGTTTGCATCATCCATTATTTCTGCCATCTCAGGAAACACTCTCGCAAAGTCCGTACCCCTAATGCTGTCCATGAGTCGGATGTATTCCCTCAATTGAGGCATCCTTCGCGACCAGTCTTCGGCCATCATAAAGCGCACGAGCCCCTTGAGGCGAGATATCCCATACTGGCTTTCAAAAAAGTCCTTATCGCCAACAAACCGTTCTTCCAGCCAGCCGTAAAACTCCTCGTACTTGCGTGCAACTTTTTCTTTGAACTCCGGAGGCAGAACTTTGATGTTCAGGTGAGCTGGATGATAGACAAGGTGAACATTTACTAATCCGGCGCCAAGGGGCCATGGGTTGATTTTGCGGTAGCCCTGCGCCAGTTTCCATTTAATGAAGTCCGGCAAATAGTAAATATTAAGGACCTGAATGGCACAGGCAACAGTCACTTCAATGTTATCCGGGGTAGCGTCCAACCGTCGTAGCTGAGCTTCAATATCGGACCATTTGCTTGGATAGCGAATGTAGTCGTTCATCTCACCAATGCTATCGATGCTAAAGTGAAAGCGAACTCTTTGAAAATGACTCCAAAGATCAAGGAGCCGATCAGGAATCTCAATGCCGTTACTATTATACCTTAGTTCAATGTGTTTGGCGTGACCGCGGCGAATGCACTCCTCGAGAAGGGTAAAGTGTTCCTCAATAATTGTGGCTTCACCACCGGCAAAATAGAGCTGACGCAAGTTGGGCAATTGGTCGTAGAGCTGATTCCAAAACTCCTTGTTGTCCACATGCCAATTGTAAGTCGCCCCATCCACCTTGCCCTTATTCCGCCACTGCATCAGATCCTTTAACTCAGGATTTTCAATCTGCGGATAGAGTTTATTCCAATCGCTCACCCACAGAGAACTGTCATGAGGGGAACACATCACACACTTGAGATTACACTTAGTGCCTAATCTCAGGTCAACGTAAGTAATGGTTGGTGGCACACTGCCCTCCGGAGACGTGGACTCAATCAGGCTTCGCAAACTCACTCTTTTGCTCCAGTATTCCGTCTCCCAGTTTCTTTTCGAGCGATGGCCCGCCTCTTCCTCCTTAAAACATTTGAGACAGGAGGCCGGGATATCTCCACGCAACATCATTTGCCGGACGTCTCGCATATACTGATTGTTCCATGCACTGAGCAAGTCTGTTTCATTCAAGTTTGCCGGTCGACCATTCTCATTTTTTAGAATTCCAACTTCACCGCCATACTTTTTATCCTGAGTTGCTCCGACCGAGGAGGCGTTCGCCGTACAACAGAGCCGAAGGTGCCCATTTGGTCGGGTACTCAAGTGAATCCAAGGCAGAATGCAAAATGTGGGGCTAATGGCTTCGGGTCGCAACTCCTCGCCGCTCTCGTTTCGAGCCGAGTCCACCTCAGCCATACCGACCTCCCTCATTAGCGGATTCCTATCAACATAAAGCGATCGTAATCCTGCAAGTTCATACTGCCTTCATAGAGGACCGTTCCCATCGGAGCCGAAGCCTTAAAGGCATCCAAACTTGCCACACAGTTAACGTGCTCATTCCACTCAAAGAAATTATTTGACTGCAAAACAATAATTTTACCCTTTGGAACCCCCTCGTACCAAGAGGAAAAACGCTCCAGATGTTCGCAGCTCGTGTTGATGATGACGTCCGGCCCCTCCGTAGGGATGGACAGTGCCGAGCAGAACCCCGGGTCTAACCCGTCCGGGGCACCCAAAGGAAGATCATACATATCAAAAGTGATGGGTCTCATTTCCCAGTTTTCCGCCCACAGATGCTGGCGGGCAATCATGTCCATCACCTTTTCACACTCGGGATCAATGTCAAAACTCCACATCCGTCGGAAGTGACCGGGCATAAGCCACATCATCATCAAGCCCAACATTCCATACCAGCCGCCCAGCAAGTAGTAGTTGTACGGGCGCTGCGGAAGAACCGTCTTGAGCATTTCAATGAGCCAAAGCTTCGACTCAATTTGGCCATTAGACAAAACCTGAATCATCCGTGGATAATGCTTGCGATCTAGCTTCTTCACCCGGCGGATAAAGGTTCCATAGTCCCCCTGATCATTGGCATAGGCCCACTTTTGGACGGCAGTAAAAAGCACATCCCCCGCGTCTGCGGCCATGAGTTCACGCACTACCCTTAAAACAGAGCGGCAGGTGATCTCGGCAACCGGCGGCCAGTGGAGTTCAAGACTCCTCGCGGCCGAGTAGGTATTGATTCCATCTGCGGGCAGAATCGATTTGTAGTCTTCCACGCACCTTGTCCTTCCACTTATTCTTCAGCAGCTTTCTGTCAAAATAGATTTCAAGAGCCTTAAAAATGTCATAATCGAGGTTGTTTAAAAAAAACGTCCTTACCGACCTAGACAGCAGGAGATCCTTAAAAAAAGCACTATGAAAATACTCACTTCTCATTAATGGATGATGAAGGTGAAATACTTTGACGGGGCTAAGATAAAACTTCAGTCCCGATCTCGCCGCTCTCAAACCCAAATCAGTATCCTCAAAGCCATAGGCCAAAAATGTGCGCCGGAACCAACCCAACCGCTTGAAATGATCGGATTTAATTGAAAGACAAAAAGTTGAGACATACCGCCAGCGCAAATGAATTTGGTTCCAGTCGGCTGTTTGGGACTGAAACACCTCCCAATATCCATTCTTCTTTTCCTGGGTGTGCTCACCGGGAATAAGATCCTCATACAAATGCCCACCGTTAGAAAACCTCTTCTGAACCTGAATCCTTCTTGGCTGAATGAGATCGTAACCTTGATGAGCCTCTACCAAGTGATCGGTATATGTCGGGGGGACAAGAATGTCTGAGTCCAGAAAACACAAGATTTCCCCTTCGGCCCACTTGACCCCGAGGTTTCGGGCAATACCCGCACGAAATTGGCTATCGCCCATTTTTCGGCGGCTTGGGCGGGGCAAATAGATATAGGCAAATCCGCACTCAAGCTTCTGCTGTTTAATCCAATTGGTAACTCTCGACTCCGTGCCATCGGAGCTTCCGTCATCGACAACGATAACCTCGAATAGGTGATCTGTTTTTTGCCGCACGAGATTCTTCAGGGTCGTCAGCAAATGGGTCACATTGTTGAAGGTCGGTATGACATAGCTCACTCGTGCCGACCGCATCGATGTCTTATACTTAAAACTAGGCTCTACGGCTGGGTCCATGTCCCGCCCAGGATCACTTTCAGGGTGATGAATTTCGTAGTGCTCCGGTGGAAGGATATTAAGGCCCGGGAAGCGAAGTGACAGATCCTCTAGGACCCTGGCCACTTCAGCAGCCGAGTAGTATCGATCACCAGGACTCTGCTTATAAGGAAAATAAAAACGGAGTTTTCCCCATCTGCTCTTAGGCAGAGCTTCAAATGGCCCTAACAATCCGCCATTGCGGTTCACAACCCAAGTATATTGACAGATCTTCCATACCTGCTCCAACTCTCCGACCCTGGCCTCGACTTCCGGACTCCAGTTGGAGAAAATGTACTCCAATGTCACCTTGTTGGGGTTGACTAAATGAGAAAGGCGATTGAAATCTGCTGGTGCCAAAGTCTCGCTCACGCGGATGACAATTGGCCACCCCTCTTCTTGGATCCTACGAATCAACTCTTGGCCACCGGACTCAAACAGCACATTGCAGTTAATGGCAATTCGATCATACTCACCGAGGCGAGCCCTCGCCAGTTCACCTGCAAGCTCTTTGCCCTCAGTCTTCATCCCTAGCTGAGGACAAAAATCACAATGGTACCCACAGCCCGTTGAAACGGGCAAAAGATACCAGCGCTCGGTTTTCTCAATCTGTAAATGGGACAAGGAACCCTCCGCCATCGCTTAAGCTATGAAAGCAAGCTTGGCTTGGCAATACAGAGGCCAAAATTCCTATTGATGCGGCATTTCAGAATGGGGCTGACAAGGATCAAGACTCATGGAGTTGACGTTAACCCCCTCGGGCTGGTGCAGCACCCAATCAACAAGGTCGACCACATAGGAAACCGAGAGCTTCTTCTTTTGCGGGTGCTTCTCCTCCGTTTTAGGCGTGAGTACATAGCCTAGAGACAAGTAAGTGACCTTTATTGGACTGCCCTTGTGTATACACCAACTCAAGTTCTGACAGAGGCTCTGCAGACTTTTCTTTTCGATGGGATAGAGCCAATTTGAGGCCCGCGCCCCCACATCGGCCGTACTTCCGAGACAGATCAGGTGCCCAGCTTTCTTCTGTTCACTCCAGGTCCGCCAGACCTGCTCAACGAGAATCGTCTGGTTAAAACGCCACAGGGCTGAACAAAATATGACCACGTCAAAATCCATACTTCGTCTGGCAAAAGCCGTTCGCCCCTCATCCTCAGTCAAGTCAAAGCCATTACGGCGACTGGCAAACTCTGCCTCTGGCCATTTCTGGTAGATGCCCTGGCCGATTCCGTACTCAGGATTTCCAGCAACAATTATCCTCTGTTTCATAACTTGATCTCCCCAGCCCCTTTGCCGGACCCCTGATAAGTCTCATCCCCGGGCCACAGCGGCATCTGACAGCCAGGCCGACGCTTGGGGATTTTACTGTCTGCACTACTCACACAGGATTTTGTCTTACAGGGCTCGGGCCGATCAAAAAGCTGAAACCCAGTTTCAATGTGTCCAAGTGGCTCATCATTACAACTGTAGCTACGCTTAATGTGACCATCAGGCTCCCTGATAACCAGACTGCGAAAACCAGAGCTGCACTCCCAGCCCTCGAATCTATTGAAGGCGAAGGCGTTGAAGCGCTCAGCCTGATCCATGTACCAGGGGTATCCGCTTTCGTCTGTCAACTCCATGCGCCAGTCTGGAAGGGATGCCTTTGCCTACGGGCGGTCGACCTCATCTCGCAAGACCACTGGATTTTGGGCGTGCCGATTTTACACTCTGCCTCAAGACGGGATTAGGTTGTGCCTCTGAGGCATCCCATTTTGCATCCGCCGTGGTTGTCCTCGGCATAACCTCCACCACCTGAGTTGCGTTTTCATTTACTTTGTGGTTTGGGCGTTACGTTAATCCCGACTCATGAAAATAAGCGCATCCTCACAAAGCATTAAAGCGCAGAAGGGACCATGACCATGTAATTGTCACCTGGATATCTCGACCCTGCAAGAACACCAACTTGTCACGACTTCGCTCGTCAGCAAACTCAGGATGATAACTGGCCGTAATACTCCACGCGATGAATAGCCTTTGTCGCCTCCAGCATGCTTTACGGACCACCTAATCCCCAGGCTACAATTTGCTCGTCATGAATTGATTGATTACAGTTCACCTGATCCTTGGCATAATGACTGACGATTTCCAGGTAGCGGATGCATGGTTGGTTCACCACCACTAAGGAGAGAGTGGAAGGGATTCGATCCTTTCCCTCGCCTGACGTTTGATCTCATCCAAAGGTACTCATAACGAGCTTCGTTGGTTCGAAAATATGCAGATGCGACAAAGACCTCCATCGGGTGAGTATTACGGCAGAGTTACCTCTGAGTTTGCAGATCGGGAAGGTTCAAAGACAACTGATATTTTGCGAGTCAAGACATCAGGTCACATAAATATGGTTATGGTTCCAGTCGGTTTAACGCTCTTTGGAAATGCTCTTTACTTTCATGAGTCAGGAATTAACGTCACTCAAGCCGCAGGTAACGAAAATGCCACGGGTTATGAGGTACATTTAAAGATCAGCTGGATCGAATGCAAAATGGAATACCCAACGGCGGTACCCTCCATTGAGTCGGAAAACGAGTTTCCATCCGGCCAAGTCGAGAGGTGGTGCTGCCGCGAAGTGAAGTGGACCGGCTGGGTCGTGCCGAGAATTCCCCAAATATTGCAAGTTAAGGTTGACCGATGAGACAGGATTTCCGTGGTATGTGGACCAGGCCGAGCGTTTTAATGCGTTTGCTTTCATGGGTTTGAAGGTTGGAAGTGGCTCGGGCTTTGGAAGTCTGGTTATCAGGGGGCCCGATGGATTTATCAAGCAAGCTATAGTTGTAACGACCAACCTTTGGACACATCGGGACAGGGTTTAAGCTTTGATCGCCCTATTTGTTGTACCAAAGTCCTGTGTCAGCAGTGCAGATGTAAAATCCCCAAACGGCGGCCGGTGCCGATGCCCTTGTGCAGGTGATGAGACGTTTTGGGTCAATCTCTGAGTGGAAAGGAAATGCTAACCATGGGCCGAACAGTTTTGTGGAGGAAATCCAGAGTATGGATTGCGCGCCATTGCCCGAAGCAGCCAAGGCAGAGGATTGCAAGTCGTTCGAATGGGTTTGATGTTGACACGGACCAGAGGTCGACACGAGTTGCCGAGGAGGCCTTGGATATGATGTGGTCATTTTGTTCCGCCTTTGGAGTTTAACAAAGTGTTCTCGTGGAGCAGGTTTGGCGAACCTGGTCGGAAAGGAAAAAGGGCCGTTTGATATGCTTGGGCGGTACTGCCGATGTGGGGGCAAGAGCATCTAATTGGATGTATCCGTCGAGAAAAAGTTTGCGAGTCTCTGCCAAAATCTTTGTTGGTGTGCGACCAAAGACAGAATTGGCGTGACCTGTCTCTCGATGGGTTATGTACAAACGCCAGAACAGAGGAGAAGCATCGGGCAGAAAAGCTCCACCCTACCGTGGTCGATCTTCTTGACTGGGTCATAAGCCAGCCACCAAGGTTAAACGTCAATTCCCTCAGCATTGACCCGGTCCAAAGAGGCCCTGAGGACGCCGCATCAATAGGAATTTAGCCCTCGTATTGCCAAGCCTCCTCTGCTTTCATAGCTTAGGCATTAGTGGAGTTTGTTTGCCCCAGTCAGAAGTAAGAAATGTTGAGCGATGGCGTATCAGATGCCGGCCTTTGTCGGCTGTAGGTACAGCTGGCGAGTTTGCTCGGATGTCGCCATGGGGCGGGAAATAAGGAAAATTGCTGAAGAACTCAGAGAAGCCGGTTTGGGAATGATCGCATCGCCATAGCTGCAATTCATCTTCGAGGTCAGGAGGGAGGGACCTGGTCGCCAGTATCCTCCAAGCCGGTTGGCCTTTGGTGATACGGGTGAGCGAATCTTTGACCATGACCGACTACGACTACTTTCCGGTTGGTAGATCCCCGGGCGGTCAGCCTGGGGTTTGTTACCAGTGGAATGAGAACACCAATCATTGATCAAAGGGAGTAGAGAAATGGAATGTCGTTCAGTACATCTGGGTGGTGGACCGCATCGGAGGGCTCTTGGCACCGCGAGGCTCTGCCCGAAGAGATGGAAGAAACTACGGTTCTATTTCTGTTACAAGCGGAGGCTGAGACAAATGCTACTCAGCTGGAGTGGCCGGTTCTCGGTTTGTCTCTACGATATCCGGACCTAAAATATCTCCTCCGGGCAATACAGTTATCATCCAGGTAATCCGGAAGGAAATGGACCCGTCGTCGATCCAGATCTGCGACTCGGCCTCGATCAGAAAAGCCACGGGTCAGTTATATTATCCCGACTTACAACAATGCGGCCCATCCTCACCACTTTGCGAAACATTGTCAAACAACAAACCGAGTCCCCTATGAAGTCATTGTGGTTGACGATGATTGCAGACCAAACTGATAAAGATTAGCTCAGTGGTTGAGCCAACAGAACCTCGTCTGTGGGTTACTACCTTCCTCCCTCGCTCCGGAGTAGAAAGATGGGCGATAGTCAATTTCGTGCCGGGATTGCCGCAATTTAGGGGTTAAATGGGCGGAGGGAGTTTCTGTGTTCTTGGATTCAGACATTCTGATTCCTCCCTCCTATACAGATCACTTGGTTGATATTCATCAACATTACGATTTGATACAGCCTTGTCCTTACTGCAAATTCAAAGAAGGTTTCCTCTGGAACTCATCTGTGGGAGGACCTAGTACCTGGCCAGCACACTCAGGAAAAGAGGCGGCTATTACGGGAAATGTTTCAAAGCATACTGAGGATTGGAGACCAAACGCCCATGCGTTGGCGCTATGTCTCGACGTTTGTTTGTCGATTAAAAGCAATTTAAAGACCTTGGTTGGTTCCGCCAGACCTTTTTGCTTACAGGTTTGAGGACACGGACTTGGGTTTCAGGCTCACCGGGAGGATTAAGATTCTATCTTGGTCCCCAGCAGATCTTTCCTTGCATCATCCTTTTTGCGCAGCAAGTACTTTCACAGCGCTTTGGGACCTTTTGTTGTCGCGTTCTGTGCGAACACTTTTGAATAATCTGAATGATGAGATTTTCGCGCCCTTGATTTATTTCAATCGTGATTTATTGAAAATAAATGGAAGGATAAGTTGCGTGGACGATTACAAATCCTTCTGCCCGCAGATGGAACCAACACTTCTCGGCCGCGAGGTCTTGAACTTCATTGGCCGCCAGTGAAATCACCTGTCGCTCGGTCCTAAAGGGTGGTGCGTGGGTTGATGGCAGCGGATGCTGGGGAAGTTCTGTTTACTGCCGTTCAAAGTGGAAGCATGCCAATGACCAGAGTGATTATGGGACCTTTGTTCGGCGAATAAAAACTGGATCCTCAATATTACCGCGGATGATTCAAGTTTTGTCGAACGGCCAAATCGGTCAAATTGTGGTTAATTAAATGCTCAAGACCGTGCTGCCAGAGCGCCCTATAATATACTACCTTCTCGGCGGGTGGTATGGAATGTTGGGTTTGATGATGTTGTGGTTGATGCAGCCACTTTCGTCGCGTAGACTTTGATATTGGTCCGAGTGTTGAAAGGTCATGGATATGATTGCCCGTCAGCACTTGTGAGAGCTGGGAAATGAGGCCGCGACCTTTGATATGTACCACCTTCCACTTGGTTTTGGACGGGTTAGATGAGGGATTCTGAGGTCCTTTTCATTCCTGGTAGGGGTCCTGATATCATTATTAATACAAGTTGTGAGCATCTTCAGGGTTCTCCTGTGGTATGATCGGATCCCCAAAGGAAAAGTGGTTGTTTGCAGTCGAACAACTTCTTTGAATGGAAGGAACGTTAACTGTGTCGATAGTATTCAGGCGTTTAAGGCCTCGCACCGATGGACTTTTGGTTTTGTATGAGGACAGTATGAGCCTGCGGGACTATAGGCGATATATGCTCATTGGGTCCGATAAAATTGGGTGATTTGATGACGAATGTGGACGCACCGAGGATTGATGAAATGAAGAGCTTCGGGCCGGGCAATTAGCCCAACTTTTTGTATTCTTCCGTGGATTCATGAGCGCCGACCAAATGGACACCTGCGCCTGTGTTGTACGGCCAACGCCTCTTCTGTTGGAGACAACTCAGGACAAAAATATAGCGGTGAGGTGGGCATTCTCAAAAACGGAACGGCCGACCGGCGAACCTCAATAAAACAGACCTTTTGAGTGCCTGGAATAACCAGTATATGCGTGATGTTCGGCAGATGATGCTAAGGGGAGACATGCCGCATCCTGTCTAAAGTGTTTCAAGGGGAGGCGGGTCACCGCTCAAACGTAATTGGAAACAGAATATTGGAGCAAGCGGGTGAGCTTGCGTCACCTCGTCGAGGCCACGGACGAGGACGGAAGTGTTCCTCCACAATCACTATGTGGATCTTCGGTTGGGGACAAAGTGCGGAACTTGAAATGTGTGATGTATTCACCCCGGTGACAGTTCCTTTGGGTTGGAGACTGGAATCGCCTTTATCCACAGATCGAAAATCCGGAACTCAAAGATCTCATGCGGTGGCGCAACAAAGGAAAGGTGGATGGCGCCACCTATAACTAACATCGTGGACAATCAAGCGTTTTGGGACCAGCTCTACGATCAATTGCCAACATGCGCCAGTTGTACTTGCTGGTGGTGGAAGCAACGATCGTTGAGAACACTATACACTTTTAGAAGATACCATTCGCCAGACCATGCTAATCCATTGTTGCGATACAACAACAGCGGGATTGGATTCCGATCGGCTGCTCCAATATGGAATCATTTTCAGAGGGTGCGGTTTCACTTTGGTATCGACAGCCTTGGAGCGATGAATGACTATATTCGCCACCAAGCCGGTGGAGGACATCGAGCTCAGCTGCGTCGGCTTGACGCCTCCCGATAACATCAGTGACGATCGCGTGGTGCGATTCAGGTGCTGAACATTTTATCTACCAGATTTTATTAAGTGGAAGCTGGAGCAAAGTATCGAAAAATTAACCCGTGGCCGTTGGTTCGGGACTCATAAATCTTCATTTGGTTTGTCACCCTGCTCATTTGAACATTAAAGTTCTTTCACCTGAGTTTAAAAAAGGTTACAAGAAAGTATAGGGTTTACGGCTGGCTCGAAGATCGCTTTGCAAGGGATCAGGACTTTCTTTCCAGTCAGTACGGAATTTCTCGATTAAAGGGCTTGATTCGCTTTATGAAGGCGGAGGACTGATTCTCGGCGTATACCACAGTTCAGGAATATATCCGCTTGATGGACAATATTCGGGACAATTTTAATGAGATCTTTCCTGAAATGGCGGAGCTACTTGAAGAGCCCAGCTAATGAAATTGTGCTTTAAAGGGATCAAACTCGCGGCTGCCGCAGGTTTTGGCACAGACGTAAATTTTCCCATCGGCAAAAGTGGGTTTTTCCCACCCTCCGGGGATTAGCTTCTGGAAAAACTCACCGTCAATGATTTCTGAGATTGGGCGTCGGCGACCGTCAAGGTCATCCAGCCCTTTTGGCAATTGCCCGAGCAGGCTCCAGATTTCCCCGGTCTTTGGTTTGCGGTACCAAGGGTAAAGCTGATTGGCGGTCCAGCAACAGGGAAAAACATGTCCCTCGCCACTGACATAGATGCTCTTTTCCTTGGCGACCTTGCAGTGGATCTTTACCTTTTCTAGAAAATTTCTAAGGCTCCCATGGTCTTTCTCAATCCTGGATTCCTGGGCAAGTGAGGCGTTAACAAACTCAGGATTTCGAGGCATTTCAATATGATATTCCAAATCGCCAGTGGAGGATAGAACCTCTTGTCGATCCTTGACAACAGAGCGGGTGTTGCAAAAAAAGCGCCCAGTCTTCTTAACTTGAAAGCCCTTGAATCCCATCTCCTCGCTTAGGCTTCTGGCGAGCTCAACTTGGTGTTCATTGTGGCGAAATACGATAAAGTCCCAGTGAGCAGATCCGCCGGCGCTAATAAATGCTTCCACGTTACGCATGAGAAGTGGCCACTTCGTCCCCCGTCTGTAGATATGGTTTGTGTCTTCCAAACCGTCGATGCCAAACCTGCAAAGGTCCACGACCGAAGCGGCCTGCCGCCACCAGTGTTCACTTCGGGCCGACCCATTGGTGAAGATATCGAGACGGACTTCTGGGTTGACGCGGCGAAAATACTGAAGAACTTCGAGGGTCTCTTGTGCAAGAATGGGATCGCCGTAGTTTCCGCACAAGTAAATGCGGCCGAGCTGCTTAACAAAGGGTTCCGGCATAATCTTCTGGATGTCCAGTAAGCTCAATTCAACCAATGGAAGTTGAGGATTAATCTTTCCGCCAAGCACCGCGCGCAAACACATGGGACAGGTAGCATTACACTTAGTGGTGATTTCCAAATGGACAGTTTTTACTTCGTCAGATTTGTACATGGCGATCCGTCGGCAAAATTCAAGATCCAGTCTCCTTCCTCGGGGAGCAGTGGTCAACGGAGGAAGAGCCGCCCCTGCCCCGGAGGCAACGCCCCGCAGGGCGTATCCGGGGCGCGGCAGCTTAGCTTCACCAATGTCCAGTTCTGATGTTCCGCCAATTGAATACTAGCCGATTTTGTGATCGACTCGATGCCGGATGGCTGAACCTAAGGAAACAATTTCACCGCCATACTCTCGATTTTGGCTGTTGGGCTCAGGATTTTCTTTAATTATTCTCGCCATTACTGTTTATCTGCTACAGGCTTCTCCGGAACAGGGGCTGAATTTTTTGTGGAGCCTCATTATTCCCGCGGCCCCGATCATTTTTCTTTTGGCGCCCAATCTTTGGGCAAGCTTTTGTCCTCTGGCAATTCTCCAGTCTGTTGGCCGCCGAATAAAGATTGGCTCCAGAACAAAGCTTTCAGACAACACGGTCCAATCCCTTCAGCATATCTCTTGGGGGTTGTTGTTTGTATTAGTGCCTGCTCGGATATTTCTGTTTAATCTCGAGGCGCAGGTTGTTCTTTTAACAATCCCTCTGTTGGCGTTGGTTGCCTTGGGCAGCGGTTTTTTATTTGACGGCTTTGGGGGATGGTGTTCCGGCGCTTGCCCCATAAGGCCGGTGGAAATGCTTTATGGACAATATAACCAAGAGCGCCATCGCCCAGAGGCCTGCCAATCTTGCAACAACTGCCAAAAGGAGTGTTCCAGGCTCTATAGCAGCAGTAATGAAGTAAAAATAAACAACATGTTGCCTTTCCAAAATCAGATTTTCTCCTTTCCCGGATTTATACTGGGTTACTTTTTAAGCAGTTCGACCGACAGCATTGCCATGGTCTATTTAAAATGTCTGGGAATTGCGCTGTTGAGCTGGCTAGTTATTCGCGTTCTTTTCAATGGACGAAAGGGTGTCATTATCAGCGGCATTCTTGCTATTGGAGTCTACTACGGGTTCACGGTACCTTCGGTTGTGGGAGTGTGGGATTTACCAATTTTAACGATTCCTCTGCTCTACGGGATTTTAATTGCCCTTTTCTTTTGGGGAATTCGCGGATTTATTACAAAAACTCTGGCGAAAACATCTTAGAAAATCTAGCTTTCAAACGAGTCCCCTTTTCACAGACAACTGCATTCTGATGTCTTCCAGATGGCGAATCTTAAATCCGCTCTGGAAGATGTGGTTACGTAGGGATTGGTATCTCTCGAATCTGCTGGACTGAGCGGATAGGTCTGAATTCGTATCTTTCGATTCGCTGAATGAGGCTGGCGACGTGTCCTTGTTTGCCCACAACTTAGTGCCCTCGTGAACAGTAGTTGGAGCAACTCTTAGGTGGGCGATAGATCCTTGGAACTGGCGCAATTCAGAAATGAGATCCATCGTCATGACAAATTCTTCCTCTGTTTCACTTGGGTAACCGACCATAAAAAACAAATCACAACGAATTTCCGTTTTCCCCAGCTCTTCCAAAAACAAAAAAAGTTCCTGGTTGGTGAAAGGTTTTCCCATTTCCCGGCGCAAGCGCTCGCTACCGGATTCAACGCCCACCTTTAGCAACCGGCAGCCCGCATTAGAAAGTAGGTGTATGTCGTCAGAGTTGGATTTCCTTTTTGGCAAAATATTTACAAAGGCCTGCCATTCAAACTGATGGGGCACTTTTATCAGCTGTCGACAAATTTCCCTTTGGTGTTCAATTGACCCATTAAAGGTGCTGTCGGTGAAGTGAAATTTTGTTATGTTATATTTCTCAAAGCCATGCCGCATTTCCCCCACAACGTCCTCAGCCTTCCTGTTCACCAAGGGGCCCCAAACGGAGTAAACGGCGCAAAATTGACATTTCCGCAGGCATCCTCTAGAGGCTGAAACTGAAAGGAAGCCGCCACGATACAGGCTCATGTCCAGGTCTGAGTAATCTGGGCTGCAGAAGAAAGTGGGCGACTTGGTGATGGCAGGTTCTCCGCTGTGAAGGGGTGGCCCCGTCGCGCCTCTGCTGAGCGTGGCAATAATTGCTGATTCGCCGTATCCGCTCACAACCTTGTCAACGAGACCAGCCCTCGCTAAATTTTCGCCACAAAAGTAGCTCTCCGGTCCGCCTAAGATAATTCTACCCGCCGGATAGGCAGCCCGTAAAAGTTGGCAAAAATATCTAATCATCCGAGTGTTTGACTTGGAGAAGGCCGTAATTCCCACAAACTTGGGTTTTTCATCCCTAATCTGGTCTACCCAGCTGTTGATCAGGAGGTCAATTTCTCGACGCTGCACGAATTCATCAAACAAATTCTGATCCTGAAACGTATAGTCCAGCTCTATCCACTGAGCGTCAGTTGTCCCCGTTTCTTTGAGATGTCGATAAAGTTGAATGTTAAAATCCAATACTTTTGAGCTAAAGCCACTTGCCTTGGCTGCAGCCGAAACGACACACGGTCCGAGGAGTGGGCTGTCACAATTTGATTTTGGAAGCGAGCAAACAATCAGGTCCACGCTATTCCCCAGATTTCCTTTTAAGCATACTATACTCGCGAAGAACGGATTCTTTAATAACTTTCCTCATTGGAGTGCGCTCAATCTTATCGACAATATATAGTTCACTAGGAACTTTATATGAAGAAAGCCGATCTCTCAAAGACGAGATAAAGTCCTCCGGGCGAAGCGACTTATCTCGTGAGACCACAAACGCGACAAGATCCTCTCCACGATCCTCCTCGCTATCGACACCGAAAACGAAAGAATCCTCGCAGCCTTGATGCTCGGCCAGGGCAGCCTCTATTTCGACAGGGTTGACGTTTCTGCCGGCGCGAACAACAATGTTCTTTTTTCGGCCAGTAATAGACAGGTTTCCGACTTCGTCGATCTCAACCAGATCGCCGGTGGGAAACCACTCGTCCCGGGGCCAGGGGTTTTCATTGAGATAGCCAAGCATCAAGCTGTCACCCCTCAGCCAAAGCTCCTGATCGTCAGTAACTTTCATTTCAACTGAATCAACGAATTTACCCACATTAACAGCCGTTTCATCTGGGGAAAGTATTCCACCCGCTACCACGGAGGTCGCCTCCGACAATCCATAAAGATGAGTCAGCGTTGCATGAGGTAGGCACTCGTAGAATCTCCTGACAAGATTCTTCTTTATTGGCCCTCCACCAGTAGTCATTGCTCGTAAGTTGGGGCAGGGGTACCGTGAGCCGCCAAGGCCGCGTTCTAGCAGGCCTGAAATTATGTATGGATTTGCGGAAACATGCGTAATGGACCCCTTAGAAACTAACATGTTGGCAACATCTGGAAAACACGGAACTCCAACGGTATGAAGATGTGCAGAGGATATAAGCGCGGAAAGCGAAAATCGCAACCCAGCGGCATGTGACATGGGCGATAGGGGTAGGCACTCATCCCCATCGACCAAAGGAAGTATCTTGTTTGTGGCAACGATGTTCGTAAGGAGATTTTTGGATGAAATGCGAATGCCTTTTGGCTGGGCCGTGGATCCGCTTGAGAATAAAACGACAGCCTCCTCGCCGATAAGCCCATCAGAGGGCGCAACATGAGTTAGGGACCGATAAAGCGAAACGACGTCGTAATTGAGCGACGAAACTTTATCTATCGAGGGAAAACTGGACTGTTTTGTCCAGGTTGCGTGATACGCATTACAAATAAAAAAATGCTTTAGATTCGCAACTTCAGATAGCTTCAGGGCCTCGCTCATCCTAAGGCTTGGGCTAATTAAAACGGCTGACCGATGGCTCGCCCAAATTCCAAGTAACGTGCTTAGAAAAAAAGGTGAATTTCCGGCAATGATCCCAACACGAGACTCAGAACCCTCTAGTTTGGAATTCAAAAGAGTTTCCACTTCCTTTATGGCCAAAATAAACTGGTCTACTGGAAATTCTAAGCTGGCAACAGGATTGTAGACCGTCAATTGGGAGTGGCGAAGAACTTCAAAATATGTCTCAAACAATTCTCTAGATTTCACAAAAAAATATTTCCACCTAATGTCAAACGGGAAGGGAAGCCTACAAAAGCGGGCCCCCAGTCACGATCAGTTTATTAAATCATATCTGTGAAACAAATAAATTAAAAGAGCTACTTAAGCGTGAACGGGGGAGGGAGGGGTATGATCGCGAAATCCGCTATTTACGTGCCATAGCGTGTCTCGTGATATTCTGAATCCGTAGTGCAGGGTCCAAAACCAGAGAAGCTCGATTACTCTCCAGAGGCGTCGGCAACTGATCGAAAAATGAAATCTGCGGGTGCAGGAAGCTTGCGATCTTGCCATAGCGACAGTATGGGGCCCGCAATGTCGGGACAGACATCGAGAAATGACTGTCCATGAAGTTCATCAAGGGCCATAGTGTAGGACATAAATTGCGGAAAAAGATGAGAGTCATCTTGTCCGTTCATGTAATTTACAAGGTGTCTGATCGCCTGATTTTCCCTGGGCCCAATATCAACGGACAATAGTTTCCGAGAAACGAAGTCTTTAACCTCAGCCGGGAGAACTCGAAGCGTCAGAAATTCCGGGTAGTGAATATGAGTTGGGTTGATGATATTGGTCTCTTTAGAGGGCGCTTTCATATGTCTCTCAGCTTGACCTTGCCACCACAACAATGTTTCCGGAATATTTAGGACGTTATAGGGCATAACGGAGGCTCTGAAGGAGTAAACAGCGGGAAGCTGGTGAGACAGAGAGAATAAGATCGGAATAACTTGCTCGACAGTTTTCCATTTCGTAGGGTGCCGCACATACTCGATAACAGGCCCTACCCCATCGAGGCTAAGAGCGAAAACAATCCCCTTAAACTTTTTCCACTTATCCACGAGGCTAGGACTTGGTGCTATGGTCAGGTTAGTGGAATAATTCAAAAAAATATTTTTGGCGTTGCCCACTTCAATCACGGCATCCAGGATTTCCTCATATTCCTTGATTAAAAGGGGCTCCCCACCTGTGAACTTAATGTATTTCAGATCGCCCAAGATTTTACGAAAGTGATCTATTTGAAACCTGTAGGAATAGGCAGATTTATACTCTTCGCCGACTAATTGGTAATAATCCTTATGCCATCGGGTGCTGTATTCAGGATGGCACATCCGGCATGCAAGATTGCAAATGTTGCTAAATGAAACTTCCAAAAAGGTAAGTTTTGGTTGGTCAAGATTAATCGGATCGTGTGTGCTTCTATCCTGATTGCTTCTCTGTCGATGGCTTAAGGCTTTTTTGGCATCTTCCTCCTCGTAGCATTTTCGGCACCCTGGATGAGATCCCTTTTCGATCAAATCTGTTCGCAGGCGGCTCATGTAATCGCCAGCGAACACGGCACTTAGGTCATCACCAATATGCATTGCGGGACTTGGAAGCTCCTCCAGGAGAAACCGGCAACAGGGACGAACCCATCCCCCGGGATTAATCATCAGGTGGTGCCAGGGAAGACTACACCATTTTGGATCATTTTTGTCGGTCATTTAGGCCCCACAATCATCTTAAAGCCGCGTGAGTCAACCTAAAGAAAATCATGGTGCGGATTCTTTGAGTGGTCATTGATATAAATAAATTTGGCCTCAAATAGTGCGCGGTGATAATCATCGTTAAGCATCTGTTGATCTTTGTTAAGCGGAAGCTTACGTCCCAACAAAAAAGGCCCCAAGCGAATTTCCTCGCCCAACCCCTCGACCTCATCAAATAACTCAGTGCCGACTTTAGCCGCAAGAGCATGGCACTTAACAAAAATGCGACCGTCAACTAAATCACTCATTTCCTTAAAAAATAGGCGCGCCTGAGAAATATCCTTTGCGCAGAGATTGTTCCACCCAAAGATAAGCGCCATTAAGGGGGTGGAACCAAACTCGTGAAAAAGAACAAAAGTATCTTGGATTAATTTGGTCGTCATTCCCTTCTTCATCCAATCCAGCATCCGGTCCGATGGGAACTCCACACCATTTACTGGGTAAAAGGACGAAAGACGGACTCCATTATCTTGTGCTTCTTGGAGAGTTTCTCTCAAGATTCGATAAACCTGTGGATCGGAGCGGACGTGCGCCCAGTATTCAATGTTAGGAAGACTGACAAGCTGGGGAACCACTTTCCGAACACTAACGGGAGACAGGGCCGGGGAATTAAGAAAGATTCGATAAGAACCATTTGGCGCCAAAGATTCAACGAAGGTCCGCAAAAACTCTCTCTTTTTATTGGGGCCCGGGTAAGTACAAAAATTGCACTTTGCCCAATAACAAAATCTTTCGAGGGTATAGCCAAGAAAAACCTTACCATCGAGTTCTCTCGGCAGCTCGATGTTCCAGCTAGAATCGCCGTCCTTTTCGCCCAGAAACTCTGCGACGGACAGTGTCGTGTATTGAATATTAGTCGGAAGTACCCCGCTGAATTTTGAATCTTCAACAGCCGGGCCACCAACGATAAAATCAATATTCGGATATTTTTGAGCCAGTAAGAAGGTGCAGAGGAGATGCATATTAAAAAAAGCACTTACGTAAACTTTTCCGGATTTAATTGGTAACTCAATCAAATCGATATCTTTTCTCAACCCCTCTTCAGAATATTGAAAGTCCAAATGTATCCAAAAAAAATCACCGCGGTTCTTACAATAATCATAGGAAGAGGAAAATCCATTTTGGAGAAAATATTCTGGATTGCGCACAGAATCGGTTAGCTGGACATATCTATCCTGTGCGAAGATATGGCTTTCTAGGATAAGCTTTTTTTTGGTCGAATAGAACTGTACAAATAGAGTATCTTGCGCCAACCATTGACCTCATTGGGAATGGAACTCAAACCACCTTTTGTCTAGATGAAAAATCATCCTTAGCTAAATTTTACATCCTCAAGGGAGATTAGGCGACTATTTTTATGGCCCACCATTGAAGTGAATTCGAAGGCCTCCCCGCATGTGCGGCCGCAGACAAACAGTCTTCTGTCGTCCGGCAACCAAAATCGCTCCAGGTCCGACTGGAAAAAGGGGTGCGACAGAATTTCCCCTATATGGTGTTTAATAATACTATTAAAGCCAGGATCATACCTGTCTAAAAGCGTATCGAACTGAGACTTTTGTATGTCATCACCAACGGTATACTGTGCCGCAGGAAGCCAGCAGCAGGGCCAGACAGCTCCTTGGAAGTCTATGTATATCGAGGGCTCTGCGTGCTTCGTCTTACAGGTGACGCTAGTACTTCGGACATAACGCTCAAATGATTTTTTGTCTCTTAGGTCCTGAGCAGCGATGGGTTCATCCCAGATTCTAGCCTCCTCTTCGGGTCGAACATCTGTTGTTCGGTCGTAGTTCGGTAAAGGGTGCTCATGAAAATAACGTGCACTTCGTTTAACATTGAATTCTTTTACCCCAAGTTTCCTCGCCAGGGCGATTGCATCATCAATCTGGTGCCTATTGTGGTGGAAAACCAAAAAATCCCATCGCACAGAGCACCCACCACCAACAGCAGCCGACAAATTTTCCTCTATTTTTTCCCAATTTGAATTTACCCTGTATAGAGAGTTGGTATCTTCTAACCCATCAATCGAAAAAATCAGTTGGCCTCGGTTTTTTAAGAGGCCACTGAGGTGTCGCCACCAATCCGGCGATTTTAAGCTTCCGTTTGAATACAGGGCTTGAAACTTTACTCCCCGGGAAAGCAATTCTTCTAAAAATCTGCAGATATGAGGTGAGGCGGCAGGATCTCCATAATTTCCACAGTACATGACCAATTTAAGCTGGCGGGATAGTTTTTCCGTAAACAGTCCGTCAATGCCGGCACCCCATTCAAGATCTGCTATCGGCAGGCTTGGTGCTTTGGCGCCGTGATAGGTTCTCGCACACTTGGGGCAGAGAAGGTTGCACCTGCTTGTCGGTTCAATATGGATACTTTGAATTTGATCAATATTTAGATACATTATATCTCGTGACAATTCGCCTTAGAGACGGTCTTCCATTTGAACGTGCCGATACCACTCTTCCCGGCTCATTCTCTCGGCCGTCCAATCATCAATAGAAAATCCGGGAAAAAACTCTTTATATAGGACCATCTGGAAACATGATTTAATTGGACCATCACACACCCGAATAAGATCGTCGACCATGGTCCAGCCCAACGGGGGAGATTTTTTGAACAGTTTTGTTTTTCGCAGAACACTTGAGGGGCGCTCGTTTTGGGAAAAGATCCCCAACTTTCGTTTCTTCGGATTTAACTCACTCAGAGTGGGCAATAGTGCAGAAAAAATCCACGAACTCCGATATCTTCCATTATGGGCAGTGCGAAATTCAGGAAAAATGTAAGTTCGATTAAGAAACCGTCCGATTTGGTCCGGGTAACGACCGTTGTTATAAACTCCACCGAAACCGATGCATTGACCCGTCGATTTATCTCTCAAAACCACGAATGTATCGTGATCCGCGACGACGAGCCTATCGACTGAGTAGTTTTCAGCCAAATAATTCTTTGGATCTGCCATGCAGGCCCGGCGAATCTGTTCAAATTCAGAATTTGAATCAGGGAGAACCTCGACTTCCCATTCGACGTTTTCAGGAGTCTTGGGGTGATTTGCCAAACCGGTCATGTGAGCCTCATTCTCAGAAGCCTAGATTTTATGCGTTGACAAACAATGCTGTCATTCGAAAAATACCCTGTTATCCTTTAACAGACGGGTTTTCGTGGGTGGACCGTTAAGCAACGCACAATGAACTGGTTCCTTGGAGAGTTTAAATGACGACAGGACAAGCTCTATGGAAGTACCTGGCCAATGTCGGAGTGGAATACATTTTTGGTATCATTGGTCGTGAATCTGAGAGCATGGAGGTTCCCGAGGCGGTTCCGAGGTTCGTTCTCTTTCATAATGAAATGTGTGCCGGGATTGCGGCTGAAGTTTATGGTCGAGTGAGCGGGCGTCCACAAGTGTGCTTTTCTACAATGGGACCAGGGGTAACAAATTTGTTAACGGGTGTTGCCTCGGCATTTAAGGATCGCTCCCCATTGCTTGCTGTTTCTGCTCAATCCGAAACATATGAACAACATCCCGACACACATCAGTATTTAGATAGTGTCGGCTTGATGGGACCAGTGACAAAAGGGGCATGGGAGGTGACCTCGGCGGAGGAACTGTACCCCATTTTGGACAAGGCATTTCAAAAAATGATTGAGCCAAGGAAAGGGCCCTGTTTCGTAAGTCTACCGGCTGACCTTTTTGCAGAGGAATATGCCCATCAGGAGCGAATGAGCACTGCGCAGAAGATTGAGCCGTATGTTGACTGGAGTGGGTTAGATGACTTTGTGAGAATTCTCGAAAATTCCTCTCAGCCGCTCATTGTATGCGGAAATGCCGCTCTTTACGGAGAGACGCCCGGTCTTGTCGAAAAGTTGGCATCAAGTATGAATATTCCGGTAGCAACTTCTCTAGCCGGAAAGGGAGTCATCAGTGAACGTCATCCCCTGTCGATGGGATGTTTTACGAAGTACATTGAGGAATTTTTTGATTACTCTCTAGGGAATGAAATTTTCGCGAAAGTGGATACGCTCATACTAGTCGGCTATGATCATGGGGAAGACCTAACCCCAAAGCTATGGAAGAGCAACCCACCAAAGCAAATATTGCGAATTAATCCTGTCGATGATGGGTTGGAGAGCCTTTTTCCTGAGAGCTGTTTGATCGTAGACCCAGAGCTTGATCGGCCCATCAGGGAGATACTCAACAGGGTCTCCTCGAAAAAAGAGCTAGGGATAGATGTGGCTCGGCTTAGGTCGCTTCGAGATGCGCGAGCAGGAGAAAATTTCACGACGGGCACGAACTGTATGTCCCCGTTCAGAGCGGTTCGGGTGGTGCAAAACGGCCTCCCCGAGGAGGCCCTTGTGACCGTTGATGTTGGTCTTCACAAGCACATCTGTGGTCAAATTTTTGAATCCGCCAGGCCATTATCCTACATTGGATCCAACGGATTGGCGACTATGGGTTTTGGATTGCCAGCGGCGATTGGTGCAAAACTCGCTCATCCTGATCGACCGGTCTTGACCTTTTGTGGCGATGGGGGATTTCACTCTGTAGCGGCCGAATTGGAAACTTGTAAGCGGGAAAACATTCCCCTGATTGTTGTGGTCCTAAAGGACAATGCTTATGGGCTTATTCGGAGATACCACTATAAGGGATTCAGTCGCTATGAAGAGGTTTCTACCAAATTTAATGACACTGATTTCGCCCTTCTGGCTCAGGCTTATGGGTGTAGAGGGTTTTCTGCCACAGACGAGGACAGTCTTAGCAGTGCGCTAAAAACATCATTAAAAAGCAACCAGCCCTCACTGATAGAAGTGAGGGTGGATTATAATTTATCCTAAACAAAAAGGTGGTTACTTCGCCTGCTTGACCATGGCGGCAGCGTCCAATGTCTCAGGGGAAGACGGTGAACAGCCATTTTTTGCTTTGGCCTCATTTCGGGCTGTCTCCTTGTGTTCGGGGTTGTTCCAACAAAACTCATAAGAAGCAAAAACATCTCCGGTCAGGGAAACCTGGTGTGCCCGACACCCAGAACACTTCAGCTTTTCATTTATAGAACAACCAACGCAAAATCCCTTTAGATTATTGTCGATATCGCGAACCGCTTTTGTTTCTTCCCGATTGAGAATTTCAACCAGGGTGTCTTTCATGATGTTGCCAAGAATATTGTCGGTGTAAGCACAAATACTAATATCCCCATTTGGCCGCAGCCCAGCTGAAGTCGAACAAACCGTGCAGCCGTAGGGCGCAATCGGCGGTCGAGGAATCCAGCTATAGCCAAACATTTTTCGATCCAAGATACTAAGTTTTAGAAAAAGATCCTTAAGCTCATTTGGATGAACCTGCAGAAAATCGTTATTTGCCTTGTTTGAGGGCATCTCCAGGATTTGAACCATCGGGACAATATTACGCTTTCTCCACTCAATCCACATATCAGGAATCTCGTGAATATTCATTTTTGTCACAACCGTATGAATTGAAAGCCTTGATTCTCCGGGGCCGCTGGTAAAACCAGCCTCCTCCAGAATTTTGATTCCATCTCGACAAATTTTAGCCGTTCCCGGGCCAGTTAATTTTTCTTGAATATCGTCACTCAAAGCATTTTGTTTGGCTACCACGACGGTGTCTCGCTCGAACAAATATTTCGCCACATCTTTGTCGATGTAAGTTGTATTCGAATAAATGATCGAATGAATTCCTCTTTTGTCGAGGTAATCAACCAAGTTTAATAGGTTGTATGTCGTCGGGTCAGTCGGTGACATTGCACGATTATATAAAAAAGGCTCCCCCTCACCGACAAAAGAAACAGATTTTATACCGAGTGCAATTGATTCATCCACAAATCGAAGTACGTCCTCATGGTAAATTGTCCCCTCGATCTCTTTAGCATTGCAATATAAGCAGTCGAAATTGCAGTCTGAAGGCAACCTAAGGGCCACGCCAACCAGGCGCCCGTCTCCTTGTGCTCGACTCATTTCGTAGGGAGTGTAAACCCGTTTTAGCGTTGGTGGAGGCAATTTAGGACGTGAGCTCATAAAACCTTCTTTCGCAAGCGTGCGAATTATTAAATCAAATCAACTCGGAGCTACTAAGATGAACCCCTCTCCTTGCGAATCCAGGCTCAATTCTAACCGGGACGGTCATATCAATTCTGGGTTCCAAGTTAGAGGTCGAAACAAAACCGACATTTGAATTTGCATCTGCTATCAAAAAAAACTTTTTATCAGGGGTTAAAGTAATACCAGTGGGAAATGCGACTCCAAACTGCCACCCGGGAATAACCTTGATTGGCTTTCCTGAGGTCATATCCGTCGCAACCACGACACCGCTTTCGCAGTAGCTGGTTAATGCGATCTTACCATCGGCGGACATCTCCACGTCGTTTCCTCCCAAATGTTGTACATCCGGGCTGGACCCCATAACCAAACCAGCACTTTCACCGATCCTAGTCATCTCACCAGAGGGAAGAAAAATTCGCTCCTCCCCCAGTTCTGTCCATTGAATTGAGCCCGCCAAGGAGTCCTCGAACCTTTCCTTGTAAAGGTCCCCCTTGATTTTTTTCGCATCCTCGGTTCTAAAAACGCAAAGAGCGATAGCCTCTTTGGATGCAGCGGCTATATGACGAGCCATTAACTGGTCGTTTTCGAGCGATTGTTCCCATGTTATTTTGCCGGTTTTTAGATCGACAACTGACACGCCCGTGGGATTGTCTTTGTTATGTTTACGGCCTTTGCTGCGACGATGGGCAATAATAGCATCGTCACCTACAATAACAATATCATGTGGGTTCTGTGGGATTTGGACGGTCCGTTGAATTTGGTGTGACTCCAAGTCCCGGTATTTCAAAACCCCAGTTAAAGGACCCTTGGCTTTGTCGTCGCGTTCAACCGTAACATAGACGTTTTCTTTCGGATAGAAGTCTAAATGTCCCGCAAAATAGTGGCCAGGGTCAGCTTGGATTTCACGAATGACTTTTCCCGAAACGACATCAAAAATCACCGCAACTTGGCCCCATAATGGGAGTGTTATGGCGAGATTTGGACTGTTAGGCAGGGGAATGGATTCATGAATTTTCACGATGTTGAGGTAGGTTCGTCGCTTATCAACGATTTTTCCATTTTTCACGTCGACGACATCGACAAAGGAGGTCGTCGATGGATCAAAGTTTTTGGAGGCTGTGACAGCTCTCTTGTCTTCAATTGACCCGGGCAACAAAAGGCGTCCCGTCCAGTTAGCAGAAGATGATTCAGAGGCAGACGAATTCTTTTGTGCAATTTGGCAGCCCGAGCCAATTAACCCTAAGGCTGTCGCGCCAGCGCTAATCTTGATGAAATCCCGTCGATTGAATTTATTAGAAGCCATAGGACCAAATACCCCCCCCTCAATAACTCCCCCCAACCTCAAAAATCCTCTGGTTGGGTTCCTCGATTGTCGTGTTCAATTATCTTCCAGGACACCAGGGTTTGGGGAAGTTCCTAAGCGATTTTATTTTCAGCGAGCTCAAATCTAAAAGTCGCCCGTTGGGCTTCACTAAAGGAAAATGCACCAGAATTTTGAACTTCAGCCCTCCACCTTTCGTAGCTCGTCTTGCTCAAAAATCTGTAGCTTAAATTTCGCTCCAACCGCTCAAAGTTCTTCTCAGATTGAAAATCGAGCAACAACCCAGCCTTTTTAAAGTGGCGGTTAATCTCGCGAATTTTATGGTAATTTTCGATTGGAAAGCTTTGCAAGTACCGATCAAAATCTGCTTTGGAATTGAAGGCAAAAGTTACGTCAACCCGATACGATCGCACCCACTTAGAGACGGGGTCACCCAACACCAGTGCTGGCATCGCGCCTATTGCGATTTTAATTATATCTCTTCTGTGGATTTTCATAAATAAACCTCACTCTTACCCGGGGATATGGTTCGTTCATGTAATTACCCTATAATTGTCGGCATTTTCACCGTATTATGCAACCCTATTATTCAATCAGATTTTGGGAGTGATTCAATCTGAGACGTTTCAAACAGGGGCTTCGGTTAGTAAGGAGTCGATTAAGGTCTAGTCCGATGGGTGAGGTTTACTTATATGCCGCAGAAGGGGCTGGTTGATATGGTTGATGCTAATGCGGGTGGTCTCAACTCGAACGGTTACCCCACCAGGAATGAGACATTGACCCGATGTCCATAGTTGTTTCCCTGGAAGCTAATTAAAGTCGCATTGGGGGTCGCTTTTTTTGGAAACGCAACCTGGATTTTTTTCGCTTTAAAACCAACAATGGGATTTCCGGATGAATCGATTATTAATGGGCTCCCAGCGTCTGCTTTTTCCTTTTGTTTTGCTTCTACTTTGCTCGTGTGTCCAGCTATCCAAACCGAGCTCGCCCCAGTGGAGCCTGAGTGCCCCCCCAAAGTTTGTCGTAGTTGCCAAGGGGACTTACGTATGGGGCAGTCCGAAGTCAGAGGAGGGTCATCAGCCAGCCGAGGCTCAGCAATCCGTCGAAATTACCAAGGGATTTGAGGTTTCGACTACGGAAGTCACGCAACTTCAGTGGTTCGAAGTGATGGGTAATAACCCCTCGAAATTTTCCACGAACGCAGTCTGTCCCAGGACATACCAAGAGATTGATGGCGTTGGAGTCTGCGGTGATTTCCCAGTTGAGCAAGTTTCGTGGGTCGATATTCAGGAATTCCTTTCACGGCTGAATCACCTTATCCGGGATGGGTATCATTATCGACTGCCAACGGAGGCTGAATGGGAGTATTTTGCCAGGGCAAATACGACGACGGCCTATTCGTTCGGAGACAGTCCAGAGCCGGGAATGGACTATGGGTGGTTTAAGGAAAATTCCCCCCAACGAACTTCGCCCGTAGCATTGAAACGACCCAACCCATGGGGCTTGTATGACGTCCATGGCAATAATTGGGAGTGGACACAGGACCTGTGGAAGAGAAACCGATCAGCCCCTCACCTTATTGATCCTAAAGGGGGAAAGACCGGGGAGTTCCGGGTGGTTCGAGGGGGCGGATGGTTTTTTAGTATTGCTGATGCGAGAAGTGCCAGACGGGCACCGTGGCATCAGTTGCGGCGAATTGATGATGTTGGATTCCGTCTGGTGAGAGTTAAGGTCGCACAATTGCAGCAGCCGTAAGGGTGTTCAAAATACCCCCAGGCTTTGAAATTCGGGGATATAATCAAGGACGGATTCACCTCGTAGAAAATCAATTTCTTTCGTATATTTAACAAACGCCCGGAAGTGTTCGGCACGATTGGCCTCCACATTTTCATAATCGGAGCTAGGATCCAAGCAAAAGAGTATTCGATCTATGAAGCCGGAGTTAACAGGGTCCTTGTCCATGATGGAGGACTTCAAGTGTTGTAACGAGATGCGGGCCTGTTCCCTCAGGTTCTCAGGCAAAACCTTTAAATGCAAAAAAAGCGGAGTCACGAGGACCTGGTAAAAGGTCGGGCGAGTCTGAAGATCCCGGCACCACTGATAAAGGTCTCCAAGGTTAAATAGGTTATAGGGCTGAATAGTTGGGAGCACAGGCTCCTCTTTCAGCCCGGGCAACTGCCGAAATTTTAGAATATTCTCCCTAATTTTTGGAAGAGGATATGCTTTGCCTCGGATGTAGCGGTGAATTTCGTCAGTTCCATCAATACTGTAGGAAAGCGCAACACGTGAGAATTTCTTGAGGAGGGCAAAGGTGGATTGGGGAATGACTGACGCGTTGGTTACGAAGCTCAGCTTGGTTTTCTTTGCAAGCCCGCGGGAAATCAAAGCCTCTAATATGGGATCAAGCTGATCATCAATAAAAGGCTCCCCGCCTTTGAAGCAGATTTTCCGTAAATTACTCATATAAGGAAGGGCATCTAAAATTTTGTCATTCATGTTGGGGGGGGTGGCCTGGGACTTTGGATATTGACCGCCAACTTGAAACTCCGGAGAAAGGCTCTTCTCCCAGTGGCGCCATGTGGTGCTGAATTCAGCGCAACACATTCGGCACCACATATTGCATTTGTCAGAAAGAGCAATGTCCAAAAAATAAATATCCGGAGGGTTCTGCTCGATGAAAACCTTAGAAAAGAGGTCTTCACCAAAACCATAGGTCTGGTTATAGAGTTCGCGACGAGATAAAAGCCCCGAGCGTTCACGCTCTTTACAGATGTGGCATGAATTAGGAAGATCGCCATTAGACAAGCTGTCTCGTAGGGAAGCCATTTTGGGCGACGACCAGATAGACCCGATAGAGCTCCCGTCTGCCACGGAGCCAAGAGAGAACTTAGTGCTTATGCATTGCCTGATGTCACCGGTGGGATTTAGCGTGAGAGAGGTCCAGGGTAGAATGCACTTGGGTTTCGAATTCATGATAACAGCATAACCTTTTGGCGGTACCCTACCAAGACACAACAAAGTTCACAAGACAGACCGGACCCCAACCCATTGGGAGGGAGACCAGGGGCGTTGCGTTAGGTCGGGCGTTTGAGGGAGTAAAACAGCCGGAGGTTGAGCGACCTTGATAAGATGGACCGAATTGTTTAGACTATCGCAAGGACTAACGGAGTGAGGGTATATGGGTGAGGATGCCTGGACGAGACTAAAAGGAATTATCGCAAACTATTGTTTCGGTTCCGCAAAGGAAAAAATTGAACCTTCCTCGGACCTAGTTGCGGATTTGGGTTTAGATTCAATTTCAATTGTTGCCATTGTACTGGAAGTCGAAAAGGCCTTTGGTGTGATGATCAACGGGCAAGACTTTAACGACAGTATGGTGACGACACCCAAAGACATAATGGGCCTTATTGACAGGAAATCGACCGGCGGGTCCGCCATAAATGGCTAGCTCAAGCGACACTTTATTCATCCAGTTTTACAAAACCAATGTCTCGACCAAAATTTTGGTAAATGGTGAATACATTAATCTCATTGGTGATCACAAAGAGTATGATTTGTGCAATGGGTTTTCACAGACACACTATTCGTGCAAAAAGCGCGGAGACTTTCTTTGGTATTTTTACGATCTCGATGGAACGATGGAGGAGGTGTTGGAACGCAATCGCGGCCTTACTTTGCCCATCAGCCGGGGAACAGTTTATGTAAGTGCATTCTATAATGTACACATGTATCAGGCTTACTTGTGGGCACAAGAATATCCAGAAATCCACTTTATAGTTGGCGGGCCGGCGGTCGATATGGACAAGGTCCAAGGAGAGCTCCCTAAAAACCTTGAACTCTATGAGGGAACGCTTCACGAAAGATTTGGAGAGGACCCGCAGTGGGGAATTGAAATTCCAAAGGAAATCAGCGGCAAGATAATGTTCTCCTATCCCATTGAGAAGAATTGCTACTGGGGAATATGTACTTTTTGTGGAATTAAGCAGGAGGTGATGAAGGAGCCTATCAATTATAGTTTCATGCAGGATCTGCCTCCTGGAAATCAGTACTTTGTTTTCCTCAATACTTTTGCGATGAGTCCAGAATTTATGAAAAACAATCTTCATAAGTTTAGATATAAAGGACCAAGGGATTGTTTTTGGACATATGTACGAGCAGACAAGCGGATATTGGAGGTTCTAGACCCTTCATTCCGGCGTTGTGCTGAAGAGGGGTTCGACTTGCGCAGGTTTTGGTGGTTGGTGGGCCTCGAATTTCCGTCCAATCGCATGCTAAAGCACATGAAAAAAGGCACAACGCTAAAGAACATTTTGGAATTCTGCAAAATCGCTGAGGATCACGGAACAAAGTTGGTCATCTCGACTATCTTTGGCTGGAATAACCTGACCAAAGAAGACGTGGAGGAAGGCAAAGAGTTTTTGGCCTCGCTACGAGATGTAACTGCGGGTAAAGCCCTGATAAGGTGCCATTATCTGGTCTCCAAGCCGCTTGCTCCAATGTATGGAAAGCAGGACTTAGATTTTCGAGTTGTTAAAAAGGGCCCATTTGTATTGGGGAAAATTCCTTTTATGAATGATGAGCAACGGCGACTTAACGATGAAATGCTCGAGTTTTTATACTCGTGCCAGTTTCGTGGAATTAGAGAGCCATATAGTGATGGTAACTTTGCATATGATCTATTATAGCTAGAACAACTCGCAGAGAAAGAATGTCGCTAAGTTCAAGTCAATATTTGCTGTTTTTACCCATAGTGGCGATTTTGCTGCTGATCATTCCGGTTAACCTTCGATCCATTTACCTTTTGCTGGCAAGTTATGTTTTTTACTCCTTTTGGAGTACAAAACATTTGATGCTACTTATTGGCGTGACCGTAGGCACATATGTCGTTGCTTTGGTTATGGATCGGCTGACGACCGCTCGCTCGAAGCGGCTGGTTTTAAGCCTTGGAATTGGCGCAATCATTTTTATTCTGGGATTTTATAAGTTCGTAGGTGTTCAGAAAGGTGGCAGCCATTATAGCTTCAAAACCTATTCCCAGACGCTACTGGATCTTGCAATACCCTTGGGCCTGTCATTTTTCTGCTTCCAAGCCATGTCCTATTTGTTTGATGTTTGCCGGGGAAGACTGAAGGCGGAGAGTAAATTTACAGACCTTGCCCTGTTCATTGCCTTTTTTCCCCAACTAGTTGCCGGTCCAATTGAGTGTGCAACGAATCTATTGCCGCAATTAAAGGCCAAAATTAATATCGACTATGAGAACCTGAAGTTCAACTTGATGCGCATTGCCTGTGGGCTGTTCAAAAAAATTGTCCTGGCAGACTCTGTACATATTTTTGTGACTAATGTGTTTTCGAGCGCCGACTACTACTATGGAGCCCCCTTTTTGCTGGCAGTATTTTGGGCCCGATATGGCCTTTTTCTTGACCTTTCAGCCTATACGGACATTGCCATTGGCTCTGCGGGGGTGTTTGGAATCCGCTTAACGGAGAACTTTAGGCACCCGTTTTTTGCGACCTCGCCCACAGATTTCTGGAGAAGGTTTCATCGAAGCCTGGTGATCTGGTTTTCGAACTACCTGTTTCTGCCTCTGTGTCGGATTTTTACCTCGGTTACTTCGATCAAGATTAATCTAATGATAACTTTTTTTGTCGTCGGGCTTTGGCATGTAGGTGATGTTTGGCATATTGTTTGGGCGGCTGGGCATGGGGCGCTCTATTTAGTTGAATATTCCCTGCGAGGATTTGGCGGTCGGTTTTTCCGGGCGCTCAAGGTGCCCAATAGGTCTCCCATAGAGACGTTGATAAAAATTTTGGTAGCTCAAATCATCCTGTGCATCCCCGCCTTTGTTTCCCAGCTGGGCCGAGTCTCGTCCTACGTTTCTATCGACAAAATGTGGAGCTTATCAGTCGCCGACTTTATTAATTTTTCCGCACTAAAGTCCTATGTCGGGCTACATCAGTCAGCCGTTCACATTGTTGGAGTGTTGTTTTTCATTTTCTGCCTGGAAGGATTGCACTACATAGAAACCAAAAAACCTCTGCGGACTTGGTGGCAGGAGTTGCCTCTGGCGGCAAAAATCGCACTGGTAGTAGGTTTCGCGACAAGTTTTTTCGTCTTTGGTTCATTTAATGAAACGGTATTTGTTTACTACCAATATTGAGGAGCAAATGTGAATTCGTGTCGCCTTGGGCGCCGGAAGGCGAGGCGTCGTCAATTCCAATGCCAGGTGTGTCATCTAGAGACGGCTGGATAAGGGAAATTTGCCCTTTTAATGAGTCAAAGCCTGTGGGATCATCTAGGGGGAGGGGTTTTGCGTGGCGATTAAGGATACCCTGTTTGTCCAGTTCTATAATACTCATGTTAGCGGAGGCAAGGGCACAAAGATCTTCGTTAATAACGAGTATGTTGAGATCGATAGGAAAATGCTGTCAGAGGACTATTTTCTCTCGAACGGCTTTTCCTCCATGTATCATCGCTGCAAGGAGCTTGGAGATTTTTACTGGGTTCGTTTAGATTTGAGTGGAAGCCTGGACGAGCTGCAAAGAAAAAACAGTGGCATTGAGTTACCTATCGACAAGGGCAAGGTATACATCAGTGCATTTTTTAACTTCCACATGTACATGGCTTATGTCTGGGCCATGAGGTATCCAAATATTGAGTTTGTTGTCGGTGGGACAGCCGTGGAGCCGGAGAAGCTCGCGGGTGAAATCCCCCCTAATCTCACCTACACTCAGAGGCCTCTCTGGGAGGTAATTGGAGGCGAGAGGTCGTGGGGAGTGGAGATTCCCAAGGGACTAAATGGCAAGGTGTTGCTGGGGTATACTGTGGAGGAGTTTTGCTACTGGGCCAAGTGTAACTTCTGCACCTATCCTGGTGACAATACCAAGATTAAATTTGACCCCAATTTTGTTAATGATCTAAATGATGGATATTTGCGAGTTTTTCTTAACTCGCCGGCATTGTCGCCGAAGTTTTTGAAGACCTATCTCCCTCAGTTGAAGCCGCGTAATGATATCGACTATTGGACCCACCTCCGCTGTGACACCGGGGTCTTTAGGGTGCTCGAATCCACGTTTAAGGAGTGTCAGCGGGCAGGGTTTAACCTGGCCCATTTTTGTCCATTGACGGGCCTGGAGTTTCCTTCCAATCGAATGCTGGCATGGATGAAAAAAGGGCATGATCTTGATATTGTTCTGCGTACGTTTGAGCTTTATCACAAATACCGGCTTCGGCCGGCGATTTCCCTAATCTTCGGGTGGGCGAATTTGACGGCTGAAGATATTAAGGAGGCCCGGGAATTTCTTTTCAGGCTTTCAGATGTCATGCGCGGGCGAGTTTCTGTTAAATGCCATTCTCTAGCGGCGAAGGTAAACACAGATCTCTACAAAGATGCCCCGGAGGGAACGACAATTCGACTCGGTCCCTTTGAGTTGGGACGAATTCTGGAGCTGGATTCCGAGCAGCAAGAATTGAACTCCCAGTATCGCGAGGTTCTAATGAAGGCGGGTTTTCTCCATTTGGTCGATATGGGCCTAAATCCTGAGAACGATTTTCTTTGACCCCGTCGAGGCAAGGCACAACATACCGCAACAAGAACATCGAAGAATGAACATCGAAGAATGAACGCTAGAGCCAGCCCAAGAGAGCGAGTTCAAAAAAACTGGAGAAACCGGGAGAGTTGAGAGATTATCGGCCAATGGGGAAAAATCGGTTTGCCACTCGATGGACCATTTTCTTAATTGCTTGGGTAACAATTGGCCTGGTTGGGTTTTACCATCAGGAAAAGTTACGATATCTGCTATCTAAGATCAATTTATTGGGAATCGCTACCAATCAGGGTTTTGATCAGCGCCACCGTGGAAAATTTGATTACATAGGAGATTTTGTGGTGAGCAGCCAGAGCCCATATTCTCTACAAGATCTTCTGGGAGAGGAGTCTATAAGAGAAAGGGCAAAGATCAAAGGGTCAGTCCTCATTCCATTTGTTAAGCTGAGATCAAACTCGAAGGAGAGAATTCCCGCGGTGGTGTTTGTTCCAACTTCGTTAGGAGCTTTAAAAGACAGGGATCGCGAGCGGCTGGAGGTTTTGAACTCCATGGGGATTGCAACGGCGGTTTTTGATAGCTTCACTCCTCGAAATGTCTATGGATGGACCGGGCACCATTCAGAGCGCCTGTCCAACGCCATGGTGCTGTCCGATGCGTTCGCAGTATTAAAGTTTTTGCGGGAAAATTTCTCCAGGGAGATTGATCCTGCTAAAATAGCCATTCTTGGTGGATCAAAGGGCGGTGAGATCGCTTTGTTGGCGGGCTGGCGGCCAGTTGTTGAGCGGCTTGACCCTGGAGGGCTGGGTTTTGCGGCTCACATTGCCTATTATCCATTTTGCTACAATTACGAAGACCCCCGATTCACCCCTGCCCCAATGATTTTATTCATTGGGGAAGAGGATAATTGGGCACTGCCCGATCGGTGTTATGAGTTCAAGAGGCAGGTGGCTCAAAGTGGCGGAAATATTTTGCTTAAAGTCTACAAGAATGCCTACCACGGATTTGATTCTCTTACTCCTCTACGAGTGATTGACGGGCCTCACAGTAGAGAAAAGTGTAAGTGGGCGATCAGTGCCGAAGGCTCCTTGCATGAAGCGAAAATGGGTTTGGACCAAAATTCAATTGAGAGAGCTAGAATTGCCAATAGAAGTTGTGGAGAAAAAGGGAAAGTTAAAATAGGCGGAAACGTTGACGCCAAGCGCCAGTCCTATTTGGATCTTATCACCTTCGTGAACGCAATCTTTCGGTCTGAGTAGGGCGTTAAGCAAAGTTTCTGACCGGCGGATTCTTTGACTTGACGAATATGGTTTCGTATCCTGTGCCAACTCTTATAGGAGGTTCTGGCTTTGCGATCTGCATTATTGATTCTAGTTCTTTTGACGTCTTGGCTAACAGCGCATGGGAATTCGGTTTTGCCGACGGTGGGGTCTGAAATCCGCTACAGCTGCAAGGGCGAATCTTATTCTGATCGATATGTACTCAACTGGCACCACCAGGGGGGAATGGTAATCTATGAGGAGTCTTTTTCTAGTCCAAAGAAAAAAGAATCGCCTCGCTGGGATGGTGTTGCGCAGGGCTGGGAATACATTGCTGGAGCTCATTATTTGAGAGCTAATCCAAGCATACTTACAAAAAACAAATTAAAATCCGGCAATCTAGAGAAGGTGACAACATTAAAGCCGGGAACCTATTCTGGCGTTATTGAGAGCACGAATCGAAATGGGAAATTCGATGTGTCGGTATCTACTAAGGTAGGAAAAGAGCAGAGGATTGACACCAAAATAGGACGAGCAACACTCGTTGTTGAGCTTGAATCGGTCATGGGTAACGCCGACGGGAATGGAGCCGTTGTTCGGAGGTCGGCGTTTTACTCAAAGTCCTTTCGGTTAATTATAAATGAGAAGGTTGAAGTATCTAAGCCAAGTGCATGGATATTCCCCTATGATTGTGAGGTTCAGGGCGTGAAGCGGAGGAGTAGAGTTCCGAAGTCCAAGCTTGCCGAATTCAGCTGGCCCAAAGCGGGCACGGAGCTATCTTACAAATGCGAGGGCAGTATAAAATCCTTAAAAATGAATGTTATTAAAAATCAAAAGGACAATGTCATTGTAGAGATAATACGAGATTCGCAAAAACCTTTTCGAGCCGCAGGCCCGGGGTGGAAATTGTATTTTGGATTGGCCGACCATTTGGTGGATGCTGAGGGGAAGCCAATGAGGGCCTATAGCATGAAGGGCGGCGGCTCGAAGCCACCAGCGAAAGTGGGACTTTACGAGGCAGGCTACTCATCTTCAACGAGGCCAGAAGAGGTTGTTGATTTATACGGGTTTTTAAGTCCTCCGGAAGTCCGCGTCGTGACTAACCACGGAGAGAAACAAATTTCCTATATTAGAGCCTATCACTCCGGGCAAAAGGCGTTTTTTCGCTTCACCCATGAGTACTCTTCGGAATTAAAATTGCCCGTGGCTGTTGAAGCAGCTGATAAGATGGGAAATAAGTTTGATTATCGCTGTGAGCTCGACTCCGGCGGAAAAAAATAATTTTTTCTTCCAGACACTTTTTGGGTCCCTACAGGTTGCGACCAAGGATCTTGGTGGAATTTACTGATTGATGTTTTCTGCTGGGGGCTGCCTTGGGTCAACACTAATGGAGTGGACATTAAGATCTTCTGGCTGGGCAAGAATCCACTCGATTAGGTCTACAACGTAGGCGGTCGAAAGTTTGTTCTTTCCTGGATGCTTTTCTTCTGTATAAGGAGTCTTCACGAAGCCAATCGATAGGTAGGATACTCGAATCCCACTTCCGCTTAAGTCGCAGAGGTTGAGATTCTGACAAAGACTTCTCAGGCCCTTCTTTTCAATCGGGTACATCCAATTCGAAGGGCGAGCTCCACGATCAGCCGTGCTGCCAAGGCACACAAAGCGACCTTTTTTTGCCTGGTCAACCCAGTACCTCCAGGTGTTTTCCACCAATAAGGTCTGGTTAAACCTACGCAGGGTCGAGCAAAAAATCACTGTATCGAAATCGACGCTCAACCGTGCAAAATCGTCTTGTCCCTTCTCTGTGTTTAGGTCGAAGCCATTAGAGCGACTGGCAAAATGGGCTTCCGGCCATCGCTTGAAAATTTCACTGGCAATTCCATATTTGAAGTTTCCCGCCACTAAGATCTTAGAGCTCATGGCCTCTACTCCTCCTAAGATTGAAGGGGTACCGTAAATAGTTTTTTCTCCCGGCCACTAGGGAGTCTTGCCCCGACCGAATTCATCTTACTGGTCCATATATAATCGAGCGCCACAGATTACAAGTGTGGAGTTGACTCCATAAAGATGGATGGACACGAGATTCTGTTCAGCAGCACCGCCCTCGCAATATGGAAGCGGTACATGAGAATCCAATGTCTAAGCCCACCTTCAGTCTCGAACTAAGAAGGGAGCCTAGTCGCCGGGAGGCGGCCAGTGGGGCACGAGAGGCAACGCCCCGTCCCGGAGAGGCTGGTGGGCGGGATCGATTTGCCATCAAATCCCCAATGGAGATAGGGTTAAGTTAAGGGGAAGAGATTAGTGTCAGAGAAGACATCTACAAAATTATCACCCACTTTTTGTGTCCTTCCTTGGTTGCATTTGGGGGTTCGTCCGACGGGGCGATTGAGAGTTTGCACATGGACGATTTCCACCCTAAAGGACGGTGAGGGGCGGCCTTACAGTGTCGGAAAGGACTCCCTTTTCTCGGCGCTCAATTGTAGTGAATTGGACCAAATGAAAGCAAAGATGCTGGCCGGTAAAACGGTAGCAGCCTGCACTCGTTGTTATGAATTTGAATCAGTTGGTAATCGAAGTAAAAGGCAAACGGAACTGGAGGTCAACGCCGCCCGAGTTCCTGATATTCTAACTGGTAAAGTCCAGAATCCTGAGATTCTGGAACTGCGTCTAGGTAACAAATGTAATCTTGGCTGTGTTTCGTGTAGCCCCGATTCATCCAGTTTCCTGTACCGCGAGATCGAGCAGAACATGGAGAAAAAGGATGTTGAGTTCGATGATCAGCATCTGGGCGCTTTTGCTAGCATGCGATCAAGTATGAGCGACTGGTATGAACGAGAAGAATTTTGGCAAGATGTGCGCCAACTGATGCCCGAGATCCGTCGCCTTTACATTACCGGAGGGGAGCCGACTCTCATTGGCAAAAATTGGGAGATGCTGTCCTATGCTATTGCCCAAGGCTATGCCTCTCAAATTGACTTGGAGATGAGTACGAATTTGACGGTCATAAAAGAGGAGCAGATTGAAACCCTCAATCATTTTAAGTCCTGTCATGTCTACTGTAGTATTGACGCCACCGACGGGGCTTTCGAGTATCTTCGCTACCCGGCAAGGTGGGATAAGGTAGAAAGTAATTTTAGGCGCCTGTTGCAGATCGCAAACGCCAACGTGCAAATCAGCGTGACTCCGACCATAAGCGCCTTGTCGATTTGGCGGCTCAAGGACCTATACGCATGGTTGAGTGGAGTGGAGAATGAGAGTTCTCGCGGAGTGCGTCTCCATTGCCACACATTGTTGCGAGACCCCGCCTATCAAAGCCTGACTAATTTACCCCCTAATTTAAAACAGAAGGCCATTGGGGAGGTCGAAGCCCTCCTAGCAATTTACCCGGATGAATTCAATCAGAGGAACTTGTCCAAGGTGGCAAACTTTATAAGACACGGAGAGAGCCATCCGGAGATACTAATTGCAGGGCAAAAGTTCATCGAAACATTTGATAATATTCGTGGAAGATCTTGGCGGGAGTTTGTTCCTGAACTCGGGGAGGTTTGGAGGTGAAAATTTTGGTTGTTGGCGGAACTCAGGATTTCGGCAAGGGAGTCACTGAATACTTGGGTCCGGAGGCGTTTGGAATTGGCAGGTCCAATGGATTTGATGTTTGCGACCGAAGTGTTTTTAAAAAAATCGTTGAAATGTCGCGCGAATATCAGGCTGTCGTCGTCGTCACCAATGCCAACAATCTGCAGCCCGAGTTGGTGGAGGAAATTGCTATCGATTGGTTGGAGCGAAATCATGACGGCTATCTATTCTGCCTCGGCTCAACTGCCGTGTATCATGAAAAATATGACCGCGACCACCGGGTGTGGAACTACCTGCGAAGCAAAGAGGGGCTTAGGCTCCTGAGTAAGTACATTGGAGAACAGGTTTCAAAGCGGGAAGTAAAAATGCGCTTCACTAATATTCAGGTGGGTAGGTTGGATAATGAAAAATCGAGATCAAAACCTGGATTCCGAGTTGGCTTAAAGCCCGAGGAGGTGGGATCAGTGGTGCGCTTTCTTTTGGACACACCCAAGCACCTGTGCGTTCATGAGGTCTATATGGACCCCAAGTATTAAAGGCGGATAATGAGCCGTGAGTGAAATCAAGAAGGGTCGTTTTTGTGTCGTTCCGTTTGTCCAGCTCAACACCCGTGGGCAGGGTAACTTGCGCGTGTGTTGCTCGATTAGCGGAATTCCTCATGGCATTCCCAAAAATGGGACCATCATAGACGTCAACGCGGGTCGCACTGGCGGACCGGGCGATACATTTGACCTAAGAAAGGACAGTATTGACGAAGTTTGGAATTGCGAATTTATGCGCGACTTTCGGTTGAGAATGGCTCGCAAAGAGTATCTGTCAAACTGCGAGCACTGTTATCGCCTGGAAGATAGAGGTGTTGATAGCAAGCGGGTAAATCGCAACAACAAATTTGCTGCGAAATTCCAATCGGTTGTGGACGAGGCCCTGGCTAATGACGGACAAATATCTACTCACCCCATTTGGTGGGAGCTTCGCTTTAGTACGAAGTGCAATCTATCCTGTCGTATGTGCACTCCGGCCCTCAGCACGCGAATGCTTCAGGAGTACAAAGCCAAAGCGGACCAGCTAACACCTGAGATGCGTGGAGAGATGGAAATGGCCACGGCCTTAGTTGCCGACGGGCATTTGGGAGAAAGCCAATACTTTAGAGATCAGCTTCAGCCCTACATGGAGAAGGCTCGCTTTTTGGAAATGCGGGGGGGAGAGGTGTTGGTCGATCCTGAGGCGATAGATTTTTTACGCGACCTTTCTTTAAAAAAGAAGTGGGCGGCGAACATGCATTTGGATTTGAGTTCAAACATTGTCACCCTGAATGAAGAGCATATTGAAATATTCAATGGCTTTAACAGTGGGACAATCAAGTGTAGCGTCGATGCCTTTGCGGAGGAAAACGAGTACATTCGGTTTCCCTCAAAGTGGACAGACACCGTCCAGGGCTTGAGAAAACTAAAAGGATTGCATTCTCGATGGAGTAAGGTGCTCCAGGCGACTTTGTCGGCCTATCAGGTCTGTACTATTGATCGACTTCTCTGGTTTCTCGATGAGTTTGTTCAGGAGAGTGGGATTGAAATGACCTTCTCCTTTACTATGGTTCGGGACACACCCCACCTTGATCCGGAGCTAATTCCCTTAGAAATGAGAAAGGCAGCTGCTCATAAGGTCGAAGTCTTTTTGGAAAAAAGCTATCTGTGCAGTCGGAGTCCCCACCGGGACGAAAACCGTCGAATGGTTAGGAGTCTGGCTCAGGGTCTGCTCCAGTCGGAAGAGCTTAGGAATTCCAGTGACTTAAAGGCCTTTGTCGATCACACCCGAGCCCTGGATCAGATGCGGAGCCAGTCAGTCCTAAGTGTTTTCCCCCACTTAGAGCCTCTACTGACTCAGAAGTAAGCAGGCGGAGTCTGTCTTTGGGGCCGCAAAAAACACCCGTGAATACAGGCGTTTACAACCTCATAAAAAGGCAAAAATGTCCTAAAGTAAGACAGGACTTTTGTCGATAAGTTTTCAAAGTGTCTCGGTTTGAGTCTAAGGTTTTAACTGAGGCGCTCCATACGATAGGGCCATTCAATTGCAGAACCGTCAGTCCACGAATGCCTTTAAGTGGGTGGGAAAACAAAGCTATAATTTATTAAATCCATTGAGATGGTGGGTAGGTATATGAACAAATTGGCTTATGTGATTCGTGGCGGGTTAGTTGTAGCAATGGCAGCCTTTACTCTTGGTGCCTTGGGTTCTGGTGGAACACAAGGAACGGAAGGTGGCAATCAAGCTCCCGGCGGTGGTCCCAACATCAATCAAGGTGCCGAACAAGGTTCAAGTTCACAAAATACAGGGATGATGATCAACCTGGCTGCGGGAGCCACTCTCTCTGCAATTTGTGCGACCCCAAAAGGTGGTTGGGCGTGTCCGATGGCAGCAATGGCTTTTCTTCAGGCGGCGCTTGATGCGGGAGCGGCTGGCGAGTCCGACGGCGTTTATGCGGCCACAGAATATAATCCCAACTTCCCAACCACTCCTGGTGGTGAGTTGCCAGGCGGCGGCACTTTGCCAGGGACCGTTCCTGGCGGAGGTGTTGGTGGAGGAAGTGGAACATCTTTTGCGAATCCACGAATCAATGAAGGTCTTAGAAACTTGGAAAACAAAGGCTACAAAGTCAATGCGGCAGCGGGAACCATTACCACTCCAAACGGAGAGATGCCTTTGAGTGCTTTTTCAAGCCCAGAGGCCATGGCTGCTGCAGGCTATGATGAAGCATCGGTGAATGCCGCCCGCGCGGCCATTGGGAAGTTAAATCGTGATGCGGTTGAGCAGTATGGAGATAAAGCCAATGTTGTAGCTATGGGGCTGGATTCCCGTGGTGGTGGCGGAGGCGCCCTCGGTGCGGGGGGCGGTGAAGGCGTCAGCTTTGATGGAAGTGATCCAATGGCGGCTTACCTCGCATCTTTAAAAAATAAGATGAATAAAAAGCGCGGTCCGGCCAATGTGGCGGGGATGCAGAGAATGGCTGGTGGCGAGCCAATTGGAGTCAAGATGGACAACATTTTTGAAATGGTTCATCGTCGCTATCAGAAAAAGCGCAAGGCCAATATCTTTATCGAGACCGACACCCAGAATAAGGATCGGGGAAATTCCAAGTTTTAAGCGGGTACTTAAATTTAAAAATCAGAAAAGGCCGACACCTATAAATGTTGGCCTTTTTTATATAAGTCGGAGCTGGGCGTGAAGAGAGGATCCCTTGGGGATTTGCAAGTGACTTCCAATGACCGAGCTCTCCAGGGAGCAGCCGTCGTCGATAACCGTACCGTCACCAATAATATTAAAGCCTTTTAGGTCCACGCCTTGAGCGAGTTGTACCCCATGGCCAAGAAGGGTGGGGCCACAAATCTGGGCCGATGGATCTATGTGGCAATTGGTGCCAACTAAGACGTCGGAGCCATGGGGAAGCAAAACCCGTCCATAGTGATGGTGAAGCTCCTTTAGGCTCGCCCCAAGCGGATCATCACTGAGAAGGTGATTCAGGCAGGCGAGACTAGCTGACAAGAAATCGGATTCGGATCCGGTCTCATACCAGGCGCCCTCAACCTCAAAGGCTTCAACTTTTTCTCCGACTCTAATTCCGGAGGCCAATCCATCATAAAGAATATTTGAAGCTTGATCTTGGGGAAGAAAGGCAAAGACTCGGTCGCTGAGAGCCATAAATCCAGTATAGTGGTACCCCATCAATTTGGAAGAGCTGGCCACCTTTCCGAATTCAATCACCCGACCGCTAGAGTCGCACCACACGCCGCCAAACTTGGTCCCAACTTCTGGATGGCGGCACACGGCCAAGGTGGCTAGATTGCCACGGGATTGGTGATGCCTCCACAACTCCTCAAGGCCATCTGGCGCAATCAGAATCTCGTCACCATTGGCGACGACAAAGCTCCCTTCGCCTTTTAAGTGAACTTCAGCGTTCTTAATTCCGCCGCCGCTGCCCAGAATGACGGGAGTCTCGTGGATAAACTTCACCAGGGGTAAGCCAAAGGCCTCAACGGCAGCTTTGACGCTCTCTCCACAATGATGGGTATTGACCACGAGTTGATGGGCCCCGACCGCTTGCAAATGAAACCAGGGATAACAAATTAGAGGTAGGTTTAAAAAGGGTAATGCCGGCTTAGCAACCTTTGTTGTGTGGGGTCTAAGCCGCTCGCCGAGCCCGGCAGCAAGGATCATAGCTCTCATAGAGCCTCATAATCCGTTTCCAAAAAGCCTCGGTCGGTCAAGATGTCGGCAAAAAACTTGTATTCAGGAAAATGCTCCAGGTGCCGAACCACGGTCTCTAATGTGGGGCGAATATACTTTAAGTAGCGGGTATCGCCCCGAGTGTTATAAAAACTGGAAAAACTCCCGCAGGCTTTAAAGCATCTTTGAATCACCTGCAGATTGAATATCCTTTGAAAACCCAAATCCTTGCACTGCAGTCCAAACAGATCACAGGCCTGCTCTCGGTAATACTCCAGAATCGCCCCTCGGGTCTCCTCGCTCAAATCCACATAGGAGTCATGAACCAAACTGACAAGATCGTATTGGATCGGGCCCATGCGGGCGTCCTGAAAGTCAATAACGCGCATTTTGCCGAGCTTAATCATGAGATTTCGGCTGTGGTAATCCCGGTGACAAATATACTTGGGCTCTTTATCGAGGGTAGTGCAGATATCGGTAAAAATACTCTGCATCTGTTTGGAGTCGGAATCAGAAAAGCTCACCTCTCCGAGCGCCTCTAACAGGTGCTGTCGACCATAATTCATTTCCCATAATAATTTCTTGGTATCAAATTCGATAGCGAAGGCGGTGCAGGAAGGATCCATGTCCTGGGTTGCGGAATAGTGAATCTTAATAAGCTCGTCGATGGCCTGTAAATAAAAGGGAAGAGCGAGGTCCTGGTTTTGATTCTCCCAAAACTTCCGTTCCAGAGTGAGATCTCCCAGATCCTCTAACATCACAAGACCGAGTTCCGGTGCCATACATTTAACATCCGGAACCTGAACACCATGTTTTAAAAAGTGCTTTTGCACCGACAGGAAGGGGTATTTGTCGTTGGCCTCAAAGGGCTCCCACTGCATCAATACCCAGGAGTCCTCCTCACAGACAATTCGATAGTACCGGCGGGCGCTGGCATCTCCTGCAAGAGGCAAAACCTGATACCTGTCCGAGTCCATTTGGCGAGAGAGAAAATTGAGAACGTAAGGCTCAATCGGTTGAGCGACTAATTCTGTTTTTCCATTCATGGGCAAACTCGATCAGTTCTTTCGTCCAGAAACCATTAAGGAG